>NZ_JAGTPT010000015.1:0-108374 GCF_018195675.1 Brevibacillus sp. NL20B1
TGCTTACTTCCACCTTTGAAAAAGAAGCCATAAACTTTTTTATTTCACGTTGATCTCTGATGAACTCTGTTGTTGAGTCAGAATCCACTAATACTGCAGCAATATCTCCTTCATGGATGCTTACAATTTCACTAAATGAATACCGTTTATTTTTTTCAATGAAAAAATAGAAAATCCCAGCGACAATCAGCGCCATAACAATTAATCCAATAGGGAAAAATAGCTTTCTTTTCAATTGCAATACGCCTCCTTCGCAAAACCCCCGCCAGAGGCATGGCGGGGATTTAATTCATACTGTAAACGAAGTCGACCAGACTGCGATGATTTTTTGGAAGCGGGTACTTTTCAAATAGATTGCTTACCTGTTTGGTAACCAGGTCATAATAAAACAGACCGTATGTGTTATTGAGATCCCTCCCTAAAATAAATATTCCTTCAGCATTATCCCTCGGATAAAAGGATTTCACTTCCTTAATACCCGGAACATCAAAATCTTCGACTTTTTGAGTGTCGAGATACAACATTCGTAACGTTCTGGGTTTGGATGCACCCATAAATGGATCCCAAGTCATTAAGATACGGTTTGCGTCAAGCTGCCTGGTCAGTCTGATTTCAAATTGATCCGTATGGTAGATCGGCTGATAATTTCCAAAATCTAAATCCATCAAATACAGGGTTTTAGGGCGAATAAATGTAACCTCCCTAACTTTCGGCGTTCTCAGATTATCAAAGTCTTCCCCTGGATTGCTGTCACTAAAATACACCTTATTGTCGTGAAGATCGGCAAAAGCCACCGGATAATCGGGGTCGATCGGAAACCTCGCGATTTCGGACATGGTTTGATCCCGAATGGAATACAGGTACAACACCAACGAAATCCCGTCATCATCATTTTGCCCGTTATTGTAAGCGGTGGCCGTAATATGTAAATATTCCGCCGGTTCCTTTTTGCTGGTATCTGGTTCCTTACTTGTGTCAACTTCGCGTGTATAAAAATGATGGACAGCCAGGAGGGCGAAAAGAACAGCAGCGATGACGCCGCCAAATGTGATCATTTTCTTTTTCATGGTCCCGAAATGCTCCTTAGCGGAATGGTTTCCCTTATCAGGGTAAGCAACTGGAATAGATTGTCAACACCAATTTTGGATATTTTATATTTTTTTACAATTGAGTCCAGTACGTCGAAAGGTGTTACACAATAACATCCGTTTGTCTGCAAACGGAAGGACGCACGTGCCAATTAGCTGGTAATATATTACAATTATAGTGTTGGCCATTTTCGCCGATATAAGAAAGGAAGCATAAAAAGGAGCGTGTTTTGAGAGTGAATGCCGAACCCTTTACACCCACGATTTATTTCGCCGCTTCATGGCGTGATGCGGCATCCATCCGCCGCGAATTGAACAAGCGGTCCATCCCGCGCATGATTACTTCACTGCCGACCGGGGAAGTCGCCTTTCTGTTCCCAGACCTGCCGGTACACCAGTACATACAGGTCCGGCAAATTTTTGGCATGCACGGAGTCCCGCTGTCCATTGTGGAGCCGACCCCGATCGTGCAGGAATAAGCCGCGTGAAGCGTCGGACGAACCAAACCGGGGACGGTTTTCTTGGAAAATGGGCCAAAGTTTTCATCGCTATCCATCCATTTGCTATCGATTCGTATGTACTCATTGATATATCCTGTAGACGAAGCACCCGTGTTTCTTGGGGGCCTGCGGCGGCTTACTACTGCAGATCGAGTCGCCGTTCTTTTTTTGCAAACGTTGAGCGGGCAGGACTTATGACCCGCATCGGCTTTATGCCAGTGAGCGCTCATTTTCCATATATTGATTGGAATAATATGCTGGTTGTAGATATACAGTTATCTATACTATGATATAGAAGACAACCTCATAACCTTGAGTTCTTCTCCCTGATCGACATGGTCAGGGACCTTTTTTATTTATTGGGTTTGCCCGGGAAATGTTGTTTAAATTTACATACTATACAGAATTATTTCGAACGGGATCTTTCCTCCTTGAAAACATGCTATTACGGCGCGGCAATCATGCCGGTGGAAATTCTCAAGGAGCTGAACGCGCGGCTGCCCAACGCACGGTTTTACAACTTTTACGGACAGACGGAAGTGGCTCCCTTGGCAACCGTGCTAAAGCCGGAGGACCAACTGCTCAAGGCAGGTTCGGCCGGGAGACCGGCGCTCAACGTGGAGACGAAAATCATTGACGACCACGGACGCGAAGTGCCTCCGGGAACGGTGGGGGAAATCGTGCATCGGACCAGCCATGCGATGCTCGGCTACTTCCGCGACGAGGAAAAAACGCGGGAAGCATTTCGTGATGGATGGTTTCACAGCGGCGATCTCGGCATCATGGACGAAGAGGGATACATCACCATTGTGGACCGCAAAAAAGACATGATCAAAACCGGCGGGGAAAACGTCGCCAGCCGGGAAGTAGAGGAATTGATCTACCGCCATCCAAAAGTGTCAGAGGCAGCGGTGATCGGTGTTCCGCACCCCTATTGGATCGAAGCGGTCACGGCAGTGGTGGTGCCGAAAGCGGGCGAGACGCTGACCGCGGAGGAAATTTTGACGTTTTGCCGGGAACGGATGTCCTCGTTCAAGGCGCCCAAATACGCGGTTATTACCGACAGCCTGCCGCGCAATCCGAGCGGGAAAATTTTGAAACGGGAGCTGCGTCTCCGTTACAAGTCGCTGGCGGCAGATGACCATAATCAGGTTGTTTCGTAAGCGCACTAGCTGGGACAGCTGCACTTGCGCACCCCAACCCCCGGGCATGCCGATCCGGGGGTTAAAGGCGTGCGTGTTTTCCCGATCCCGACGGCTTGCCGTCGCCGCCGGGAGAGCAATTAAGCATGTAGGGCACTGTCTTTAACCTTTCAACCCTTCCAGCCACTCGGCGTAACAGGTGTCGCAGACGAGTTCTTCGCGTTCCTGCTTGCCCTGGAAGTACGTGATCAGGTGAATGCTGTCTGTTTCATGCTCGCAGTGGCAGCATTTGTAGTTTCCCATGATCTTCCTCCCGTTATTCCGTGTTGCTGCGGACGCCGGCAGGAGTTGTCCGGCTCCCCGCTTATTGTGCCCCCAAACAAAAAAACAACTCCCTCGAAAGGGAGCTGGTGATGGTTGGCTGCCGTTACTTCACGTTGGCGACTGTCGGTTTGTCGGGGCGAATAACGTCAAATCGGTAGCCCTGCTGCTTCAAATATTGAATGACTGCCGGCAGCGATTGGGCCGTTGCCGCTTTTGTCGAGGCGTCATGCATCAGCACGACGATTTCCCGCTGGTGCTTTACCTGGCTTTTCACATTGGCCAGCGCGCTCTCCGGCGTGTAGTGATTGCTGCTGGCATCGCCGTTGGAGATGTTCCAGTCGATGAAGACATAGCCGCGTTTGGCCGCTTCCGCCTTGATGTCCTGCATGACCGTGTGGCTGTTGTTGTACACGTTTGGATTTTGGTACTTTTTGCTCACTGTGTTGGTGCTGCCGCCCGGGTAGCGGAACACGGTCGGCTTGACGCCCGTGGCCTTCTCGATCAGCTGGTTGCCTTTTTCCAGATCGGCAAAGAAAGACGCGATGTCCTTGTAGATCAGACGGTAATCGTGCGAATAGGTGTGACCGCCGACCACGTGTCCTTCGGCGATGGCCCGTTTCAGCACAGCTTCACGGCCGGGAACATTTTTGCCAACTACGAAAAAGGTGGCTTTCACCTGATGCTGTTTCAGGATGTCCAGGATCTGGCTCGTAACCGGCGAGGGGCCATCGTCAAAGGTGAGATAGGCCACTTTGTCCTGCGGAGGTTTGCTCTCGGTCGGCTGTGTGCCCGGCACTGCTGTCGAAGGAGCGGGCGGGTTGGTCGTTGGCGTCTGTGTCCCAGTTTGTTCAGCACCGGCTGGAGCCGGTGTGACGGCTGCCGGTTTTTCTGTGGGCGGCACAGGTTTTTTCGACGGAGCCTGCGGCTGACTTACCGGAGCCTGCGGCTGATTTACCGGAGCCTGCGGCTGATTCGCCGGAGCTTGCTGCCCTTGCGCCGGCTTGCTGACCGGGGGCTGCTGCGGCTGCGCGTCCGAAGCGGGCTTGCTGCGGATCGGTTCGGCCGGTTCGTACGGTTGATCGCCGTAGATGAGAAACGCTTTTCGCTGTTCGCGGAATGCCGCCAGTTTGTCAGCGTACGTGCTTTCGATCGCCTGCGGAGACAATCCCTGCGCCAGGTGCTGACTCACGCTGCTCGTCAGGCCGCTTTTCGGCACCAGATCATGATTCAACTGGCTGGCGTATGCAAGCGTGTAGATGCCTGTCTTCGCCGGATTGAACCGGTACGGGTCGATGATGTGCAGGCGCACCCCGCCGCGCGTTTCCTTGTCTTGCGGCAGGAACATCACCCCGGGAAGCAGGGCGCCGTTCAGCAGATCCGCATACGCATCGGAGTCAATGCCTTCTCCGCCGATCCAGGTAAAGTTGTCGGCTGGCGTGATTCCCGTTCCTTCGCCTTGGCCGGTTGCCATGTAGCCGAAAACGGCGGCCAGGTCGGGAGTCTCGGGGGAACTGGGAATCCAGGGCAGTCCGGTATCCTGGTACAGCATTTGACGGGTGTACCCCTGCATGGGAATGACGGTCAGATCGGCGTTGATGCTGCGGTTGAAAAACCGAGCCAATTCACCGATGGTCATGCCGTGCGCCAGTGGCAGGGGAGCGCCTTCGATGAACGAACGGTGCGGTGCCTCCAGCAGTGGACCGTCCACGATGGTGCCGCCGACCGGGTTTGGCCGGTCCAGCACGATGAGCGGTTTGCCAAATTGTTTGGCAGCAGTCATGCAGGCCGTAAGTGTAGAGATGTAGGGAGAGGTCGCGGAACCGATGTCCTGCAGGTCGACGACCAGCACGTCAATGTTGGACAGCATCTCCTTTGTGGGGATGGGGGTGGAGCCGTACAGGCTGTACACCGGAATACTGTAGACAGGGTGAAAGTACGTGCTGGTTTGTTGCCCCGCAGGCGTTTTTCCATCCAGTCCTTGTTCGGGGGCGTACAGCGCGGTCAGCGTGACGGTACGGTCGCGCCGCAGCATGTCGATCGTGCTGATTCCCTGGCTGTTGACACCGGTTTGATTGGTGACCAGGCCCACCTTTTTGCCTTGAATGACGTGGTGGAATTGATTAAAGAGCACGTCGCTTCCCAATTGAATGACAGCAGTGTTGGCGGAACTGCCGCCTGGAGGAATAATGGTGAGAATGAGTGCGAGGATGAGTAAAGGGAGCAGTTTTTTCATGATTTTCGGCCTCTTTCTTGATGAACTGACATTGTTGTACGTCTATTGTATCGGTATCTGCTAACGCAATGGTTGCAATCCAGTAACAATCCCGAATTTGAGGACAATTACGAAGAAAAAACGTGGAAATGCCTGCGGTTCTCTAGCCTGCTGAGTCACCTGCCGTCCGTACAGATGCATTCATTTATTTTTGACGCCGCATTTATCGAAACGTTGCGGTCTTTTCCTGCAAAATTTTGCAAATGGACAGGCAGCCGTGTCGAAACGAGTCTAAGCGGAGCGGCAGGCGGCTGAAAGGCTTGGCAGCGTGTGCCCGGTTGTCCAGCAGCGGTGTGATAAAAAGGGAAGATAAGGAACGCTCCATCAGAGTAAGAACACCTCTCAGACCACACACTAGGGGTAAGGAGGTGTTTTTTGCGTGAAGCGAGTGGGAGTGCTGTGCGCGGCCCTATGGTTGGCCGTGGGAATCGCCGGCTGTACGCCAAACAAACAGCAGGGGACGGAAGACTACACGGGCCAGCAGGCGCGTTTTGACCCGTACGGCATCAACCTGAAAAGTGACAACCTCGGACGGGACAAGGGGCCGGCAGCGATGATCTACCAAAAGAACATCCACCGCCGCGAGCCTCATCTGCTCGCCCTGCTGGAACGCCACGCAGAGCGAATTCCCGGCGTGCAGGACATCAAGGTGCTGGCGTTCAAGGACAATCTGCTGATTGGCGTGCTGACGGCCGATACGCCCAAGCCGGACCAGGTCAACCCGAATCCGACGATCCCCCATGAGCCTGGCTCGCCGAATCGGATCGATAACGGCCACACTGACCACATCCAGATGAAAGTGGTAAAAGCGATGCGCAGCAGGCTGCAGGCGGAGACCCGTTTCAACATTATGTACGTCTCCACCAACAAGGCCATCTACCAGCGAATAGCCGACCTGCACGAGCGGATTTTGCGCGGAGAAACGGTAAGGGATGAGGAGTTCCAGACACTGTTGAACGACATCGGTTATACGTCAATAGGGTTTGAACTCGTCCATTGACGATTCGGACCTCAGGGTAATCTGCTGACTGTGCACGGGGCGGTGCATGAACAGAGCGGTACCACGACGCAAATGCCGGGCGGTTGCCTGATCGTTGGGAGCAGTGCTCGCAGGCCGGGACGACGGAAAACAGCGAAAACAGGGAAGGACCGCCTGCCGGGCGGTCTGCTTTTTTGCAAGAGACTTGACGAAAAAGGAAAAAAGTCGTACACTCATTTTTGTACTGACCAGTCAGTTTAAAAACGCAAAGGAGGATGAGGAGGGATGGCCCGATCCAAAAAAGATCAGATTGCACAGGGAGCACTGAAGGCTTTTGCCCAGTACGGGTACAGCGACACCACGATGGACGCGATTGCCGAGGTGGCACAGGTGGCCAAAGGCACGCTGTACTACCACTTTTCCACCAAGGAGGAACTGTTTCTGTACGTGATTGAAAGAGGGGTGAAGATGCTGATCGATTCCGTGGACAGCGTGATGAATCGCGGCGATGTGCCGTTGGATCAGCGCATGATTGGCGTATTGGATGAGCATCTTCGCTTCTTTTCCGAACACCGGGAACTGTGTCTCCTCCTGCTGAGCTTTTTTACCGGCCACGAGCAGCGGGATCAGATGATCGGCAAACTGCTGGCCGGGTATTTCAGCACGATGGAAAGGTACTGGGCCGAACTGAAGCAGGCCGGACATGTCGCCGAGGAGGCGGACGTGTGGTCGCTGGTATCCGCCCTGTTCGGCATGGCCGGGATTACCGTGCTGCGCAGGCACTTTCGCAAGGAACGGGCGACGGCCGCGGATGAGCAGACGCTTCGGCTGCTTTTGTCCGGCGTGCTGCGCGTGCCTCAGCGCTGACGACATCACAGGTAACAGACATATCACAAGGAGAGGAGAACAACCATGAACAAACGAGCATGGATTGGGATGGCCGGTTTCTTGACTGGCATTGTCTTGCTGGGAACGTATTTGTTGGGACCGGGAGCGGTCAACGTGGCGGGACAGCGTGGAGCGCAGTTGACCGGTGTAGTCGAGGGGACCGAGGTGGATTTGTCGTTTAAGATGGGCGGCTCGATTGCTGAGATCGCCGTACAGGAAGGAGACGAGGTAAAAGCGGGGCAGTTGGTGGCCACGCTGAACAGCGATGAACTGCTGGCAAAACGGGAACAGGCGGAGGCCGCCTATCGTCTGGCGCTTGTCCGTCTGGAACAGGCGAAAAAAGGCGTGACCATCACTGACAGCACCATAAGCGCGCAGGTGGAACAGGCGAAAGCGGCAGTGGACGCGGCCAAAGCGCAGTACGAGGCCAGCAAGAACGGGGCGCGCTCCGAGGAAGTGGCCCAGTTAAAGGCGAAGCAGCAGGCGGCTCAGACAGCCAAGGAGATCGCAGCCACGCAGCTGGAGCGAATGAAAAAGCTGTTTGAAGAAGGAGCCGTTCCGCAGGCAAAAGTGGAAGAGGCGCAGATGCAGTACGAACAAGCGGAGGCCGAACTGAAAGCTGTAAACGAACAGCTCAAGATGGCCGAGACCGGAGCGCGCCAGGAGCAGCTGGAAGCGGCCAAGGCACAGTGGGAGCAGGCAAAAGCCGCATACGATCAAGCGGTGGCATCGCGCGGACAGGTGGGGGTAAAACAGCTCGACGTCAGATCGGCGGAAGCAGGCGTGCAGCAGGCCAAAGGGGCGCTCGACGAGATTAACGCGTACCTGAACAACACCAAGCTGACCGCGCCGGTGGATGGCATCGTCAAGTCAGTTGCCGTGCAAAAAGGGGAACTGGTGGCGCAGGGCTATACGGTTGTGACGCTGCAGGCAAAAACAGATAACTTTGTGAAGTTTTACGTGAACGAGTACGCTCTGTCCACGGTTAAGGCGGGCGACAAGGCGACCCTTTACGTGCCGGCGCTGAAACGCGACGTGGAGGCGACGATCGTCAGTGTGGCGCCTGCAGCTGATTTTGCCGTGAAGAAAGCAACCCAGGAGCTGGGCGACAGGGACATCCGTTCCTTCCAGGTGAAAATGACGGTGACCGATCCTGAATTGCGGCCGGGCTTGACGGTCGAATGGAACATCGAAGGGGCTGGTGGCGGTGAGTAATTTCTCCCGCCTGCTCCTTCAGGAGTGGCGCAACATCTATACAAACAAGACGATCCGTCTGGTGCTGTTCGTCGTACCACTTTTGTACATGACGCTGTTCGGGTTTTTGTACAGCCAAAAAAAGGTGATGGAGATTCCCACCGTGCTGGTTGATGCAGACCAGACAGAGCTGAGCCGCGAGCTGTACCGCGCCTTTGAGGTGGACCAGACGTTCCGCATCACCCACTTCGTCGGCACGGAAGCAGAGGCGATGGACCTGATTGACCGGGGACAGGCGAACATGGCCGTGATCATTCCCGCTGATCTGGAGAAAAACGTTAAAGCGGGACGTGAGGCAGAGGTGCTGACTGTCATCGACGGCAGCAATATGCTGATTTCCAACACTGCCGTCCGGGCCGCCAACACCGTGATCAAGTCGGTCTCGGCCGGCGTCACGCTGAAGAAGCTGGAGGCCCAGGGCGGCTGGGGAGAAGAAGGAAAAAACCTGTTCACGGGGATCGACTACCGCTATCGCGTGTTGTACAATCCGACGTTCAGTTACCTGACGTTCATGGTCTTCGGTCTGGGCGGAACGGTGCTGCAGCAGGTGCTGTTTTTGGGCGTAGCCCTCTCCGTTGCCCAGCAAAAAGAAGCCGGGACATGGGCGTCGTCCCTGAGGGAAAACGGCTTCTGGACGATTGCCCTGAGCAAGATAGTGCCCTATATGCTGGTGGCCACCTTTAATCTGATGCTGGTATTTGCTTTATTGTTAAAGGGATTTGAGATCCCGTATTACGGCAGCATCGCCCATCTGTTGATCGTGGGCACCGTCTTTAACCTCGCTGTGGTGGTGATCGGATTCGCCATCTCGTTCTGGTCCAAAGACCAGCTGCAGGCCACTCAGATCGCCATGCTGATTGCAGTGCCGTCGTTCATGCTGTCGGGGTACACCTGGCCGCTGATGTCCATGCCGGCGGCCGTTGCGGCCATTGGCAAGTCGCTGCCGCTCACGTATTTTCTCAACGGCGTCCGGGAAATTTTAAACAAGGGACACGACCTGTCCTACCTGACACATGATCTGGCAGTCCTGGCGTTTATGACGCTGATCGGCCTGTTTGCGGCGTACATCGCCTACCAGTTCCAGACGCGGAAAGTGACGCTTCCCGAAGCGGAGTCGACTCGTGCGTAGCAGGATATGCTGAAAAGAAATTCTTGTGCTGTAAATAAGATATCCTTTATACTATTCAGAAAAAGGCAGATTTTCTACGCGAGGGGGGCACTATGTCAGCGACTCATCTGAAGCAATTGTGCGAGGACACGTACACGAAGTTGAAGAAGGTAAGCATGGAGCTGGAGCGCTTTCTCAACCAAGTCACACTGGCGGGCCTTGTGGCGCAATCCGGCGATCCGGAAGAGTACGAGGCTTACTACCGCGACTATCTCTCCGATTTGCGGCACCTTTTGGTTTACTGCGAAAATGCGTACGAGCGGCTGGGCGTGGCGCTTCGGAGAGCCAAGTTCAACGAGGAGTTTGCCGAAGAAGTGTTGTATCAGGTGTATCACTCCTGTGTGAACAACTTCTACTACCCCAAAGGGGAAGTGTACGACGAAGACGGGCGTTATTCGTACACCGGTCATGACGCCATTATCTTCCGCAAAGAGGTAACCCCTGAGCTCAAACAGCTGACCATATCCCTGTCCAAGGTGTTTGAGCAGCTGCGTGACGATCTGCAGTACTACGAAACTGACTATATTACAAAGAAACGGATGCAAAAAGCGTAAATCAAACACAGCCCTCCCGAGGCAGACAGGCACGGATCATCTCGTGCCGCTGCCGGGAGGGCTTTTAGCGTCAATTCTGCGCGATGCCTTACACCCCAACGGGCTGCCGGATGCGGCGAACCAGCGCTTCCGCCTCCTCCAGCATGGCGGCCCGTTCCGCTTCACTCACGTATGGAACGGCAGCAAAGTTGCGATAGGTCACGTCATAGCCGATCAGCTTCAGCGTCCCGTCCACAATCTGTTTGCGTACCACCTCGTCAAACCCGTCGGCGCGCATCTCCTGTTCCGACTCGCGGGTGGTGGTAAAGACGAGCGCCTGTTTTCCGTTCAGCATGCCGACCGGTCCGTCATCGCCGTAGCGGAACGCGAACCCGTCCGTAAAGACGCGGTCCAGGTACCCTTTCAGGATGGCGGGCGGTGACCACCACCAGACCGGGTAGATCATGACCAGCAGGTCGGCGTCGGTGATCAGTTGCTGTTCCTCTTCCACATCCGCCCGGGCCCGGCCTTGGCTGGCCAGGTGCATGTCCTCCGCGTCAAAGACCGGGTCAAACCCGATTTGGTACAGGTCGCGGACAACCGGACGAATGCCGGCTGCTTCACAAGCAGTGACGATGCGCTGCAAGATTTGATGGGCAAAACTTTTGGTTCCTTCGTGGGCAAACACGATGCACGCTTTCATCAAAACGCCTCCTGGTCGGAATCACTCATTTTTGCGGAATCACTCGTTGGAATCACTCGTTCTTACAGTCCAAAGCGAAGACGGAGCAAAAACTTGTTCAGCAGTTCGCCAAAGGTATCCGGCTCCTGCACCTGGCGTGTGGTTGCCGGCTGCACCTGCCTGAGCGCTGCATTCACGTCGATCATGCCAAACCCGTACAGCTTGTCCTTGCCGGGAGGGCCCAAATCGACCGCGGTCTCGCGAATAATCTGCATGACCTCTTTGTTTGTCAGGTGAGGACTGACGGAGCGGATGAGCGAAGCCAGCGCCGCTACGTGCGGACACGCCATGGAAGTGCCGGACAAGGCGGCGTAGTCGTTGTGAATGTAAGTGCTGGGAATGTCGACGCCCGGTGCGGCCACATCCACATGGTCCCCGTAGTTGGAAAAATCGGCCCGCTGTTTGTTATGGTCGACAGCCGCCACGGACAAGACTTCCTCGTAGGCAGCCGGATAGCTGGGCTGGTTGGTCGCGTCGTTGCCGGATGCGGCTACAAGCACCACGTTGCGGTCATACGCGTAACGGCACGCTTCTTTCAAGGCGGCCGAGGAGGTGTAGTTGCCCACGCTCAGATTGATCACGTCGGCGCCGTGGTCGGTCGCCCAATAGATCGCTTGGGCGATGTCAAATGCGGATCCGGCCCCGTCCGCACCGATCGCCTTGATCGGCATCAGCTTGCTGTTCCAGGTCATGCCGGCGATACCGTCGGCGTTGTTGGTTTTGGCGGCAATCACTCCGGCGACGTGGGTGCCGTGACCGTTGTCGTCCTGGGGGACGTTGTTGTCTTCCAGCACGTTGTAGCCTTCCACCAGTTTGCCGGCGAACTCCGGATGGCGCAAATCAATGCCCGTGTCGATGACCGCCACCACGACGTCGTTGGAGCCCTGGCTGATGTCCCAGCTTTGTTCCATGCCGATCAGGGGGAGGTTCCATTGATACTCACGGTAATAGGGGTCGTTGGGCCGACGGTTGGGCAGCAGCAGGTAGTTGGGTTCCGCGTAGACGGAATCGGGATGCTCGGCCAGCTTTTTCATCAGCTGTTGGGTGGTCAAACTGCGCGACTTGATAATCATCGCCTGCCCAAAATCCCGCTTGATCCTGCCGTCGACCGAATCCAGCAGCTTTTGGAGGGCCGCTTGGTCAGGGCGGGGAGAAAAGCGGACGACGACCTCATGCTCTACATAGTGGCTGCGGTCGCGCGTATTGTGGTGCAGGGTTTTGATATGGGCGCTTTTTTCCAACCCGCGCCGCGTGTCTTTAACCTGTTCAATGTAGTTGATCCGCGGAATATGTGCCGATAGCGAAGTTACCTGGGGGTGAGGTTCGCGCATTTCCTGCTGCTGATGCCAGCGAAGCGGGATCACGGCCAGCCCGACCAGAGCAATCGCTGCGATAATCGGGGGTAAGACTCGCAAAAAAACTCACTCCCTCCATGCTGTATAGACATAGCGTGCGCACGGAGGGAGTGATTATGACGGAAAAAGCTGACATGCTTCCCTGGATGGTGGATGTAACGAGGAGGGTATCGGTTAAATCAGGCCGAGCTGCCGCAGTCCGTAGTGGATGCCCGCATCGTTGACGTGGCGGGTCACCATGTTTGCCAGCGGCTTCACCTGCTCGTGGGCGTTGCCCATCGCCACACCCATGCCGACGTAGGCTAGCATTTCCCTGTCGTTCAAGCCGTCGCCGAACGCCACCGCATCTTCCGGCTTGAGTCCGTAATGACGCAGCACCGCTTCAATGCCGCGCGCTTTGGAGCCGTTAGGAGGAAGCACGTCCAGGACGACGCGGTGCCAGCGGACGAACGACACGTCGTCACGAAAGCGGGTGAAGTAATTGTGTTCCTCCTGTTCGCCGCAGTAGAGGAACGCCTGGTAGATCGAAGCCTCTTCCCAGTAGCGCTGCCGACATACGGGCGGCGCCAGGCGCAGGGAGTGAAACGACTCGATTACGTGCGGATGGTCGGCGGTGTTGGCATAACAGGTATCGGCACTGAGGAATACCATCGGGTGGCCGTTGGTGTGGGCTGTCGCTTCCAGGTCGGCCAGCGTTTTCCTGGACAGCGGCGTCTCGCGGATCAGCCGGCCATCTGCAACCACGTACGAGCCGTTGAACCCGACATAGGTATCGATCCCCAGTTCCTGTGCAACCGGCAGCAGGTGGAACGGCGCGCGGCCTGTGGCAATCGCGACCAAAACGCCGTTATCCTGCAGCTGCCTGACAGCCCTCCGCGTCTCCTCGGGGATGGTGTGATCCGTATTCAAGAGCGTCCCGTCGATGTCAAAAAACACGATTTTGTATGACATGTTTCTCTCCTCTCTACAAAACAGGAAAAGGGAGTGCCTGCAAAGACATCCCTTTTTTTCTCTTTTTTTCATTTAGAATACAGCCGTTTCCGTCTCGCTGTCAAACACATGGCACTTGGACAAATCCATGCCCAGTTTGACGGACATCCGCGGCTTGATGCCTTCGCGGGCGTCGACGCGAGCTACAAGCTGTGTGCCGCCGACATTGGAAAAGTAGACGTACAGTTCGGAGCCCATGTTCTCGACGACGTCCACCTCTGCCGTGACGTTGCTGTCAAACGGATTGGCTTCGATAAACTGGTTGTCGCTGTAAATGTCTTCCGGGCGAATGCCAAACGTGACCTGCTTGTCGGCATATCCTTTCTCCCGCAGCACCTTCGCCTTGTCTTCCGGAAAGCGAATCCGCAGGTTGGCAGCTTCAAAGAACAGCTTTCCGTCCTGTTCGACGATGCGCCCCTTGATGAAGTTCATCGCCGGGGACCCGATAAAGCTGGCCACGAACTGGTTGACCGGGTGGTTGTAAATGTCGGTCGGGGTGGCCACCTGCTGGATGACGCCGTCTTTCATTACGACGATGCGGTCGCCCATGGTCATCGCTTCGGTCTGGTCGTGGGTCACGTAAATCACGGTGGTGTTGAGCCGCTGGTGCAATTTCAGGATTTCCGTGCGCATCTGGACGCGCAGCTTGGCATCCAGGTTGGACAGCGGTTCGTCCATGAGGAATACCTGCGGTTCGCGGACGATGGCTCGTCCCAGAGCGACGCGCTGCCGCTGGCCGCCGGAGAGCGCCTTTGGTTTGCGGTCGAGCAGATGGGCAATGTCGAGAATGCGCGCTGCTTCCTGGATGCGTTTGTCAATCTCCGCTTTGGAAAACTTGCGCAGCTTGAGGCCAAACGCCATGTTTTCGTAGACGTTCATGTGCGGGTAGAGGGCGTAGCTTTGAAACACCATGGCGATGTCGCGGTCCTTGGGGGCCACGTCATTGACCCGCCGGTCCCCGATGTACAAGTCGCCTTCGGAGATTTCCTCCAGTCCGGCAATCATGCGCAGCGTGGTCGATTTCCCGCATCCGGACGGACCGACCAGTACGAGAAACTCACGGTCTTTGATCTCCAGATGAAAATCGTGTACCGCGGTGACATTATTGCTGTACCGTTTGTACACGTGATGGAGCGTCACTTTTGCCAACTCCGGCACCTCCGTCTTCCCGAAAGTTGCAATGCTGTCGTTCCTCTTCGCTGTAGCCCATATGTTACCAGCAGGGGATGGGCAGCGCTACGGTCAAATTGTACGAATTGTTTGGTCAATTTTGCCGAAACAGGAGAAACAACTGCAGAAGCACGGCATCGGGAAACTGCCGGGGGTCCAGACCGGTCTCTTCCGTCAGCTTGTCCAGCCGGTAGATCAGGGTATTGCGGTGCAGATACAACTGCCGGGCGGCTTCGCTCACATTCAGCTGCCGGGCAAACAAGGTCTCCAGGGTCTGGATCTGTTCGCGGCTCAGCTTCGGTGCCGGCATTATATGCAAGAGTGTATCGCCCAGCAGAGAGGCGATGTCGGAAGGCAGGGAAGCGGCCCACTGTTCCAGCGGGTACTGCCGTCTGTCCGCTACCATGACTTTCGGCCGGTATTTTTGCAGGGCGCGGGAGAGGCGGAGGCAGTCGGTCAGCGCCTGGTCCAGGAGGACAGGTGTCTCCACGGCCGGTCCGAGAATGACGCGCACGTTTTCCATCAACTCGGTGGAGATGAGGTCGTGCAGGCCATAGGCCCACTCCAGCCAGTTTTCCGCATCGCCGCCATCCAGGGCGGAGACGGGAACGGCCAGGAGCAGGTGTGAAGGAGGCAGCGGAAACAGCGAGACGAGGGCCCCTTTGAAAAAATCGTGCAGGAGCGGCTGCAGTATGGCCAGTTCAAACAGTCCCTCGCTTCGGGTGGATTCCAACAGGAAGCAGACCCGCTTCTCCCGCCACGCCCAGTGCTGTTCCAGTCCGTCGGGCGGAGAAGCGGGCAGGCCCGCCGCCACTTCCGTCAACCAGGCGGTGACCTGTTCCTGGGCGGGGCCGGCCTGTTCCGGCTTGGTCAACAGCAGCGTCAGCAGCGAACGTGCGGCATCGGGCCACTGTGCCGGCCGTATGGCTACCATCAACGCCCGGCCGGCGAAAGACCCGCTTTGGACGATTTCCCAGCCGGACTGCTCCTGTGCGGCACGGACGGCCTCGATCTCTTCCTGTGCCACGTTCAGATACGCGATCGGCAGGCCTGTCGCCTGCCGAATTCGTTCCACATCCCGTTTCCATGCGTCCATCTTCGGCACCCCGTTTCACTGCGAGATGCCATCATTATACATTACTCCAGGGCCAGTGTGCGGCCGGCTTCAGTCGCAACCTTGCCCGGATTGGTTGCGGCGTGTGGTTTTGCAGCGGAGCCTTTCATTTGAGCGGCAGCAGCCGTCTCCGCAGTCGGAAGAGCAGACGGCGCGCCGGCAGGAACCAGCGTGTGCAGCGTGATCTCCGGACGGGAGCGGAGGCGAATGTTCAGCCCCGTCTGCCCCAATCCCTCGCTGATGTAAAAGGGGCGTCCGTCGTAGTGATGCAGTCCTTTTACCATGTTCAGCTTGGGCAGTTGGCCCATCGTGACGAGATGAAACGGCTTTGGCCAGTGGATCTGTCCGCCGTGAAAGTGGCCGGACAGCAGATAATCATACGAATAGTCCCGCATCTCCAGGACGAGGTTGGGATCGTGCGTCAGTACGAGGCGCACGCCATCTGTCGGCACATGCCGAAATGATGCAGCCAGATCACTGTGGCCGGTGGAGTAGTTGTCCACGCCGATCACGTGCAGTGGCATTCCGTCGTGGATGAGTGTCACGTGCTGGTTCACCAGCACCCGACAGCCGATCCGCTCCAGCTCTGCTTTCAGCTGCCCAAGCTTCGGGGGCGCCAGCACATAGTCGTGATTGCCGAAGACGACAAAGGTGCCAAGACGCGGGTTCAATTTCATCACGGTTTCCACGTAGGCTACAGCTTTGGGAATATTTTTATGGCGGTCCAACAGGTCGCCGGTAATCGCAATCAAATCAATGTGCTGTCCGGAAAAGTCCCGGATGATCCGCTCTGCGGGGATGGAAATATTCTCCATATGAAGGTCGGACAGATGCAGCACGGTGAGCGGCTTGAAGCTGCCGGACTCGCCGCGGCACTCCGACGGCTGGACGGCCACGTTGACGCGGCGGATGTTCAGATCAAACGTATTGCGGTAGGCGCGCGCAAGTAAAACGGCAAAAAGCGACACAATCAATAACCAAAACATCTGCTGTCACCTCCGCTTTCTAGCAAACTACCTGATCATTATACAAGATTTCTGGCGTTTTCTGATAAGTAGGTTTCTGGGAGGAGGAATTTGTCAAGAAGTGCAGAAATATTATGAAAAAGCTGAATGAAGCAGTGATCCTTCAGTCACACAAGGAGAGTGAGAGAGTATGAAAGTCGACCTGATTCCGCCCGCGGAAGGACAGTACAACCTGAAGAACTACGACGAGGCTTACGCCAATTTTAACTGGGCAGACGTGGAAAAGCAGTTTTCCTGGTATGAAACAGGAAAAGTCAACATCGCGTATGAGGCGATTGACCGCCACCTGCAGACGGAACGAAGAGACAAGATCGCCCTGCTGTACAGCGACGCGACCAGGGATGAGCGCTACACGTTTGCACAGTTGAGCGAATTATCCAACAAGTTCGGCAATGTGCTGCGCAGCCTGGGCATCGTCAAAGGAGACCGCGTTTTCGTGTTCATGCCTCGTTCGCCGGAGCTGTATGTAAGCGTTTTAGGGGCATTGAAAATCGGAGCGATCGTGGGACCGCTGTTTGAGGCGTTCATGGAAGCCGCTGTCCGCGACCGGCTGGAGGACAGCGAAGCGGTGGCCATTGTCACCACGCCTGCGCTGCTGCCGCGCATTCCGGTTAAGGATCTGCCTGCGCTGAAGCACATCATCCTGGTCGGGGCTACAAACGAATTGGAGAAAGGGCAAATCAGCTATGAAGAAGCGATGGCATCCGCATCCTCCGAACTGGAGATCGAATGGGTGGATCGCGAAGACGGCATGCTCCTGCACTACACCTCCGGCTCCACCGGCAAGCCGAAAGGGGTGCTGCACGTACACAACGCGATGATTCAGCACTACCAGACCGGCAAATGGGTCCTCGATCTCCAGGAGGACGACATCTACTGGTGCACCGCTGACCCGGGCTGGGTAACCGGTACGTCCTACGGGATTTTTGCCCCCTGGCTGAACGGCGCCACCAACGTGGTGCGCGGCGGACGGTTCAAGCCGGAGGAGTGGTACGACACGATTCAAAAGTACAAGGTGACTGTTTGGTACAGTGCCCCGACTTCTTTCCGCATGCTGATGGGGGCCGGCGACGAAATCGTGAAGCGCTACGACCTGTCGTCACTGCGCCACGTCCTCAGCGTCGGTGAACCGCTCAACCCGGAAGTGGTTTATTGGGGCATGCGGGCCTTCAACCAGCGCATTCACGATACCTGGTGGATGACGGAGACAGGGGGACAGCTCATCTGCAACTACAAGTGCATGGCGATCAAGCCCGGCTCGATGGGCAAACCGTTCCCCGGCATCTACGCAGCCATCCTGGACGATCAGGGGAATGAACTGCCGCCCAACCGGATGGGCAATCTGGCCATTCGTACCGGCTGGCCGTCCATGATGCGCAAAATCTGGCGAAATCCGGCGAAGTACGAGGAGTACTTCCGCTTCCCGGGCTGGTACGTGTCCGGCGATTCGGCCTACAAGGACGAAGACGGCTACTTCTGGTTCCAGGGCCGCATTGACGACGTGATCAACACCTCCGGCGAGCGCGTCGGTCCGTTTGAAGTGGAAAGCAAGCTGATGGAACATCCGGCAGTGGCAGAAGCGGGCGTCATCGGAAAACCGGATCCGGTGCGCGGGGAAATCATCAAGGCGTTTATCTCCCTGCGTGCGGGCTACGAACCAAGCGAAGAGTTGATGGAAGACATCCGCAAATTCGTCAAGGAAGGCTTCGCCGCCCATGCCGCGCCGCGCGAAATCGAATTCCGCGACAAGCTGCCGAAGACGCGTTCCGGCAAGATCATGCGCCGCGTGCTCAAAGCGTGGGAACTGGGCCTGCCGACCGGCGACCTGTCCACGATGGAAGACTGATCCTGGCAAAAAATCTCCTGCGTTAAAAAGCGCAGGAGATTTTTGTTTTACGAATGGGGATGGTCGTGCTCATGGCTGCACTTCGCCGGTTCCCTGTGTTCGCAGGCCAGTTCGGCATGCCACACTGTATCGTCTTCAATCTGAATGGTCACATGGGAGATGCCAAACTCATCGTGCAACAACCGAATCGCTTCGTTTAGGATCGGATAACTGGGCCGGTCATCCTCCACGGTGAGATGGCAGGTGAGCGAATCAAATCCTGACGTGACGGTCCAGACGTGCAGGTCGTGCACACCCTTTACCCCGTCGAGCTGCAGCAGGCGTTCGCTGACGCGGGTCACGTCAATGTGGGCCGGCGATCCTTCCATCAGGATGTTGACCGATTCCTTGGTCACGCGCCACGAACTGAACAGGATCAGGACGGCGACGACGATGCTGATCAGCGGGTCGGCGATGTACCAGCCGAACCAGAGCATCAGGAGACCGCCGATGATGGCCCCGACGGAGCCTAGCAGGTCGCCCAGCACGTGCAGTAAGGCACTGCGCACGTTTACGTTTTCCCGATAGTCGCCGCGCATCAGCACGTACGCGGCAGCGATATTGGCGACAAGCCCCAGCGAGGCGATCAGGATCATGGTGCTGCTCGCCACTTCGGGAGGGGTACGCAGCCGCTCGTACGCCTCCCAGAGGATTGCCAGCGAGATCACGGCCAGTGTGACACCGTTAGTCAAGGCAGCCAGAATTTCCAGGCGGTGCAGCCCAAACGTTTTCTGGGTGGAAGGAGGACGGGCCGCCACGTGCAGCGCGATCAGACTCAAGAGCAGGGCAGAGGCGTCGCTGACCATGTGGCCGGCGTCAGACAGGAGCGCGAGACTGTTGGTCAGGATGCCGCCGACGATTTCCACGACGAGAAAGGCGGTGATAATCAAAAACGCGATCAGCAAGGCGCGCTTGCTGGCCCCTTTGCCGTGATGGTGATGGTGATGATGACCGTGTCCGTGGTCATGGGCATGGCCGTGATGGTGATGCAGACCCATGCGGATTCCCCCTTACGTCACAGGATGTCGGCCCGATGTGTGCAGGATGTGCCTGAGCAGGTAACGCGCATCCTCGCCAACCCCGCCCAAAAGAGCGGAAGAACGGCGATATTGCCATGGCAGGCCGAGAAAGTAGAGGCCGGCGGTTGGCGTGACGCCTCGCCGGTGAATCGGACGGCCGTTTGCGTCCAATACGCCCGGGACATGAAGCCAGTCATACGTGCAGCGAAACCCGGTTGCCCAAATGATATTAACAGCTTCCGCCTGACTGCCGTCTGAAAAGGTTGCGGTATTGCCTGACAGGCGGATGGTCCGCCCCGTTACGCGCAGCCGTCCCTGCTGCTTTAGATATTGAAACTGGCGCTTGCAGCCAATGATCGGATCGGGCTGCCTGCTCAGCCATTGGCCCGGCAGGGTGGTGACGGGAATGGAGAGTAGTCCGGACAGCTTGAAGTACCAAAAGATAGGTTTTCCCAAAAGGCGCTGGGGAAGAAACGAACGCTGTCGCCCGATGGAGAGAACAACCGGTCTGGAAGCGGCAAGTTCCACGGCGATCTGGACTCCTGAATTGCCGTCTCCGACCACCAGGACTGGGCCGGGGCGGAGCTGGTGTTCGTTTTTGTACGCATCCGTATGTAATTGGACGACATCAGGGGCAGCATCGCGATGGATCTCAGGGATCCACGGCGACTGAAACGGTCCCGTAGCGATCACGACCTGCCGGGCGAACCACTGCTCCTGTCCGCTGGTGACGAGAAATCCATTGCCGTACTTCTCAACCGACGAGACGGGCGTTTTTGTCCGGATTGGCAGGGAGAAGTGGGCGGCATACCGTTCCAGATAGTCGGCCACGTCGTTTTTCCCAGGCAGTCCGTCACGATCGCCGGGGAAGGGCAGGCCGGGCAGGTCGCTTAAAGAGCGCGGGGTGAACAGCACCAGCGTGTCGTACCGCTGCCTCCAGCGATCGCCCACCCGCTCGCACTGGTCGACGATCAGGAAACGGAGCCGCGCTTGCAGCAGGTAGTAGCCCATGGCCAACCCCGCTTGACCGGCACCAATTACCAGCACATCATACGCGTTCATGCAATGTTTCCCCTTTTCCACAAGTGATGGCAAGAAAATGATAACACATTAACATATGAACACTCAATCATATATTTATGTAATTTGACTGCATCTTCTGCCACTTCCGGGCGGCTGCACACAGAGCCATGCCGCAACATCGGCAAGCAAAGAAGCATGTTTCCGCGTTTCGGCGGAGCCATGCTTCTCGAAAGAGGCTGTTAATTCTAAATAGTCAGAACAAAATGTCTCCTAGACGTCCTGTTGTATCTCGGATCAGCCGACTTGTATCTCAGATCAGCCGGCGGCAACCGATTGGGCGGCAGGCCGGGTGTAGACCCGATGGGGCTGGAGATCGCCCGGATGTCTGACATACAGCGGTCCCCATGCTGGATTGGCATCGTGCATGCCTTTCAGCACGGTGATCATGCGTTGGAAAATCTCCTGGATATTGGCGCCCTGTTCCAAAGCACCGGTGACAGCAGCTGCCACCACGTGGGCGGCGTACAATCCCGACATGTAGCATTCGTTCAGATCGCCGGAGGAGGTGAGATGGGAGCGAATGCTGGCAGCAATCTGCTCGTCGCGGTCGTGCCAGTTCTGGATCTGGGCAAGTGCGTGGTCTTCCAGGCTCTTCAACGGCGACTCCGCGATGACGGAAGCTACTGCGGCGGCGGAACGCTTTGCCGTATCAGCGTCGATGGTTGTACGGCCCAATACGATCGTGCCGAGATCTTTGTCCGTTTCTGCCATGAGGGCATCTGCCCAGATCGACGCACCGTCAAAACGGAGCAGCCGGACCGTCTCGGCGGCCAAGTATCCGCGCAGGATGTCGGCGGGGTGAGGATCGTAGTCGGGACCCGTATTGCGCAGCTTCGGTGTGCCTCCCCAAGCGCCGTTCAAGGCGCGGAAGTAACCGATCAAGCCAATGCCCGCGGCTGGCCCCATGTTGAGCACGCCCAACACGTCGGAGGCGGTTTCATCGATGCGGAGCGCCCAGTACTCGGCCAAGCTGCGGCTGAACTTTTGCCCGAGCAGCTCCTGGCGGACGACCTGTGACAGCTCCTGCAGCAACCCCGTATCGGCGTGCAGTATGTCGTGTCCGGCCGTTTCGTGGGCGAGGGCGGACCAGGCGAGCAGTCCCTGCTTGGCATGGGAAGGGGGAAGGTTTACAATGCCTGTCTCCAGTCCAAAATGGGCTGCGGCGTCAATTGGCCACGTGTACGGTCCGTATTGGGGCCGTCCCCATTTGACCAGCGGAGCGATTACGCTGCGGTCCGGCGGTTTGATTCCGGCCCGGTCACCCGCACTGAGAAAACCGTCGTACAAGTCGCTGACTACTTCCTGGAAGGCATCTGTTGCGGTTTGTTCGTATCCTTCCCCGTTTTGCAGGATTGCCTGGACGATGTCCATGAGCAGACCGGCTTCCCGTTCCCGGTTTGGGTCACGTTTGAGCAGCTCGGCAAATCCGGACTCGGAGAGCTCGTCCAGTGTGCGCGCGATTGGCTGAAACACTTTCTCCCGATAGAGCGGCGGCAGTTTGTCCCGTGCGGCCTCCAGGCGAATCAACAGTTGCCGGTAATCCGTCGGGTCGGCCGGTCCCGGGTTTGTATCCAATGCGGCCGTTTTTGCCTCTTCAATACACGCCTGCAGGTTGGAAAAATCAGGTTGTTTCATCCGTAGCGCCTCCCATCATCAAGAGATTTTCTCCGGACAAGCGGCAACGTCAACCGATGTGAAAACGGACCGAGAACGGGGAGATCACCTCCTATTCAGGTGTGGGCGAAACGGTTCGGTTTGGATGAGTGATGGATAGGATGCAGCGATAGGGAGAGGAAGCGATTCCGGAGCCGGGCAGCGGAGGAGAAACGAGCTGGCTCGGGAATCATGCCGGAATGGCTGCAGCGAACAGGAGCAACTTTGCGGGCGGCGCTCCACGCCTGAGAAAATGAGGTGTCGCACGCGATCGCCACCGAGCGCCAAATCATGTGATGACGTCCGCGTCATTCTTCAGCTGCACGCGGGGCCCCCGCTATCCGGCGGCAATCCTTATCCCGCATGCGACGAGCGTAGATGACTTGAGCCATTCCCTGGTGCTCACGCGATCACCTCTTGCAGCTATTATAAAACGGAATGGTTGGAAAAAAAAGTGTTGCTGTAAAATTCCGCCAATTTCCGTGTGTGATGAGGAGTCTAAAAGGGCTGTCCCTTAGAAAAGCGCTGGGGACAGGCGATTGTGCTGCCTGTCCCCGTCATTGTTTCAGCAGATGGTGGCGGACTGCATAGGCGGCCAGCTGTACCCGATTGGCCAACTGCAGTTTTTCCAAGATGTTTTTGATGTGATTTTTCACCGTGTTTTCCGCGATCACCAGTGCGTCGCTGATCTCCCGGTTGGTTTTGCCTGCACCGACGTACTTGACAATCTCCCGTTCGCGCGGGGTGAGCACGTCCGGCGTCGGTTCGTCCAGTCGTTGCTCCTGGCGGAAGTGGTGAAACAGCCGCGTTGCCATTTCGCGGGAGACGTCGCTGTCTTCGCCCAGGAGGGCATGCAGATAGGTGATCCAGTCGTCCGGCTCCAGGTTTTTCAAAAGGTACCCTTGGGCACCGAACTGGATGGCGGTGATCAGGTCGCCGACATCGTCGGATACGCTGAGGATCACCACCTTGATGTGCGGGTAGGCTTTTTTCACCACTCGCGTGGCTTCGAGGCCGCTCCACCCGGGCATGTTGATGTCCATCAGCACCAGATCGGGCTGTAGTTGTCCGCAGAGGGTGTATGCTTCCTCTCCGTTGGTCGCCTCGCCAACCACCTCAAAGGACGGATCTTGTTCCAACAGGCTGCGAATGGCCATCCGCGCCATGGGGTGGTCGTCGGCTATCAACACGCGGTATGCGCTCATCTCCCGATTCCTCCGTTTCCGGCCGTCAGCTGTATGTGCGTGCCGCCTTCCGCGCGCTGGCGGATGACGATGGCAGCGCCCAACTGCCTGGCTCGCTCGGCCATCATCGCCAAGCCGTATTTTTTCGCTTCGCCGTCAACCGACGGGATTCCGATGCCGTCATCCTCGATCACAAGCTGCCAGTTTCCAGGTTCGGTGCCGACCAGCTTCAGCCACGTGTGGCGGGCATTGGCGTGTTTGCGGATATTGGCAAACGCCTCCTGGATGACGCCGAACAACTGTACTTCTTCGGCTGGTGAAAAAATGCCATCCACAAGCTGCACCTCCTGCGTCACATCCACTCCCGACAGCGCGCTCCACTGGGAGAGCCACTTTTCCACACGTTGCGTGAGGCTGCTGCCTTCTTCCGGCAGGGAGCGCAGGTTGAAAATCGCCTGCCGTACGTGATTGTCAATGGCCGAAACAGCGACGCGCGCATCCTCGAGCTGTCCCTGTTTCAGTTTGACGTTGAGGAAAAAGAGTGACTGGGCGATGCCGTCGTGCAGTTCCCGCGCCAGCCGTTCCCGCTCCTCGTACACAGCGCGGCGCGCCTGTTCTTCCACCAGTTTGGCATTCATCCGCTCAATCTTGCGGAACATCCAGGTGGCAAACAAAAACGACAGCAACAGGGTCAGGATCGTGATATAGACATTGCCCGCTTCCATCGAGAGGTAATCGAGCAGAAAATCGTGCCGGACAAATTCAAAGCCGCCGATGATGAATGGCGGCAAGAGAACGGTCAGCCAGTAAAGGCTGCGGTACGTCATGCCACCTCTCCCTTCCAATTGCCTGATCCTTGAGATCTCGTAATCTAGTATACCGAAGGAACCGGGCGGATGGTATACTCGGGTAAGAGTGACAGACTGACAGGAGGAGAAGACATGAGCACGGTGGCAAAAGCGATGACCATCGCGGGTTCGGACAGCGGAGGCGGCGCCGGCATCCAGGCGGACCTGAAGACGTTTCATCAGCTCGGCGTCTACGGCACCAGCGCCATTACGGCGGTGACAGCGCAAAATACGCTGGGAGTGGCAGGGGTCTACCCGCTGCCGACTGAAGCGGTGACGCAGCAGATCCGCGAAGTCCTGCGTGACATCGGCGCGGACGCGGCCAAGACGGGCATGCTGTTTGACGCCGCGATCATCCGGGCGGTGGCGGAGGAAGTGCGCGCGTTTCGCCTGGAAAAGCTGGTGGTCGATCCGGTGATGGTCGCCAAGGGCGGCGCCAAGCTGCTTTTGGACGAAGCGATTGAGGCGCTGAAAACACACCTGCTCCCGCTGGCCGAAGTGGTGACGCCCAACCTGCCGGAAGCAGAGTGCCTGACCGGCATGACGATCCGCACACCAGCCGACATGCGGGAGGGGGCAAAGGCGATTCACGCCTTGGGCGCACGCCATGTCCTGATGAAAGGCGGACACCTGGACGGCGATGAGATCGTCGACATGCTGTACGACGGACAAGCGTTTTACGAAATCGCCCACAGCCGCATTCAAACCCGTCACACCCATGGGACCGGCTGCACCTTTTCCGCCGCCCTGACGGCGGAACTGGCCAAGGGAAGACCGTTGGTGGAAGCGGTGGAGCGGGCCAACCGGTTCATCGTCCAGGCGATCGCCACCGCACCGCAAATCGGCGGCGGGCACGGCCCGACCAATCACTGGGCAGCCATTGAATAAAACTACGGCAAGAGCTCGAGGTCTCCTCGAGCTCTCAGTTTGCAGACAAAGTCCGCGGCGTATGGGAGAGCGGGCCCGCTCGCTCGCTTGACGCCCAGCAAAGAAGCGAATGATGTCCGCTTCAAAACGAGACGCGGGCAGGGGACAAACATCTGGGTATTTCGAGGAAGTGAGACTTGTGTCCCCTGTTGATTCCCGCGTCTTCGTTTTTCCGCTGAGTCGGTCGTCAAAGGAGCTCGCTTGGCCCATCCCGCCATGCGATGCCCATTGTCTTCCGCTTCGGTTGATGAATGGGCAGGCCTTTCGGCCTGAAAATCATTTTTAAAGTCCGTAGTGCGTTCCACCGGCCGCAGCCGATCATTTGATGCCAACGGTAAAGTCCCCATTCAGTTTCGCGGGATAATCGGACAGGGTAAATCGATACGTTGATGGAACACCCTTTTCTGTTTTCCGCTTGAACAGTTCGCCAAAATACTGGACGCCGCCGTACGCGTAGGAAGTCCCCTGAACATGCTCGTACTCGTTGCCCCGGTCGTCATACAAATCCCGGACTAACGGGTGAAGCTGGTGAAGATCGCCCTCCTCCACCCTCAGCGCGAGGTCCAGCCCCACCACGTCTTCGTTCTGCCGCAGGGCTTCCACCCGCAGTCTGTCGTCCGGCGCCTGCAGCAGCCGGCCGGTTTTCGCGTCGATGACCACGTGCAAGTTCTCCTTGTCCAGGGCCCGGATGCCGTCGGCTGTGACATACAGCTTTTCCGGCGGGGTAAAGTAGCTGCTCTCCAGGTAGTAGACCACGCTGTCCTCATCGACCGAATGGCTGGATACGCCGTTTCCCCAGAAGGCGAATGACTCCCCTTTTTCATTGACCAGACGAAGGTTGTCAAAGCCGAAGATGCGCTTGCTGTTTTTCGGGTCGAAGCGGATGGCCACCTCCGTCTGCGTCGGATAGACGGTGACGCGCTCCACCGTGATGGCCTGACCGTCCACGATCACGGTTTTGTTGACGGGATATACTTTTTCTGTCAGGTCGGCATATGTGGACTTGTCGATCGGGATGTCCACGGACAAGGGTTCCCATACCTGATTGTCTACGGACAGGGTGACCTTGGCGGTGATGCGGTCCGGGATCGGGACGTCATCTTGCCAGTAGACATCCAGTTTGTTTTGGCTCACGACCGCCTCCTTGTCAGCAGGCTTGTGTGACCAGGAAAAGCCTGCCTTCAACTGGTTTCCCTCCGGATCGTACAGTTCCAATTTTTCCAGCTTCGTCACATGTCCCGGCTCCGCATTCTTGATCGTGTACACAATCAGCATCCGTTTTTGGTCCATCAACACCTGATCCACCGTAAAGCTCACCTTGCCGCGGACGGCCGACCGGCCAACCTGCTGCGTCAAACCGTGCTGGGCCGCCATCTGCAGTCCCTTGTCGTACTGGATCAGCTCCACCAGCGGCTTCAAGCCGGGAACGCGGCTGACGTAGGCGGCGACGGCTGGGGAGAGGCGGATGGAGAAGACCAGCCCCAGCATCAGCACGCAGGCGGTCAGCGCAGACCAGCCAATCCGGTGCAGCCGCTGCGTGCGCATCTGCCGCCGCCGGGCTTCTGCCATGCCGGCCATGATGTAACGATCTGCCTGTTCCGGGACCGCCACATGCTGGTACCGCTCCCTGATCTCGGACAGCTGCTGTTCCGTTTGCTCCCAGTCACGCACCGTGATCACCATCCTTTTCCCAGATCTTCGCGCAGGGCGCCGAGCGCTTTGTGCAGCCACGTCTTGATTGTGCCTTCCGGGTGACCGAGCAGGGAGGCAATTTCCCGGATGGTCAAATCTTCAAAGTACTTCAATATGATCACCTGGCGCTGGACCGGAGCCAGGCGGGACAGAGCCTCGTCGATCTGCAGCCGGCTGTCGGTGTCCTCCACATGGGCGGCCTCCCGCTCGGTCGGCTCCAACTGCCAGCGCCGCTTTCGCTTTTGCTCGTCAATGCAGGTGTGAATCATGATCCGTGTCAGCCAGGTGGAGACGTAGGCGGGAGTTTTCAATTTGGAGAGCTTCAGGTAGGCTCGACAGGTCACTTCCTGCAGCGCTTCCAGGGCGTCCGTCTCGTTGCGGAAAAAGGCGTAAGCCACCCTGTACAGTTTTTCCTTGTGTGCGCGAATCAATTGGTAAAACGCGTCGTCGTCTCCGCGCTGCGCGGCCGCGACAAGCTGTTCCAGGTTCACGTCAACCCCTCCCGTCTTATTAGACGCCCGGGAGCGGCAAACGGTTTTGCCTGCGCGTGGTTGATCCGCTGTCCAGATTGAACCGTTGCGGAGGGGCGGGAAAAGGCCGAGCAGTGGCTGCGCCGCTTCACACAAACGTGCAGTAAGTGGCAGCCAGGTTTCTCCGCGGTGGAGATGTTGGCGGGCAGGAGATACTAGCATGAGGAGGGAACCAGCCATGGAAACGATGACGTTGGACAAGGCGAAAGCAACGGCCGGCAGCGATCCCAACCTGTTTGAGCCCGATTTCGTCTTCTTTGAACCGGCCGCGCTGGACTATCCGCTGGGCCGGGAACTGTACCGGCGGTATCAACAACAAGGCCTGCCTATCCGGATGACGACCAGTCACAATCAGGTGCGCGGCATTCCGGGAGAGACAGAGGTGCAACAGTACCGCAATGCCAAGCGGACCTTGGTGGTGGGCGTGCGGAGGACACTGAAGTTCGAGCAGTCCAAGCCGTCTGCCGAGTACGCCCTGCCGCTTGCCACCGGCTGCGCTGGCCACTGCCATTACTGCTACCTGAACACCAACATCGGCACCAAGCCGTACATCCGCGTCTACGTCAACACGGACGAAATCTTTGCCCAGGCCGAGCGGTACATCCGCGAGCGAGCTCCGCAGATTACCCGGTTTGAGGCCGCTTGTACGTCAGATCCGGTCGGTATCGAGCACATTACCGGCAGTCTGAAGCGGGCCATCGAGTTTTTCGGCGATCAGCCGCTGGGGAGGCTGCGGTTCGTCACCAAGTTTCATCATGTAGACTCCCTGCTCGACGCCCGACACAACAAGCATACCCGCTTTCGCTTCAGCATGAATGCGGACTACGTGATCAAGAACTTTGAACCCGGCACGTCCAGTTTTGAACAGCGACTGGAAGCGGCCGGAAAAGTGGCCCGGGCCGGCTACCCCCTCGGCTTCATTCTGGCGCCGCTGTACCGCTTTGACGGATGGGAAGCGGGCTACACCGATCTGCTGGAGAGGCTACGGCAGCAGTTGGCACCGGAGGCATTGGAGGACCTGACGTTTGAGCTGATCCAGCACCGCTTTACCACCGTGGCCAAGAAGCTCATCTTGCAGCGATATCCCAAAACCCGCCTGGAGATGAATGAAGCCGATCGCAAATACAAGTGGGGGAAGTACGGCAGAGGCAAATACGTCTATCCGGACGAACAGGCCAAGGAACTGCAAACCCACCTGGAGCAGGAAATTGCCCGGCTGTTTCCGCAGGCCAAAATCGAGTACTTTACCTGACGCCGCCGAAGATCGATCGAGCATGCACGGCCGGCCTGGGAGCACGCCCGGCCGGCCTTCAGGCAGTATGCTGCCCATGTTTCCCAAGTGAATCGAATCTTTTCGACAAACCATGACCGTCCATGCTACAATATGGAGTGCTCTCATATCGTGGGAAAGGATTTGTACATAGTCATGAAACCCATTTTGCTTACCGTCGAGGGGCCGATCGGTATCGGCAAAACATCGCTGTCCCGGGAAATCAGCAAGGCTTTCGGGTTGCGGCTGTTGGAAGAGATCGTCTACGAGAATCCGTTTCTGGGGAAATTTTACGAAAACATCGCGGAGTGGAGTTTCCAATTGGAGATGTTTTTTCTTTGCAACCGCTACAAGCAGCTGCAGGACATCCGCTCCCAGTACCTGCAGCAGGGCGTGTCCGTCGTGTCCGATTACAACATTTTCAAGAACACGATCTTTGCCAAAAGGACCCTTGACGGCGAAAATTTGCCAAAGTATTTAAAGATTTACGACATTCTCACCGAAGGCCTGCCGCAAGCCAACCTGGTCGTCTACCTGACCGCTTCGATCGACACCGTCATGAAGCGGATCAAGATGCGCGACCGGGACGTGGAGCGCAACATGGATGTGGGGTACATGAAAAACCTGATCGCCGATTACGACGAATTTATGAAAGCGTTTGAACAGCGTCATCCCGATACGCCGGTGATCAAGTTTCGCTGCGACGATCTGGATTTTGTGCACAGGCCGGAGGATCTTGCCTACGTGCTCGGTCAGATCGGGCCGCAGATCAGGGCGCTGCAGGAATCGTGAGCGATTCCGCAGACCAACCGCAACTACAGGAGAAGGAGTTACGTCATGTCAGGATTCAGGAACAGCCATCTTCGCGAAAAATACGGCATACCGAGTAACGCGGTGATTACCATTGGCGGAACGGTCGGGGTGGGCAAGTCCACGTTTACGCGCGCGCTGGCGGAGCTGTTGGGCTTCCGCGTCTCCGTGGAAAAGGTGGACAACAATCCATATCTGGGCCGCTTTTACGAGGACCTCTCGCGCTGGGGCTTTCACCTCCAGATTTTCTTTCTGGCGGAGCGCTTCAAGGAACAGAAGCGCATGTTTGAATACGGCGGGGGGTTCGTTCAGGACCGTTCGATTTACGAGGACACGGGCATCTTTGCCCGCATGCTGTACGAACAGGGGCACATGACCGAGGAAGATTACCAGACCTACTCCCAGCTTTTTGAAGCGATGGTGATGACCCCGTACTTTCCTCATCCCGACCTGTTGATTTATCTGGAGGGCAGTTTTGAGGAGATTCTCAGCCGGGTAAAGGAGCGGGGGCGGCCGATGGAACAGCGCACCCCGATCGAGTACTGGCGGGATTTGTACGAACGGTACGAAGCCTGGATTTGCTCGTTTTCCGCCTGTCCTGTCCTGAGGATCAACATCAACGAGTACGACGTGGTGGCCGACCAGTCCTCGGTGGAAGTGGTCCTGTCCCGGGTGGCGGAAAAAATCCGCCTGGGTCGGTCGTTCCGCCGCTAGGCCGCGAAGTGATCCCCCTGACGGCGTGTGTCATGCCGCGTCCAGGGGGATTTTTTTACAGCGGATCGGCGCGATTGTCAGTCCGTAGGACCTGTACTGTCGCGAAGGGCGAGGTTCTCCGCATTGCGCTGCACTTCGAGGTGAGCGAATGGGCTTTGGACCAATCCGGCTGTGGTATAATAGTGGCATCTTGGAAATCAAAGGAGCTCAGAAATGGCAGAAGATTGGTTTGAACGCAGCTTTCGTGAAGATTACGTGCTGGTGTATCAACACCGCGACGATGCTTCGGCAGACGAGGAGATCGCCAATCTGCTGGAGCGGCTGCCGATCAAGCGCACGGGCAGGGTGCTGGACCTCTGCTGCGGGAGCGGACGTCACTCGCGAGCGTTGGCCCGCCGGGGATACGACGTGGTCGGGGTGGATTTGTCGTCTGTCCTGCTGCAGTTGGCAGAGGAGCAGAACTCATTTCCCAACCTGCGTTTTTACCGCTACGACATGCGCCACATCCCGTTTCGGGAAGAGTTTGACATCGTCGTCAACCTGTTTACCAGCTTCGGTTATTTTACCTCCGACGCGGAAAACGAACAGGTGGTCCACAACATGGCCGCCGCATTGAAACCGGGCGGTGAAGTCGTCATTGATTACCTCAATCCAGCCTACGTCAAGGCTCATCTTGTGCCGCGCTCGACGAAAGAGGTCACCGGTTTGTTCATTGAGGAAGAGCGCTGGATCGAAGACGGGTTTGTCAAAAAGCGGATCGTCGTCAACGATGCGGAGCAGTCCGAGCCCCGCATCTATCTGGAGCAGGTGCGCCTGTTCTCCGTGGAAGAGATGACGGCCATGCTGCGCCGGGCCGGTTTTGAACGGATCGAAATTTACGGCGATTACGAATTCCGGCCGTACGCAGCGGAAACGTCACCGCGCATGATTTTCTACGCCCATAAGTGTCAGGCGACGAGCTGATCAGCGTGACTAACCGGACGTGTCAGTGAATAAGATGGTGATAATTCCGTTCACTGAACGAAGGGGGCGTGCTGATGACCAGACTGACACTGGAACAGGTGAAAGTGTACATGAACAAAGTGCCCGGCTGGAGGCTGGTGGAAGACCGGATGGCGTTGGCCCGCACGTACCACTGTGCCGATTTTGCTTCCGCCGTCAGCTTTGTCAACCGCGTGGCGGAGCAGTTGGAACACGACAGCCAGCATGTGGAAATCCTCATCTCCGGCGGGGCGGTCACGTTTACGCTGACGACCCGGGACGCGAAAGGACTGACGGGTAAGGATTTTGCCCTCGCCCAGACGATCAGCAAGTTTAGCTAGAACGGCAGTTGCGCCGCCCTGTTCATCCGGGCGGCATTTTTGTTTGGCGGCTGGGTCTGGTAAGATGGGGTTGTGCACATAATGAAACGGAGGGAGTCACATGGATATTCACCAGCACGCTCAGTTGATTGCGGTTCTGGAAAAGGACTTTCGCGGGCAGGCGGCCGAGATTCAGTTTACCCAGTGGGACAGTGACGGCGAAGACGAGGAAGTGACGCAGTTTCGCGGTGAGTTGAGTGACGTGCGGCTGTCGGACAACGAGTTTGGGGAAAAGGATTTGCAGATGTCGTTTGCGATTGACGGCGACCAGGTCGTGGACATCCTCATGGAGATTCCAGCAGATGAAGAGGATTTGGCCGCTTTTGTCGACGGGCGTCTTTCCATTTTCGGCACGGAAGCTGAGATCGTCCTGAAACGATAAGAAACCGGCTGTTCTGTACACTTGCAATAAACGGCCAGTTTGGCTGCATGCGACAGGAGGCAGGAAATGGCGGATGATCACGATGGTCACGCGCTTGAAACCTGTGTGCATTGTGGTATGATGAGAACGTCAACTAGAGTTGATTGGCAAAGGAGCAACAGCGATGAAAGCTAAGACGACAAAAGAGTCCCGAACCATCCAGGCTTCTCTGGTACTGCCGTCCGATACCAACTATCACAATACGATGTTTGGCGGGAAAATGATGTCCTATATCGACGAAGTGGCAGCCATTGCCGCCATGCGCCACTGCCGTCGGCCGGTCGTCACCGCATCCATCGACTCCATCGACTTTTTGACCCCTGTCAAGATGGGCCAATCCATCTGCCTGGAGGCGATCGTCTCCTCGACGGGTACGACGTCGATGGAAGTGTTTGTGAAAATCATATCCGAGAACTTGATGACCGGGGAGCGTGCCCTGACTGCTACCTCGTTCCTGACCTTCGTCGCTCTCGACGAAGACGGCAAGCCGACACCGGTTCCGCCGGTCATTCCGGAAACAGAAGAGGAAAAGTACCTGTTTGAGACCGCCGAAGAGCGGAAGCAGATGCGCAAGGAACGAAAGCGCAGCACGGAAGCGTTCGTCGGCCAGTTAAACATCAAGAAAAACATTTGACCCGCATTGTCACAGCAGAAAAAACCCCGCGGATGTTCATCACATCCGGCGGGGTTTTGTTGTGTCATCTGTGGATGCTGTTCTCATTTGTGTCAACAGGATCGCGTCGGAGGGGCGGGGAAAGACCTCGCCTGTCTCATGACCTTCTCACTCCACAAAACGCTTTCGGATCTCCGGTGTGGGCAGCAGGCATTGTTCCTTTCGTCCAAACCAGCGATAGCGGTTGCGGGCAATCCAGTTGTACACACAGTCCCGTACAGGACGGGGAATCATTAGTCCCAGCGAGGAGAGCAGAGGCCACCACCCGTTCAGCTTGCGGCCGACGCGAAGGATTGCGTCAGAGCGGGTGTACAGCCGGTCTCCATCGATCAGCACGACGGTGCGCAGCTCGTCTGCGAGAAAGCTGTGTCCGGCGAGCAGATGGCGGGCTGTCTCCGACTGAAGCGAAGCGAAGCGGATCTGTCCGGCTGGATCGCGCGGGATGATAAACCGGACAGCGCCGTGGCAGAGGTTGCAGACGCCGTCAAACAGCAGGATGACTTCCGAGCGGGGCGGCTTGTTCATCGTAAGCGCCTCCTGTCACGTAAAATCGGTGCGAAAGAGGAGGGGCATGAACGTGTCAGGCCAACCGCAGACGGCATCATCTGGTTGCGAGCCGCCGCAGTTTCCTCCCCCTTTCAGCATACCAGATCTGCGGCTGCTTCTCCATTGTCTGGAAACGATGGAGGCGGTTTCATAAAACCTTACCAGACCAGCACACCGCTTCGGATCAGCTCTTCTGCTTTGGCCATGTCGACGTGCATCTCCCGGTCTTCCGTCAGGCGCGGAATTTCGCGACGGATGAGCTCATAGGCCCGCTGTGTGCCCTCTCCCAATCGGCCGCTGCCAAACTCGATTGCCTGGGCAGCCGCCAGGTATTCGATCGCCAGCACCTTGGCCGTATTGGCGACAACGGTGCGCAGTTTGCGCGCAGCTGTCGTGCCCATGCTGACGTGATCCTCCTGGTTGGCTGAGGAGGGGATCGAGTCGACTGAAGCGGGATGGCACAAGACCTTGTTCTCCGAGACGATCGACGCCGCAGCGTATTGGGTGATCATGAACCCGGAGTGCAGTCCGCCGTGTTCCGTCAAAAAACCGGGCAGACCGCTGAGCTGCGGATTGACCAGCCGTTCTGTTCGCCGTTCGGAAATGTTGGCCAACTCGGCGATCGCAATGGCGAGAAAATCGGCTGCCAGCGCCATGGGCTGACCGTGGAAGTTGCCGCCCGAGATCACCTCTCCGGTGTCGGAGAAGAGGATGGGATTGTCGGTAACGCTGTTGCATTCCCGTGTGACGGCCGTCCAGACGTATTCCAGTGCGTCGCGCGTCGCTCCGTGGACCTGGGGAATGCAGCGAAGGCTGTACGCGTCCTGGACGCGCAGTTCGCCCGGAGCGGTTGTTCGTTCGCTGCCGTGCAGGTGAGCCAGCAGCCGGCGCGCTGACTCCTGCTGCCCCGGATGCGGGCGGGTGAGATGGAGCTGCGGATCAAACGCTTTCGGGATGCCGCGCAGCGCCTCCACGGTCATCGCGGCGATCACCTCGGCGCTCTCCATCAGGATGCGGGCGTCATGCAGGGCGATGGCGAGCAAGGCTGTCATCGCCTGCGTGCCGTTGATCAGTGCCAATCCTTCCTTGGCCTCCAGGCGGATCGGCTCCAGGCCGGCGGCTTGCAGTGCCTCTGCGCCGGACAGGCGCTTGCCCTGATATTCCGCTTCTCCCTTGCCCAACATCACCAGCACCATGTGGGCGAGCGGGGCGAGGTCCCCGCTGGCGCCGAGTGATCCCTGTTGGGGGATGATGGGGTGGACGCCACGATTGCACATCTCGACCAACAATTGCAGCGTTTCTTCTCTTATGCCGGAATACCCTTTGGCCAGCGCGTTGATGCGCAGGGCCATGATCGCCCGGACCACCTCTGCCGGATAGGGCTCCCCCATGGCGCAGGCGTGGCTGACAATCAGGTTTTCCTGCAGTTGGTGAATGTCCGCGTCGGGAATGACGACGTCGGAAAATTTGCCAAAACCGGTGGTAATGCCGTACACCACGCGACGTTCCCGCACCATGCGGTCCACCAGGGAGCGGGAGCGGCGGACCTGTTCTGCCGCTTCGGGGGTGAGTTGGATTTTTGCCCCGCAGCGGGCAATGGCTGTCACCTGATCAATCGACAAATGATTGCCATCCAGAAAAATGACGGTTTGTTGATTGCTCATGTTTGTCCTCCTTTTACCAATTAGTGTGTCATGCACATGGTTTTTTCTGCGTTAGCAAAGCAGAGAACAAAAAGGAAGAGGGGATAGGATGTTTGATCCTATCCCCTCTTTCAGGGTATCTATGCAGTTGGCAAAACGTGCGAGACGCCCGCCTGGCATGCGTTTCCCTACTTTCTGTCCTCTCGAATATTTAGATGATTTCATCTTTTTTAATTGTACCTGATCGAGACAAGCAGTCAAGGGGGAATCCCGTCACGGCGTTTGCTCGGCAAAGGCAAAAAACGGGCTCAGCTAATTCGGTATAAGTAGGCAGGTGTCGTTTCTCGGAGAGGGTGAATGTCATACCATGTACTGTGCGATTTTACCAGAAAGGATGTGTGACTGTGGAGAAACGACGCAAGATTCCGCCGATGCCTCCGGCGATGCCAATGCCCAAACGGAAGCCGAAGGAAAAGCCGCTGCCACATATGCCGTCGCCGAACATGCCGTCACCGAACATGCCGTCGCCAAACATGCCGTCGCCGAACATGCCGTCGCCGAACATGCCGTCGCCGAACATGCCGTCACCGAACATGCCGTCGCCGAACATGCCGTCGCCGAACATGCCGTCGCCGAACATGCCGTCGCCGAACATGCCGTCGCCGAATATGCCATCGCCCAACATACCGAGGAGACCACCGTGTGTTCGGCCCAACGTGCCCTTCAGGCCGCCGAACGTCAGCCCCAATATGCCGCACCCGCCCAGTTCCGAATGGCGCAGGCATGACAGAAGGAGGGGCAGCGACCGCGATTGGGAAAAATTCTATTACCACCAGGAGCGGATGCATCACTACAAGCAAAGATGCGAGCAGTACCGTCATCATCGCCGAAAATACGGCAAGTACTACGAACTGTACTCGCACCACAAACGGAGAATGCGCCACTACTACGAACGCTGCATGTATGAGAGCACGGGTTGCAGTTCGTGCGGATGCGACTCGTCGTCCTACCGCTCCAGTTCCAGTTGCGGCTGCGGCTGCGGTGGCCGGTGCCGCTCCTAAACAAATAATACGCAGAGACGCCGTTCCCAGTGAGCGGCGTTTTTGCGTGACGCGCTCCTGCATGAAGCGGTTCGTTTGGGGAAACCTATCTGCCAAACGAATCAACGAATCATCAAAGGAGACTGGAAATGGAGCACTACTTGTCAGAGCAGTATCGGGAAGGATTGCAGGCGTTTGGACGAATGATGCCCGAAGCGCTGAACGCTTATAACCGGTTTACCAGCGAGTGTTTTTCCCCTGGCGAGCTGTCGTCAAAGGAGAAGCACCTGATGGCACTCGGCATCTCGCTGTTCGCCGGAAATGAGCACTGCATTGTCTATCACCTGGAAGCGGCGCTGGCGGAAGGCGCGAGCGAACGAGAAATTACCGAGACTGTGGCAGTGGCAGGGGCGTTCGGTGGGGGGACGACGCTGTCGCACGGCGTCATATTGATCCATGAGGTCATGGAAGAAAAAAAGCTCAGCGTGTAGACAAAGTACGTGGCGCATGGGTGATCGGGACCGCTCGCTCTCTTGACGACCAGCAAAGAAAGTAGATAGCGTCCGCTTCAAAACGCGACGCGGGCAGGGGGCAAACATCTGGGTATTTCGAGGAAGTGAGACCTGTACCCCCTGTCTTCCCCGCGTCTTTCGTTTTTCCGCTGGGCAGGTCGTCAAAGGAGCTCGCTTGGTCCATCACTCCATGCCATGTCCTTTTTCTCCACCTTCGGTTGATCGGTGTGCAGGCCTTGCCAACCTCCATGCAACCTCCACGATAAAAAAGCACGTTGTCTTCAGTTTGTGCGGAGCAGCCCGACAGGGGCTGCTCTGCTTTTATGTAAAAATATGGGATTGTCTGCTTGGCTCACTTCTCAGGTATAGCCGGTCAAATGGCACGTACAATGTACTAATCGCTGCACAAGCTGTAGAAATGTCGTGCCGAGAGGAGGAATGGCAGTGACGAACGGATTGCAGGATCAGTGGAATCACTGCTGGATCAACGGGGAGAAACACTGCCTGCCGACTGCGCTGGACGTGACGAATCCCGCGACGGGAGAGATGGTCGGCAGGGTGCCGCTGGGAGGCGAACGAGAAGCGCGGCTGGCCGTCGATGCGGCGGCACAGGCCTTTCCGCAATGGGCTCAGCTTCCAGCCCAAACGCGCGCCGGTTACCTCATGGAGTGGGCCGAGCGGATCGTCCGGGACCGGGACGTGCTGGCGGAACTGTTGACAGCGGAACAGGGCAAGCCGCTGGATGAAGCGCGTGACGAGCTCGAAGGTGCCGCTGCGTTTATCCGCTGGTACGCCGAAGAGGGAAAACGCGCATACGGTGAGGTGATTCCCGCCTCCAGACACCAGCAGCGCATCATGGTGCTGCGCCAGCCCGTAGGTGTAGCCGCGCTGATCACGCCGTGGAACTACCCGGCCGCGATGGTGGCGCGCAAAATGGCTCCGGCGCTCGCGGCGGGATGCACCGCAGTGCTGAAGCCGGCACGGCAGACGCCGTTGATTGCCGTAGCGCTGTTCGATCGTCTGATGGAGACGGGGCTGCCCGCCGGAGCGGCCAACCTGGTGACGGGCGCGGCCGATGCGATTGGCGGCACGTGGCTGTCTGACTCCCGTGTACGCAAAATTTCGTTTACCGGCTCTACGGAAGTGGGCAAGCAGTTGATGCGCAGGGCGGCCGACCAGGTCAAGCGGCTTTCGCTGGAACTGGGCGGAAACGCCCCGGTGATCGTCTTTCCCGATGCCGATCTGGAGCGGGCAGCCGAAGCCATCGTCGCCAACAAGTTTGAAAATGCCGGACAGATGTGCAACGGGATCAACGTCATTTACGCCCACCAGGAGATCGCAGACGCGCTGACCGAGCGGATCGTCGCCCGGGTGCGCCATTTGCGGGTGGGTGCGGGGACGGAACCGTGCGTGCAGGTGGGGCCGCTGATCGACGAGAACGCCGTTCACCGGGCAGAGCAGTTGGTGGCGGACGCCCGTGAAAAAGGCGCGCGCGTCCTGACGGGCGGTTACCGGCTGACGGCGGGGGCGTATGCTCGCGGCCATTTCTTTGCACCCACCGTGCTGGACGGCGTCACCCGTGCCATGGCCGTCACCCGCGAGGAAATTTTCGGCCCGATTGCCCCCATTGTCCGTTTTGCATCAGAGGAAGAGGTGCTCCGCTGGGCCAACGAGACCCCGTACGGGTTGGCAGCGTACGTCTTCACGCGCGATTTGGGCCGCTCCTGGCGGATGAGTGAAGCGCTGGAGTTTGGCATGGTGGCGGTAAATGGCACGTCGCTCAGCGTTCCGCAGGCGCCGTTCGGCGGGATCAAGGAAAGCGGCGTTGGGCGCGAAGGCGGGCATCACGGCTTGGCCGAATTCATGGACGTCAAATACGTTGCTTTGACACTGCCTGATTGAGAGGGGAAGGTCAACCTGACGATGCCATAGAGAGGAGTGGGTATCGATGACGGAATCAGCAAGAGGACTGCTGAGCGTGGAAGAATTGGAGCACGCCATGCGCAGAGGCGAGATTGACAATTTGATGATCGCCATCGTCGACATGCAGGGACGTCTGATGGGAAAGCGGTTGACGGCCGATTACTGCCTGCGCAGCGGTCTGCGCAAAGGGACGCACTTTTGCACCTACCTGTTGGGGACCGATATGGAGATGAATACGCCGCCCGGCTACGCGCTGATGAACTGGGAGAGCGGGTATGGCGATTGGCTGGCGATGCCTGACTGGAGCACGCTTAGAATCGTGCCCTGGCAGGAGAAGACGGCACTCGTCCTGGCCGACGCAGTGGATGAACAGACCGGCCAGTTGATTCCCATCGCGCCGCGCAGTGTGCTGAAACAGCAGCTGAAAAAAGCGGCAAAGCTGGGATTCAGGCCGTTCATGGCGAGCGAACTGGAGTTTTACCTGTTCCGGCAGACGTACGAAGAGATTCATCGCGGCGGGTACGAGGAGCTGCAGCCGGCCGGCCATTACAACGAGGACTACAATCTGCTGCAGGGAACGAGAAATGAACACATTTTACGGAAAATTCGGAATCTGATGCTGGCAGCGGGCATTCCCGTCGAATCGTCCAAGGGAGAAGCGTATGTCGGCCAGCACGAGATTAACATCCACTATGCGGATGCGCTGCAGTCGGCCGACTGGCACGTGCTGTTCAAGCACGGGGCAAAGGAAATCTGCATCCTGGAAGACTGCGCCGTTACGTTTATGGCCAAACCCCACCACCAGTGGACCGGCTCCAGCGGCCACCTGCACCTCAGCTTGTGGGATGCAGACGGCAGGTCCAATCTGTTTTTTGATGACCAGAGCCAGCCGTACGGCATGTCGGCGCTGATGCAGCATTTCCTCGCCGGAGTGATGGCCCACGTACGGGAGTTTTCGCTTTTCTATGCGTCGACAGTCAACGCGTACAAGCGTTATGCCCCGGATAGCTGGGCACCGGTGCACGCAGTGTGGAGCCGCGACAACCGTACCGCCGGTTTCCGCATCGTGGGTGAGGGCAGCAGCCTGCGGATCGAGTCGCGGATTCCGGGCGCGGACATCAACCCGTATCTGGCGTACGCAGCGATGATCGGATCAGGTCTGCTCGGCGTGGAGGAAAGGCTGCCGCTGCCAGGGGAGTGGCGGGGCAACGCCTACTTGGCCGAGGGCGTTCCGCGGGTGCCGTACTCGCTTTACGAGGCGATGAATTTGTGGCGGGAGAGCGAAGCGGTTCGCCGCGTATTTGGCGAAACGGTTGCCGAGCACTACTACAACATGGCCCGGGTGGAACAGCAGGCGTTCAACACCGTGGTGACGGCGTGGGAGCGGGCCCGTTATTTCGAACAGGGATGAGGAGGAGGCAAATATGCGTTTGCAGGACAAAGTGTGCGTCATCACCGGAGCAGGCAGCGGCATGGGACAAACGGCGGCAGCCATGTTTGCGGCTGAAGGAGCCAAGGTGGCCGTCTTTGAAATCAGCGAATCGGCTGGCAGGACGACGGTGGAACGGGTACAGGCGGCGGGCGGCGACGCGTCGCTGTTCGTCTGCGATGTGGCTGACGAGGAGAGTGTCAAGGCGGCTGTAAACGCCACCCTGGAGCGGTATGGCAGGATTGACGTTCTGTACAACAATGCGGGGATCATGCCTGCGGAGGATCACTCCGTCCTGGATACGCCCGTCGAGGTGTGGGACCGCGTGATGGCCGTCAACGTGCGCGGCACGTTTCTGATGTGCAAGCACGTGATTCCGGCGATGATCCGGCAGGGCAAAGGCTCGATTATCAACATTGCCTCATTTGTGGCCTTCATGGGCTGCAGCGTCCCGCAGGATGCCTACACCGCTTCCAAAGGGGCGGTCGTTTCGCTGACGCGCTCACTGGCCATCCAATTCCGTCCCAAAGGAGTCCGTGCCAACGCCATCTGTCCCGGTCCGATCGAAACGCCGCTGTTGACCGAATGGCTGGTAAACGACGAAGAGGCCCGGCGCATCCGTCTGAGCCGGCAGCCGTCCGGCCGTTTCGGCAAACCGGAAGACATCGTTCACTGTGCCGTCTATCTCGCCTCCGACGAGTCCGACTGGACCAACGGGGCGATTCTGAACGTGGACGGCGGCATCACTTGCAACTACTTTTAAGCAGCCCGGCTGGTCCGGGACGTTCTTCATAACGACAGGGGGAGGGAAGCGGGATGCTGCTGCTGGGCCTGGTCCTGTTACTGCTGACAATCGGTGTGGCAGTCGCGATCGGCTACCGCGCCAATGAAAGCGTTCGCCGGTTTGACGAAAGCCGGCACGAGAGTTTTATCGGTTCCAACCGGAACACCTGAGCGAAAGGAGGAGTCGCGGATGCAACGAGACAAACAGCAACAGATTCTGGAGGACAAGAAGGACCTGAACAGGTTCGGATATGCCCAGGAACTGCTGCGTGACATGGGGGGATTCTCCAATTTCGCGATTTCGTTTTCCATCATCTCGATTCTCACCGGAGCGGTGTCGCTCTACGGCCACGGCCTTACCTACGGCGGGCCGGGCATGATGGGCTTCGGCTGGACGATCGTCGCCCTGTTCGTCCTGCTGATCGCCGCTTCCATGGCCGAACTGGCCTCCGCCATCCCGACTGCGGGGGCGCTGTACCACTGGGCAGCCATCCTCGCCAACAAGCGCTGGGGATGGTACACCGCCTGGATCAACCTGATCGGCCAGATCGGGATCGTCGCCGGGATTGACTACTCGTTCGCCCTGTTTGCCGATCCGCTTTTGGCCGGCACGTTCGGGTATACGTCCACGGAGACGACGACATTGGTGCTGTTTGGGATCACCCTGCTGCTGCACGGCGTGTTCAATCACATCGGGATTCGCCTAGTGGCCAGGCTGAACGACTTTTCCGCCTGGTACCACATCGGCGTCGTCGTCATTCTGGTAGGCAGCCTGGCCTTCTTCTCCCGGCACGAACTGCAGCCGTTGGACTATCTGTTCCAGGTGGGGCAGACGTTCTCTGACAAACCGTACGCCCTGGCGTTCCTGATCGGTCTGCTGCAGGCGCAGTGGACATTTACCGGCTACGACGCATCCGCCCACACGATCGAGGAAACGATCAACCCGCGGGTTCGCGCCGCCTGGGGCATTTTCAGTTCCGTAGCCTTTTCATTCATCTTCGGATTTGTGATGCTGGCCTTTGTGACTCTCTCCATCAAGGACGCGGCCGCCGCGAGCGGGGCGGAGAACGCCTTTATCTACGTCATCAGCGAAGCGCTGGGCGGGACGTTCGGGACGGCGTTGCTCTGGCTGGTGACGTTTGCGATGTGGTTTTGCGGCCTCTCGTCTGTCACCTCGTTTTCCCGGATGCTGTACGCGTTTTCCCGCGACAAGGGTATTCCGTGGAGCCGCCATTGGGCACAAATCTCCGTCCGGTACCGCACGCCGGCCAAGGCGATCTGGCTGGTGGTTATCCTGTCCTTTGCCCTGGCACTTTTCGACTACATTTTGAAACGGATCAATCCGGATACCAGCTACACCACGCTCGCTTTTCTGACCGCGGTGAGCGTCGTCGGTTTGTACGTTGCCTACGGCATCCCGCTCTACCTGAAACTGCGGGCGGAGGCAAAAGGTCTGTTCCGGCCCGAGCATTACGGCCCGTGGAATCTCGGTACATGGAGCAAGCCGATTAACGTGATCAGTCTCATCTGGATCGTCTTTATCAGCATCGTAATGGTAATTCCGCCCAATCAAAACGCAGGTTTCGCCTTGATCGGCATGTTCCTGCTCCTGCTGGTCATGGATCTGGCCTACTATCGCCGTCACTTCCCGGGGCCGCAGGCAGCGCTCGACACGTCGGAGGAGGAGATTAAGCGACAGGAGTCACGGTTTGAAAAATGAGCGGAAACGACCAGCCCTTCCAATCTTGGAGGGGCTGTTTCTGTGCTGACAGTCATACGTTCAGATGCAATTATGAGAGAATAGAACTATTTTTAGTAAAATGCGAAAATTAGAAATTTACGTCGTTTGGACAAGTGGTCTATAATGAAATTGTTCCCGCATCTTCAAAAATTCGCCAAATAAGGATAAGGGTGTCTTTTCGTGTACTTCCTTGAAAAAAGGCTGGCCAGCCCACCCGGCTTAGGGCGGATTGATGAATGAAGGGAACACACATCGATTTTATCTGTTCATCAATAATGAGGAGGTTATTGTTCGTGAAAAAGGTCGTCACGGTCGCCCTTGCTCTTACCCTCGTGTCCGGCGGCATGCTGTCCGCATCGGTCGGCGCGGCTTCCACCAACGTTCAAACCTCTGCCAACTTCGCGTCGGTTGAAAAGGTCGGTTCCGTCCAGCCGCAAGTTCTTCCTGCCATCGGCGTAGCCGCCCTGACCGGCGTAGCTGCAGGTGTCGGGAAATACGTCGGCGAGAAAGCTGCTGCATGGGCGCACAAAAAGTATCAACAAAGATGGTCCACTGTGCCTCTGCACGCCAACCAAAACCTGGAAGTTGTGTTTGACAACTAAACCCGGTTTGACTGACAAAAAAGAGGGGAGCGTCCGTGTCTAGGACTCTCCCTCTCTTTTCCCTTCTCCAACCTGTCTGGAAAGGTGGTCAATTCGCGTGGAACTCGGCAAATGGCAAAAGCGACTGCTTGTGTGTTTTCCCGTATTGCTGGTTGCCCTGATGCTGTGGCATTTCAGCATGGTCCTGCTGCACGTGATACCGTTTAACCCGCTGACAAACAAATGGCGGCACATCGTCGACAGCTATACCCATCCGCTTTTTTCGCAAAACTGGCACTTGTTTGCTCCCAATCCGGTGAGCCATAACAGAACGATTTACATACAGGCAAAAGTAAAGGACGCCAACGGCAGCCTGGTGGAAAGCGACTGGGTCGACATCACCACCCCGCTGATCACCGCCAACTGGGAAGATCGCTTTTCGCCCATCAACCGCATCATGCGTTTCGGCGGGGGCGCGTTCACGCAGGCGTTTCATCAGGATGACGTGATCAACATGTTTGAAGAAAAGAAACAAAAGCGAAACAAGGAAGATCTGAAGCTCCCCAAAGAGGATCTGGAGCTTCTGGATGAATATCGAAAACAAGGGGTGCACCTGTTGTACCGCTACGGCTTTTCCAATGTACCCAAGTACTTTGCCGGCCAGGACGTGGATTCGATTCGCCTGCGTGTCCTCATCCGCTCCAGCAAGCCGTTTTCGGAACGCCACAATCCCAACTATGAGGTCGAAAGTCAGTACGTGGAGTTTGACTGGAAACGATATGAACCTGTGGTGTCTTCAATCTGATAGAGAAGGGGGAGTCCGTACATGGGTAACGCCTTGCGCGCCAACACCAAGCGTCACTGGTTGGATTGGCTGTACCGCGAAGAGTTTTTGATCGGGGCGTCGTTGGCGCGAATCGGATTTGGCCTGATCATTCTGTACATGTACCTGATCCATTACGCGCAGCGCTACCTGCTCTGGTCGGACGCGGGGTTGATTGACCACGAGACCTACGTGGCCGCTTCCATGAAAGACCATTCGTACTCGCTGTACATGTTCAGTCCTTCGCTGGCCTATTTTGACCTGATCTATCACCTGGGAATTGTCGTCACCATCCTCTACCTGATCGGCTGGAAAGGGCGCATCATCTCGGTGCTGAACTTTATCTTCACCATCTCGCTGATGGACCGCAACGTGCTCATTTCAGACGGCGGCGACAACATCCTGCGGCTGGTGCTGTTCTATCTGCTGTTTGCCAACACGACCGCCTACTTTTCCGCAGATGCAAAAGAATACTGGCGCCGTCGTCCGCTGGTGGAACACACCATGTGGTACAAAATCAAGGCGGTGCTGCACAACTTCGCCGTGCTGTTCTGCATCGTCAACCTGTGCATCATGTACCTCGCCTCCGGCCTGTACCAGGTGATGGGGGAGGTCTGGCACAACGGAACGGCGGTGTACTATATCCTGCAGGTGGACGAGTACAGCCACCCGTTTTTCCGAGACCTGATCCTTCATAACGACGTCCTCATCGTGCTGTCGACATACGCTGCAATCATCGTCAAGCTGGCGTTTCCGTTCCTGTTGTTCAACCGCATCACGAAGTACCTGGTCGTCGGCGGCGTGATTGCCTTTCACACCGGCATCGCCGTCGTCATGGGGCTGATCACCTTCTCGGCGATTATGTGCATGATCGACTTTTTGCTGATTACCGACCGGGAGTACCTGCGCATGCATAATGGCCTGGCCCGGCTGTGGCGCCGCGTCCGTCTGGCGCTTCTGACCCGCACCCGTAGGCTCGGGCGCATGGAGCCGGTACGGGCTCAGCGGGTGATCGTGTTTTACGACGGCTGGTGCCCGATGTGTCAAGCCTCGGTCCGGACGCTGAAGAAGCTCGACTGGTTCGGACTGCTGCGCTTTGTCTCGTTCCGGGAACCTGGCGTCTGCGACATGTACGGCCTGGACCCGCAAAAGGCGGAACAGCGGATGCACAGCAGGCGGGTGAACGACATGGTCATGCGTGACGGCATCCACGCCTTCATCCAGATCAGCAAGCGGCTGGTGCCTATGTGGCCGATCAGTCCGCTCCTGTGCCTGGCCAACCTGCTCGGCATCGGCCAGAAGGCGTATGATTTCGTCGCTTCCCGGCGGACGATCCTGCCTGCCGGCGGCTGCGATGACGCCTGCTATTTGCCGCAAGCGCGCCCGGCCAAACAGGACGCGTAACCAGAAGGACGCGTAAGTCAAGGCGTGATACGGCCTCGTTCGCATACGGCAGGAGCGCAGCAAGAACAAAAGGAGGGCTATGATGGAACAGCGGTACCAGCTCGTGTACAAGAAGACAAAAACATATCGGATCGACTACACGTACGATAATCGGCAGCGTTCGCAGGTGGATTTGTGGCTGGCCCTGCCCGCACCCAGTATGTCACAGCGCAACATCCGCATCCTGTCGCAGACGCCTCCGCAGGAAACGGCTCTGCTGCCGACCGGCAACCCGCTCGCCTACTATGAAATTGGCGCGGGGCAGCGGGTCGTGCTTTCGTTTTCCTTTGACGCGTACGAGACGCGGCTTGTCCCTGTTAAAGCGTCGGGGGACCAGACGGTGCGCGAAACGGACGGGGCGGCGGTACTGACCGATGAGGAGCGGCAGTTTTACCTGCGCTCCACCCCGCTCGTACCGGTGACCGATGAGATTCGCGAAGAGGCGCTGCGCATCGTCGGAGACGCTCGCGAGCCGATCGAACAGGCGCGCAGATTATTTGACCACATTGTCGCTCATTATCGCTATCACTGGCCGCCGCAGGAACGGGGCGCGCTGGCGATGCGCTGCCACAAAAAAGGAGACTGCGGCGAGTTTGCGTTTTTGTTCGCAGCCTATTGCCGGTCGTTGGACATTCCCTGCCGGACGGTGATCGGCGCATGGGCGACTGGTACATTCCAGCCGCATGCGTGGAACGAGTTTTTCGTCGACGGGGTAGGCTGGATTCCGGTTGATGCCAGCGTAGCCGCCGTGATGAAAAATCCGGTGAAACAGCTCGCCTTCGTCACCCGCTACGGGACGAGAAGCTCAGGCCGCAGTTATTTCGGCAATCTGGAAGGCAAGCGGATCATCTTCAGCTTCGACAGCAGTCTGCCGCTGATCCCCGCCTACCCGGATGACACTCAGCCCCCCGTGCCTGAGGGGTACCAGTCGTTCATGGTCGGGGGAGAAATGCTGGCCTGGGGCTACCGATCCCAGCAGGGAAACGCGCCCTACCTGCAGCCGGCATATGTCCGGTTTTCCGGAAAACCCGAACCAGACAAGGTGTCGGATTACATGGGGACCTGGCGGGTGCATGAGACTGCGTTTGGTTCCGCCGCGTCCCTGTGGATCAAGCGCATCTCGTTTGTGCTGTTTTTCCTCTTTCTGTTTTTGTACCACGGACTGTCGCTGTTTCAGATGCGGCTGGAGCGGCTCAATACCCTCAGCACCGCCTTCTTTACCCTGTTGCTGCTGACGCTGATCCTGCGGCGGGAAGCGTATTGGGTGACGTATCTGTTTGCTGTCCTGATGACGTTAAGTCTGCTGTCAAGCTTTCAACTTTACTGACCCAGGGAGGGCGTCGTTGTGAAAATGTCGTACAGTTTGATCAAGCAGCGGTGGAACCGGGAAGGGAAGATGGCCTGGGGCAAATGGGCTCAGTATTCGCTATTGGGGATTGTCCTCAGTTCCCTGCTGTTTACCTTGTGCGTGCTGGCGTTTCAAGCGATCGAGCCCGCCGTAAAGCCGCTTTTGGTGACGCTGTGGCAGGCCGCCTCGCTGCCGCCCGAGCAAACCGGTCAATTGGTGATGACCCTGCTCAACGTGATGTGCCATTTCGTTACGTTCAGTCTCATCGTTCACCTGTCGGGAAAAAAGGTGAAGCAGGCGCCGTTTAAGGTGGGGACGGCTGCATGTGTGACCACCTGGCTGGTTCCCTGGCTGTATTACTCGGCCGAGCTTGTAAACGGCACCGGATTCGTCACCAGTTTGCTGGAAGTGGTGGAGATGCTGCTCTATGTCTTTACGCTTTTTTTGGCGGTTTATCTGCCTTACGAGCGGTTTATCAAGGAAGCGCCGCAGGGAACGGAGCAGACCTGCCTGGAACATAACGGATTGGCCTAAAGAAACCGGCAGCCGCCAAAAACAGCCATCCCGCAGTCTTCATTGCCGGGAGGGCTGTTTTGTCTTTACTGGTTGGCAGATGTTCCTCTGCACTTGATGGAAAAAGAAATTCGTGCGATTCCGCTCGTATCCTTGTATACTCATAATAATCAAAATGTTTCGCGTAAAGGAGTGGAGAGAGATGAACGAACAGCTGGCCATCGAACTGCGGGATGTTTCCTGGCAGCGAGAGGAGAGGTATATCCTGCGCGGGATCAATTGGCAGGTAAAACAAGGAGAGCACTGGTGTCTGGTGGGGCAGAACGGCTCCGGCAAGACCAGCCTGCTGAACATCATCTGCGGCTACGAGTGGCCGACGGCGGGGCAGGTCTCTGTATTGGGCCAGCGCTACGGCACGGTGGACCTCCGTGAGGTGCGAAAATCAATCGGCTGGGTCAGCTCAGCACTGATGGCCCGACTGCACGAACGCGAGACGGCACTGCGGGTCGTCCTCAGCGGCAGGGAGGCGAGCATCGGGTTGTACACGGCGCCTAAGGAGGGTGATCTGCAAAAGGCAGCGGAACTGCTGGAGATGTTTGGGTGTGCATCGCTCATCCACAGCCCCTACCGGACGCTCTCCCAGGGAGAACGGCAAAAGGTGCTGATCGCCCGGGCGCTGATGGCATCGCCGCGCCTTTTGATATTGGATGAGCCGTGTACCGGTCTCGACCTGCTGGCCCGGGAACAGCTGCTGGACATGATCAGCCAGATCGCTCGTCAGCCGGACGGTCCCACGCTCTTGTACGTCACCCATCACATCGAAGAAATCCTGCCGTGCTTCACGCATGCCCTGCTGCTGAAAAACGGCGAGGTGGACCGGGCCGGGCGAACGGCTGACGTCTTGACAGAAGCCGAACTGAGCCGCTTCTTCGGTGTGCCGATCGCGATTCGGCAGGCACAGGGGAGGACCTGGGTCAGTCTGGCAGAGACGTCGTCCGCTTGTTAGCCGCTTTTTCGACGGCATGCCTCTCCGCATTCGTGTATAATACTAGGTAGAATCAATGACATTTTGGAAGGAGAGGAGAGATGGAGGCTTGACCAATGTAACCGCGTTGATAGCCGATTCCACCTGGGCCATTCTCACCTATGAAGAAGCGTGGAAAAGCTACATCAACAGCTATGTGATCGCCAAAAACAACGCGTTTGTGCTGATTGACTCCCATCTGCGCAAGCACCGCTCCTATTTTCAGCAGGCGCTTGCGGAGATTGGAGTCAAACCGGAGCAAATCGGTTACGTGTACTTCACGCACCGACACGCTGACCACATCGGAAACGCCGACCTGTTCCCCTCCCGTCACAATTGGATTCACCTGGATGACTATTACGAGCTGGACGATTTTTCCCAAACCTTGTTCGGACATACATTTACCGGTACCGGCGGGGACCTGCCGCTGCTGCAATTTCGCCAACTTCCGTTTCATACCGCAGGTTCCGTCGCTTTTTTTGACCCCGAAACCAAAGTCTGTTTTATCGGCGATCACCTCAGCTTTTTTGCCAAGCCGATGCAGCGAGTGGTCGATTACGGGGCGGACCTGCGGGAATCGTGGCGGCAGTTTCTCCTTCGCTGGAAAGAGCAGGAGCCGGAGAAGGCGGCCGGCATGGCGGAAGGCCTGGAAATGCTGCTCAGCTGGCCGATTGAGCAGCTCGCCACCGGTCATGGCACCGTTCTTTCGGGCGACATCGCTCCGTTTCTGCAGGAACTGATCGCCTTGGCCCGCCAGCCGTAAAAAGCGCCAGCAAGCGAAAAAAAAGCCTCACCCGGCATGGGTAGAGGCTTTTGTCCATTCTTGCACCCGCTTTTCCAGCTCGGCCCGGTTCAGACAGAGCGCGACACCGGCATGGGTCATCAACTGGTGCACGTGGGTGATGGCCCGCTCGTAGTTGCCTTTGGCCGCTTCGATTTCGGCCAGACAAAACAACTTCCAGTCGCGCGACGAACGTCTGCCGTCGATCAGGCGAAAGGCTTCCAGCGCGCTGTCGATTTCCCCCAGCCGGGCGTGGGAGCAGGCGATCACGCCGAGCGAGTCGGTCATGCCGTGATCGCGCTGATAGACGCGAAAGGCGATCTCCAGGGCTTCGCTGTAACGCCCGAGGCTGAAGTAGACGTAGGCCAGATTGAAAAACAGATAGTGAATCAACGCCTGGTTAAACAGGGACGGCTGTTCCTTGCAGATGTTCAGTCCCTGCACAATGTATCTTTCCGCCAGTTCGTAGTTGCCGGCCATGATCTCGTGCGTTGATTTGTCCAGCATCGCCACGGAACGGGAGCGGTTCCGCCGGTAGGAGGCGTCCAGCCAGCGCATCCGCTTTTCCGGATGGCGTTTGTACAGATTGCCAATGTATTGAAAGCGAAACGGCCAGTGTAGCCTGAAGAAAGCCACGAGCAGCACGGCCGCTACGCCGGACAGTGTCGATGTGACGTTCAGGTCTAAATATTCCAAGCGGTTGACACCCTTTCTCACTGCTGCATCTGCTAATCATCTTAGCACAGATCTTGCAGACGTGACAGATATTTGTGGCAATTGGAAAAGAGAGAGGCTGCCCAGCTTCTGCATTGTGGACAGGTCGTGGGCCTCGACAGCAGCGCGGGAAACAGTGTACAGCGTATCGCCAATCAAGAGGATGCGCTGTACGTTTTTCTCGCTCTCGTACCAGTCGACGCCGGCCTGCTTGTAATCGGCCGCGCTCAGGTGCGTGATCCGGCCGCGCAGCGTAAAACCGTGCTGCAGATCAAGCCGGTAGACGTACGCCCCCTGGAAAACAAACTGCCCGTACCCGCGGAAGTCGCCGGCTGTCTTCTGTGCGTCCGTCAGCTCACGCACCGTAACCGGAAAGGCGAGCAGGTGCTTCTCCAAAGAGAAGAGCAGCGCCTTGTGGTTGGACAAGAGGTCCGAGTCCGTGCCGCGATCGCCGATCACCGTCTTGAACGCTTCCTTCGGGTTGTTCACATCCGTGACGTCGAAAAGCGCCACTTTCATCCCCTGGTAGTAGGCCCATTCCTTGTCAGCGATGGCATCCTTGCCGAAGCCGATGATGTGGTGCTCGTCGTAGGGATGCAGGTAATCGCTGTAGCCGGGGATTTTCAGCGCGCCCAAAACAGTGGGCGCATTGGGCTGCTTCAGGTCGATGACAAACAGCGGGTCCACTTTTTTAAACGTAACCATGTACGCCCGTTCACCCATGAAGCGGACGGAGTAGATGCGTTCCCCCGGTGCAATCCCTTCCAGCTTGCCTGTGATGTTCAACCGTTCGTCCAGCACGTACAGGTTGTTTTTCGAGATGCCTTCGTCTGTGCGCCAGACATCGCCGCTGGTGGTGGCGATCCGCAGGTATGTGCCGTGTTCGTCCATGGAGAACTGGTTGAGGATGCGGCCGGGAACCATACCTTTGCCGTCAAGGGAGAGCGTTCCGTTTTTCAGCGCAAACCGGTACACGGCCGTACTTGTGTTGTCGGGCGGCAGCGGTTGGGGCAGGAGTGCCCGTTTGAACGCTTTGACGCCCTCGGCAGGAGCCGGTTGTGCGGTGACGGCGACGTACAGATTGCTGGGAGAGGCGTAGATGTTTTCGCCCGCACCCAGATAGGCGTGCACCGACAGGGGATGACGGGGATCATCCAGATTGATGCCCGCTGCCAGCAGGTATGCCGGTTGGATCGCCTCCGGGAAATAGCGGATCTCCTGATAGGGAATGGTTTGATAGTCATCACCGCGAGCGCTGTCGCGGTAGACAGGTCCCGGCGCTTCTTCATTTTGTTCCAGGATGAGGTGGGGATTGATTCGCTTGTTGGCGATCAGGTAGAGACTGGACCCGATTTTGCGCGAGGAGAGGTACTCGCCGTCCAGCTCCAACCGCCGCGTCAATTTCGGGTTCTGCTTGTCTTTGATGTCATACACCAGCGCCTGCACTGCCGCCGGCACGTGGGCGGCAAGGCGGGAATTCCCGCTCAGCGCGGGAGCGTTCGAGTGGCCGATCACGATCAGCCGCTTCTCGTCCACGTAGAGTTCGAGCGGACGAAACTGACCGTCCTGGTAGGTTAGACGGCTCATCAGTTTCATGGCGTTTGCGGGAGAGGCCCGGATGATCCGCACGTCATCTGGTGTCGCCTGATACAGATAGGTGCCGTCCGTCTTGACCACGTCCGCTTCGTCGACGCCCTGCACCTGGACGTTGGTTGCGGAATAGGCAGCGATTCTGTCGGCGCGGCCCGCAGCAGGAGGGGCAGCGGCCGCCGATTTCTGCGCTTCTGCAAAGGAGAAATGCTCCCAATTGGTTTTCAGCAGCTGTTTCAGATGCTCGTACGTGCCGATGACAGGCAGCTCATCTGCGCCTGCAGCGGCTGCCTGTTGGATGCTGTTCCCGCTCGGGGCGACGAAAGCAGGCATGGCCGCATACAGGAGAACGCAGGCCAAGAACCACGTGACGGGTTTTTTCATGCACATCCCCCTTTCGATACTCATAAGACGGGAGAGCGACAAAAATTGTTTCAGCACGTCCAAAACGGCAAAAAACCCGGCATACATGCCGGGTTTTTGCGCAGGAGTCCTGTCAGCGGCAGGAGTCCAGTCAATCGTCGCTGCTTTGCTGTTCTTGTTTTGCTTGTAAGGAAGGAATCAGGTTGCTCTCCAGGATCAAATCGGAGATGCGCAGCCGGGTTTGTGCCGCCAGCGTATCTTGTTGAGGCATTTCTCTGTCGACCGGTTTGCCGCTGATTCTGTCAAGAAACCGCCCCTCCTCCAACATGCCGTTCTGAACCACGAACACATGGTTCTGCGTCACGTAGGAGCCGTCCCGGAAGACCACCAGCTTGTTGTTGCCGGAGGGGACATCGAAGAGCCGCTGTCCCATGAAGTAATGGCCTTCCTGAGGTATGCCCAACAGGTACAGGAGCGAAGGAGTCAAATCCAGATGGCCGGCAACCTGTTCGTCGACGGTCCCGTTTTTCTTGCCCAGGGCAGAGCTGTGAATCACCAGGGGCACTTTGTCGTACTGTTGGCCGTACTGCGGCTGAATGCCGATGCGCGCCAATTCCTCGTTGGGCAGACCGGCGTCGTGATCGCCGTACACAGCCAGCACGGAGGAGTCGTACAGTCCGCTTTTTTTCAGCGATTCAATAAATTCGCCGAGCGCCTGATCTGCATAGTGCACGGAATGCAGGTAATCTCCCATCATCGTTCCTTCCAGCTCGCCCAACTGCAGCGTTTTGTAGGCAGCCGGCACTTCGTTGTACGGATGGTGGTTGGACAGCGAGACCAGGAAGGCGAAGAAAGGCTGCGGCAGTTCCTTCAGCTTTTCGCCCATCTGCTTGAAAAAGTCCCCGTCTGACAAGCCCCAGCCGACCTTTTCGCCTTTTTCCAGACTCTCCATAAACATGGACTGTTCAAAACCGAGATTACGGTGCATCACCGCGCGATTCCAATAGGAGCCGGCATAGGCGTGCGCCGAAAAGGTGGTGTACCCCGCTTGCTTGAGCGTCTTGGGCAGCGAATCAAACTCGTTTTCGGCAAAGTTAAAGTAGATGCTACCGGGCACCGAAGACGGGTAGAGCGACACCAGCGAGGTAAATTCGCCGTCGGACGTGCGGCCGTGGTACGTCTGGTCGTAGTAGTTGGAATAGTAAACGCCTTCGCGAATCAGCTTGTTCAGATTGGGCGTTACCTCCTGACCGTTGATCTTCAGATTCACGACAAACGCCTGCAGCGATTCTTCCTGGATGACGATCAGGTTTTGCCCGTTGGCCTTTCCGAATAGGGGACCGGTCTGCCATTTGACGTTTTCAGCGGCAAACCAGTTCTTCACGTCGTTGATCTCTTCCGGTGTGGCCTTTCGGTTCTTTAGGGCGCGGTTCACGTATTGATAGACGTCAAACAGGTGATAGTGGTAGATGCCCAATTCCTTTAAGACCGCCTTGTTGGAATAGCGGGAGTCCAGCAGGGAAGGCACCTTTGCCAGTGTCCGCTCGATGTTGATCGTGGAACCAAACACCAGCAGAAACACGATCACCATCGCAAATATCCGGCTTGCCGTCTTCCAGACCGGTCCGCGATGTGCAGACAGCATCTGCTTCATCTTGGTATAGTACAAGAGTATCAGCAGCGGAATGTCGGCAAAATAGAAGGCATATCTTCCGTCCACAAGCGTCCAGATGCTGCCGCCAAGTTCGCTCACCTGCCCGATCTGGCGCAGCAGGCTGACCGACGTGACGTCGTGGAAGTAGCTGAGGTAAATGGAATCGATAAACATCAGCGTGCTCAACACCAGGTCGACCAGCATCACATACGCGAATCGGAAGGCAAACGGAAGCGCGTTGCGACAGATCAACAGGGTTGCCACGGCCAACAGGGAGATGGCGTACACGATGATGTCCAGATTCATGTTGACGATGCGGTAAAACAACGGCACTTTCCAGGCAAAGATGGCGACGAGCAGGATGAAGTCGATCTTCGCCTGAAGCAAGTAGGTGATGTTTCGTACAAGCTGTTTTTCTTTCATGACCCTACCTCTCTACTCTATGAACAAACCTTGTCCTTCGTATTAACATATTCTTCCAATGCGCTGATTTTCCTGTTTCTTAGCGAGAACTCTTTTTATGTCGATCTGCCCCTCTTGACATGATAATCCCGTTTGCACCGGTTCACAAGTCAAAGATGATGCTTGCTTTTTTCCATTCCTCCATGTAAGTGCATACAATCTACGGACAGAGGGGGGCGGGTGTGATATAATAGTAGGCGGCTTACGCTACCTCGCACACACCACTTGGTCAAAAAGGGGCGACATAGATGGAAAAGCTAAAACAAAGCATTCTGGAACTGATTACGGAGACGTCCACCAACCTGCCACCGGATGTGCGCCGCGCGATCAACGCTGCGAAAGCGAAAGAAGATATGGGCACTCGTGCCGCTCTGTCTTTGTCCACCATTGCGCAAAACATCACAATGGCGGAGGAAAACGTCTCGCCGATCTGCCAAGATACCGGCATGCCTACCTTTGAAATCAAAACACCGGTCGGCGTCAATCAACTGGTGATCAAAAAAGCGATTCACGAAGCGATTGCCGAAGCGACCAAAACCGGGAAACTGCGTCCCAATTCCGTGGACTCCCTCACCGGTGAAAACAGCGGAAACAACCTGGGTCCGGGTACGCCGGTCATTCACTTTGAACAATGGGAAGAAGACGAGATCGAAGTCAAGTTGATCCTCAAGGGAGGCGGCTGCGAAAACAAGAACATCCAGTACTCGCTCCCCTGTGAACTGGAGGGGCTTGGCAAGGCCGGCCGCGACTTGGATGGCATTCGCAAGTGCATCCTGCACGCCGTCTACCAGGCCCAAGGACAGGGATGCAGTGCCGGCTTCATCGGCGTCGGCATCGGCGGCGACCGGACGTCCGGTTACGCGCTGGCCAAGCATCAATTGTTCCGCCGCGTTGACGATGTCAATCCAAACCCGACCCTGGCTGAGCTGGAGAATTACATCATGGAAGCGGCCAACCAACTGGGGATCGGGACGATGGGCTTCGGCGGCAATTCCACGCTCCTCGGCTGCAAAATCGGCGTAGAAAACCGCCTGCCGGCCAGCTTCTTCGTCTCCGTTGCATACAACTGCTGGGCGTTCCGCCGTCAGGGTGTGCGCCTCAACGCAGAAACGGGCGAGATCATCCGCTATCTGTACATGGATGAAGCGGTCTCCATGGACATGACGCCGACCAGCATCGAGCAGCCAGCCGGCGAACGCCGCGAAGTGGTGCTGGAGGCGCCGATCACGGAAGAGCAGATCCGCAGCCTGAAAGTGGGCGACGTGGTCATCATCAACGGTCTGATGCACACGGGACGCGACGCCCTGCACAAGTATCTGATGGATCACGACTGTCCGGTCGACCTGAACGGCGGCATCATCTACCACTGCGGTCCGGTGATGCTGAAAGACGAGGCGGGCAAGTGGCACGTAAAGGCTGCCGGTCCGACCACGTCGATTCGCGAAGAGCCGTACCAAGGCGACATTATCAAGAAATTCGGCATCCGCGCCGTCATCGGAAAAGGCGGCATGGGAGCCAAAACGCTGAAGGCACTGCAGGAACACGGTGCCGTCTACCTCAATGCGATTGGCGGTGCGGCTCAGTACTATGCCGATTGTATTGAAGAAGTGGAAGGCGTCGACTTTATGGAATTCGGCATTCCGGAAGCGATGTGGCACCTGCGCGTCAAGGGCTTTGCCGCCATCGTCACGATGGACGCACACGGCAACAGCCTGCATGCCGATGTGGAAAAAAGCTCGAAGGAAAAGCTGGCGCAGTTTGCCGAGCCAGTCTTCAAATCGTAACGGATATACGGTCAAAAACCTTTGGTCACCTGCTGCGGGGGCCAAAGGTTTTTTTCATCCGCAACCAAGGGACGTTCTGAAGAAACAACCTTCATCCGTTGCCTCACCGCTGGCATTTGCCGACATCGAATGGGCAGAGCCTGTCACGGCGAATTTCATGGGTGTTTGACCAATCTGCTGAAATTGGGTATTGGTTTATCTCCTCGCTTCGCAGGCAGGAATAGGTTATTAACGAATTACTATCCCAAAAGGAGATGGTCATGCGTGAATTATGTAGTCCGCCCCGGCGACACGCTAAATTCAATCGCTGCCCGCTTTGGAGTGTCGGTGCAGGATCTGATCCGCGCCAACAACCTTCAGCCTCCATTCTTTATCTACATTGGCCAGACGCTTTTTATTCCAATCCGCGAATCGCCGACACCGCCGCGTGATGACGTAGACCGCCGCCTGCGCCGCCTGGAGGCACAGGTGCGCGAACTGGACCGCCGTGTGGAACGCCTGGAAGTGCGCGTCACCCGTCTGGAAGGCCGCCCGCGCCCTCGTTCGTAAACGACCCGTTCGTCTCCCGAGGAATTTCCTCGGGGGTTTTTTTGCACCGGACGCATGCGCCGAGCGAGATTACACTTGAACTCCCGATAGCGGAAAGCTACGATAAAGACAATATTAATAGGGGGGAGAAGCATGAAGTGGAATGTTGCCTTGCTGCAGATGGATATCGCGTTCGGCCGGCCTGACCTGAATGCGGCAACGGTGCGCAGGTTGGTAAACCAATTGGCGGAGGCCAAGCAGCAGCCGGATCTGGTGGTTTTGCCTGAACTGTGGGATACGGGGTACGATCTGACCCGCCTGGACGAAATCGCAGATGACAATGGCGAGCGCGCAAAAACGCTGCTGCGGGAAGTTGCCGTGCAACTGAAGGCCCACGTCATCGGCGGTTCCGTTGCCGAACGCCGCGACGGGCGCGTCTACAACACCACGTTTGTGTTTGACCGGGAAGGAAACCTGGCGGGGTCCTATTCCAAAGCTCATCTGTTTCGCCTGATGGACGAAGAAAAGTACCTGGCGGCGGGAGAGAAGCCTGGATTGTACATACTGGACGGACAGACGGCGGGTTCTGTCATCTGTTACGACATCCGTTTTCCAGAGTGGCTGCGCGTCCACGCGCTCAAAGGGGCCAAAGTCATGTGCGTGCCCGCGCAGTGGCCTCACCCCCGGCTGGATCACTGGCGCCAACTGCTGATTGCGCGCGCGATCGAAAACCAGATGTACGTCGTCGCCTGCAACCGCGTCGGCGAGGGTGGCGGCAACACGTTTTGCGGCCATTCGATGGTGGTGAATCCGTGGGGGGAAGTGATCGCGGAAGGGATGCAGCAGGAGGAGATTGTGTTCGCCGAGCTGGACCTCGCGCTGGTGGACGAGGTGCGGGGACGGATTCCCGTGTTTGCCGATCGGCGTACTGAACTGTACGAGCTGTAACCAGCCTTGTTGGGCACGGGCTGCGAGCGGCCAGGAAGTGACGCGCATTTCAAACAGCTGGCACTTGATCGGCACACCTGCCGCCAAAAATGGGCGATAGCGGCTGCTGCCTCCACATTTCCTTTCAGGCCCATGCGGCATAGGGTGATAAGAGAGGAACCGAAGGAGGTGCGGTCATTGTTACGACTGAACAGCAAAACGATTCGCCACCATTTTGACGGTGTCTACGGCAAAGTGGTGCAGATTCGCGAGCTGGTGGAAGTGCTCGACCAGATGTTCGATTCCTTCCACAGGGTAAACGATATCAGCCGCTCTATGTTCGGGCCGCGCAAGCCGAGGGCCAAACAATTTGATCGTCTGCGCTAAAGCGCACCATACAAAAATCACAGGGGAACCGCGATGGACGTCAAGCGGTTCCTTTTTCACTTCTTTTTCACTTGTAAACGGAACGGCAGTGAAAACAACCAATGACAGCGGGCAACACGGCGGCGTAAGGGGAACATCCGAAAATGAACTGGAACGAATAGGAATTTCCTGACGTCTTAAAGCTGTGGGAAGGAGATGAACAAAATGAACAGGAAGATACTTTCGCTGTCTCTCGCGTTCGTTTTGGTTGGATCGGTCGGTGCTTATGCGTTCGCATTTCAAGGCGACGGAAACGAGGACGCAGTCACTCCGAAAGCGTACGCGGAGGTAAAAGCCGACAGTAAGCCGCTCGACAAAAATCCTGAACCCATTCTAAAAGGGAACGCTGACAAATTGGCCGTGCATAGCCAGTCCTTCAAAGCCACCAAAAGCGGTGTTCTTGACGATAAATACCTGGAAGAACATAACGCGGAAGTGAAGCTGACCGAGTACATGACGTACGAGCAATTTGTGAAACTTACGGGAGATGACGCCGTTTCCACCGAAATCGCCAAAGATCGCGTAGTCTTGGCTGTTCAGGTCTATTATCCAAATGGGCTGGAACATCCTCGTTTCGGCCTGATCCAAAACTGCTTGGCCACTGGCATGTATGATGCGGAAACCGGGGAGTATCTTGGAGGGAGTTTTCAAACAATGAAATAAACGGTCTGTACACGAAAAGGACGGGGAGCGCCCGTCCTTGTTCATTATGCGTATCACCCTGGCTGTGCGGATTAGGGTCACGGATGAGATTTCATCCGCTCCAAGGCCAACCGCACCAGTTCCTTGACCATGCTGCCGCCCAGTTGACCGCCGATTCGGCCGGCGCTGTGGGCGGTGAGGTGGCCGTTGTAGCCGCTCGTCAGGGGAATGTTCAGCTCTTTTGCCACTTCATACTTGGCCTGCTCAGGGTCGTTCACCCCGGCCGCCTTGGCTTTCAGCCGGTCCAGCCCGTGCTGTGCCTGCGGGACGAGGGGACGTCTGCGCCTGCTCATCGATCATCACCTCTGTCCCTAGTCTACCCGTTTAGACCAGCGCTTTACGCTGCTTGAAGTTGGTATCGGCGTAGTAGGTGTTGGCAACCAGCAGATTGGGGCCGGCGCAGTTGACCGCCGGGCAGTGACAGTTGATCGTCTGGTTGAGCGGATGCTCTTGCCAACGCTGAAACATCGTCTGGAGCCGGTCGTTTTGAATGTTGCCGAGCGGCGCTACGTCCCCGAAGTCGGTAACGATGACGTCGCCGGTGAAAATGTTGATGTTCAAGCGGTTCCGGCCGTCGGGGTCGTTGCGCACGGTGACGTTTTTCGCTTCCCGCAGCCGGAGGATCAGCTCCCGGTCCTCTTCCAGCGGGCTGCAGGCGAAGAAGGGAAGCGTGCCGAACAGCATCCACACCTCTTCGTTGCGCACGTCCAGGAGCGAATGGATCGCGGTGCGCAGTTCATCCAGCGTCAGCACCTGCAGATCGCGGGCAAAGTCGCTGGCGTACATCGGATGGACTTCGTGACGGCGGCAGCCCATCTCCTGAATCTGCCGATGCAAGGTGTCCATTTTTTTCCACGTCCGCGTGTTGAGCATCGTCTCCGCAGAGACAAACACGCCGGCTTCCGCCAGTTTTCGCGCATTTTCCCCGATTTGGGCAAATTGCTGTTCTGCTTGTTTGAGTGAAACCGTTCGCCCGCTTTTTGCGTAGACAATCTCAAGGAACTCTTCGGGCGTAGACCAGTTCCAGGAGATGTGCATCACGTCTATGTAAGACAGGATTTGTTCGTACCGAGAGAACGGCAGGGTCATGTTGGAGTTGATCTGTGTGCGCAGGCCGCGGTCCGCCGCGTAGCGCAGGATCGGCAGAATCACCTCTCGCACGGTCCGTTCGCTGTACATCGGTTCCCCGCCTGTTATACTGAGTGTAAGCAGGTCTTCCGCTTCGTCCAGCCGACGCAGAATCAGGTCGACAGGCAGAGCGGGATCGTCCTTGAATCGCAATGTATCGCCGACGGCACAATGCTCGCAGCGGAGATTGCACAGATTGGTCACGGTCAATTCGACGCTGGTCAGCTTGTAAGCAGGCGGCGTCGCGTTAAAAAGCGGCTCCCATGGGTCGTGCCGCGGAGTCAGTGGTGTGGTTGGAACCATGCGGATCATGGTGAGACCTCCTTCAATTACACACGTACATTCATATAATTATACCGACTAGGGAGCGGAAGGAGAATAGCGAATAACATGATAATGGGCATGTCTTTTGGACGCGGTGTCATATTTCACGACCGGAACGTGCTGGCCTGCGCAGAAGTGAAAGACGGTGTCATTCACCTCTGGGCGGAAAAAATCACCTTTCGGACCATCGGAAAAATATGGCTGCGCATTTGTTTTTCCTTCCCCTGGCCGTATCAGCTGCTGCATCTGGCGCTCGTCCTGTATGTGATCGCGGCGGTCGCCTTTCCGCGTCTGGCCGTGGTCGATTCGTGGTGGGCTGCCGTGTATGTGGCGGGATTGCACTTCATCTTTCCGCGGGAGCTGAAAAAATTTCACGGTGCAGAGCACAAGGTCTTCAGCTATCACGGGGAAAAGCGGTTGGAGTCCTGGCGTGAGATCGCCAGGGCCGACATTGTCAATGCCGGATGCTCCACCAATCTGGTGGTGTGGTTCTTCGCCGGGTTTTTGCTGACGCTGCCGTTTGCGCCGCTGCCGTGGTGCGTGGCGGCGGGTGTCGCGTTCCTGCTGGCCGGCGTGATCGGTGACCGCCATCTGCGCAGGTACTGCCGGGTGATCTACCGTTTGTCTGCCTTTTTTCAACGGCATGTGACCACAAAAGAACCGGCACGTCTGCACCTGGAGACAGCCATTCGTTCGTATCGTCTGTTTGAGCATATCCGCAGCAAGGAACTGCAGCGGGCGGCGTGACTTGCGGCCAAGACGTGTTGACGACATGCGTGCTTTTTACTGCGAACGACGAGGGGCAAAAGGCTTGAGCGCAATAAAAAAAGCCGCCAAGACGCGGCTTTTTTCATGCACGCTTACCGGCTGAGCGGCTGTTCCTCCAGCTTCCGGTAGATTTTCCCCTTGTCCACATAGGACTGGCGGATGCGGCGCATCTCGCGGAAGTCGTCTTCTGTCAGTTCCCGCTTTACCTTGGCGGGAGAGCCCACCACCAGGCAGCGGGGTGGCACCTTCATCCCCGGCGGAACCAGCGCACCGGCGGCCACCATCGCTTCTTCGCCCACTTCCGCGCCGTCCATGACGATCGCGCCCATGCCGATGAGGGCCCCGCGGCGAACGATGCAGCTGTGCAGCACAACGTTGTGGCCGACTGTCACTTCGTCTTCCAGGATGAGCGGCTTGCCGGGGCTTTGATGCAAGGTGCTGTTGTCCTGGACGCTCACCCTGCGGCCAATGACGGTGGGCGCGATATCGCCGCGGATGACGGTGTTGTACCAGATCGAGGTGTCTTCGCCGATGGTCACATCGCCGGAGATGACGACCCCGCGGGCGATGAATGCGGATTCGTGAATCCGGGGAACGCTATTTTCAAATGGAAGCAGCAGCATGAAAAATCCCTCCTGTCAGTGAGATAACGGGCAGCCGGTCTGCGGCGGACGGGGATGGGCGAGAGAAAATCGGCCGGTCATTGGATCAAAGTCCACAATAATTCCGTTCAGCATGTCTTTTTCTTCTTCGCGGTAAAACAGACGTATGCCACTCACGTCGATCGATTTGTCCATGCGGCTCGCCTCCGTGATGGCAATGCTGTACGCTAAACTGCCGCAGCCCGATGTGGTTGCAATGATTTTGATGCCCAGACGGTCGGCGTCCTGCTCTTGTGCGATCAACGCGGACAGACGAGCGGCAGCGGCCGGAGTAATGGTGATCACGCTCAGCCCTCCTTTGTCCCTCATTGTACTACAGGCGGGTCCTGTTAACAATTTGCCATGCTTGCCAGATGATTCTCGTTGACTGAACATCCGCCATGTGCTAAATTATATGGTACTGATTCGGTATAGCAAGGAATGTGGGTAGTCGCTGCCGCGGCCGTTCTCGGTCGGCGGTAGAGGAAAGTCCAGGCTCGCCCAGGCTGAGATGCCTGGAGTGTTCGTACCTGGTGCAAACCAGGGCAGTGAGGCTTCGGCTTCGCTGACGGCGCGGAAAGGGTTCTCCCTGAGACCCGAGTACGCTGAAAGTGCCACAGAAACGGAGCTTCCCTGGCGACAGGGGAGATGGAACGCGGTAAACCCTGCGAGCGAGAAACCCAAATTTGGTAGGGGAACCGTCCCGAAGGAAATGAACGGAGGGACGGATGGCGGCTGTAAGCTGCCATAGATAGATGACTACCGCTCTTGGTGCGAGGGGAAAAAGCCCCGCTTGCAGCACGGGAGACACAGAACCTGGCTTACAGCATTCCTTGCTATCACGACGTACGCAAAACCGTCTGGTCACCAGACGGTTTTTTTATTGCCTGCTTCTCCCGACGCAAGCGAGGGATGTCCTCAAAGAAACCTTCAACTCGCTCCCCAAATCCGAATGTTTGCCAACTCCTTCGAGCATATCGTCAATACATACTCCCGCCTTTCAGGCACCCGAACGAAGCAAGCGAACAGCCTGTCGTGACGGCTCACGCCGGAAAAACAGGCGGTTAATCGGGCGTACTAGCACAAGCCCTCTTCCATAGGTTTTAGGAGGAGGTGATTTCTTGGATCACGAACGCTTTTTCCGAAACATGATCGAACAGGCGGAACAGGTCTGGAGCAGGGTGATGTCTTCTCCGCGTCGCAAGGTCATCTACACGGTCAACGGCGTCGACTACACCCCCTTGCCGGATCGGTTTAACACTCGACGCAAAATAGCCCGGTATTTTCGTCGATATTGGGGGAAGCGACTGACACGGGTGATGGTGTGCAATCTGAACCTGCGCCTCGTCAAAGGTAAACTGTGCGTGCCGGCAGGGGACGTGCCGTTGTTCCCCACCATGGTCCAATCGCTGCGCATCGTGCGAAATCGCCCCAATCAAAAAGTGGTCCGGGCCGTGCTCACCGGAGGCGCCACCCGCGTTTGCATTGATTACCGCTTTGTTCGCACAGGGCCGTCCAGTCCCTTTTCCATCGCCAAACGCACAGCCCGACAGTTTGATATCCGATACCGTTCCTGTTCGGCGAAGCCAGCGGCAGCTGCCGAACCGTTCATCATTCCCGCCGCAAAGCCGACCGCCCAACCGGCCGCGAAGCGGAACGCCGTCAGGAAAAAAAGAAAGCTCCTCAAGACCCCGTAAGTGGGGTCGAGGAGCTTTTTTCGTCAGGAACGGATCGTGACGTGATACGCCCGCAACCACACATCCATCTGTGCCAGGTAGGCAAACAGTTGGGGCGTGCTCATCAACTGGCCGAAAAACGGGACGTCCGTCGCTTTCGCATCTGTCATGGCCAGGCGTCTGATCGCTGCCGTGTCGATCAGCTGATGCAGGGGAGAGGAGGGATCGTTTAGAATCTCCAGAAGCCAGGTGCGGGTCGCTTCCGTGTACGCAGGATTATGCGTTTTCGGGTAGGGGCTTTTTTTGCGGTACAGGACGTCGTCCGGCACGATGCCCTCCAGTGCCTTGCGCAGAATGCCCTTTTCGCGGCCGCCCCACATTTTTAGCGACCAGGGGATGTTCCAGACGTATTCCACCAGCCGGTGGTCACAAAACGGCACACGTGCTTCCAGGCTGGCCGCCATGCTCATCCGGTCCTTGCGATCCAGCAGCGTGTTCATAAACCAGGTGAGGTTTAAGTAAAACATTTCCCGGCGGCGTGCTTCCAGCGGACTTTCGCCGGGCAGATGCGGCACCTCGTCAAGCGTCTCCTCATACCGCTGCGCTGCGTATTCCACCGGTTTCACCCACTCCCGCAGATCGGGCGAAAGCCAGGCGGCCCGCTGTTCGATGGCCTGTGACCAAGGGAACGTGCGGGAGTGGAGCAGATCCTCGCGGTGGAACCAGGGGTAGCCGCCAAAGATTTCGTCTGCGCACTCCCCGGAGAGGACCACCGTCGTTTCCTTTTTGATCTCGCGGCAAAACAGGTAAAGAGACGCGTCAACGTCAGCCATGCCGGGCAAGTCGCGAGCGTACGCGGCGGTGCGCAGGGCATCCACCAGTTCGGGCGTGTCAATCTCGATGGCGTGGTGAATGGTCCCAAAGAAGCGGGAAACCTTCTGCACGTACGGGGCGTCGGCATTGGGCTGAAAGGCGTTTGCCTGGAAGTGGCGGTCGTTGTCCACATAGTCGATGGAATAGGTGTGGAGCGGGCCCCGTCCGTCGCGCCGGAAGGTCTCGGCCGCGATCGCGGTGATGGCGCTGGAGTCCAGCCCGCCGGAGAGCAGCGTGGCGACCGGGACGTCCGCGACCAGCTGCCGCTGAATTGAATCGATCAAGAGCGTCCGTACGGTTTGGACGGTTCGGTCCGCGTCGTCGGTGTGGGGGCGGCTTTCCACTTGCCAGTACCGCTTGATGGTGAAGCGCTCGCGGGTGACCGTCAGGTGGCAGCCGGGGCGTAGTTCAAAGACGTCGTGAAAAACGCCGTGTCCAGGTGTCCGGGCCGGACCGAGAGCAAAAATTTCCGCGATCCCTTCCCGGGACAAGACCGGCTCTACATCCGGATGGGCCAACAGCGCCTTCAGCTCTGACCCAAACAGAAACGAACTGCCCCGTCTGGCGTAAAAGAGCGGCTTTACCCCCAGACGGTCGCGGGCAAGAAACAGGGTTTGCTCCCGTTCGTTCCAGACCGCAAAGGCAAAGATGCCGTTCAACCTGTGGACACACTCGCTGCCCCATTCGATGTAGGAAGCGAGCAGCACTTCCGTGTCCGAGTGAGAGTGGAACGTATGGCCCTTTTCCACTAGAATCTGGCGAAGATCGTCCGTGTTGTACAGCTCTCCGTTGTATATCAAGGTATAGGCGTGTCCGCCCCGGTAGCGCGTCATCGGTTGACGGCCGCCCGCAGGGTCGACGACGCACAGCCGTCGGTGTCCAAATGCGACCCGCGGCGACAGCCAGTATCCCTCGTCGTCAGGTCCCCGGCTGGTCAGCGTCTGTGTCATGGTTTCAATCGTGGCTCTCTCCCGGGAAAGGTCTTTTTCCCAGTCAACCCATCCAGCAATTCCGCACATAATCGGTCACCCTTCCGCATGAAGCGTTGCACATCCAGCCTATGCAGGGCGCCCAGCCAAGTTGTCTGTCCAGCAGGGAAAGCAAAAGCGAAAGCGGAATTGTTAACAGATGGAGAGAGTTGCGGAGGGATGGCGCAGTGGAACAGTTGACGCTGTTGTTGATTGAGCGGATGGGGATATTGCTTACGCTCGCCTTTATTCTGACGCGCATCCCGCTGTTTCGCCAACTGCTGGACCGGGACGTTCACCTCGGGACGTCGATTGCGTATTCGCTGTTGTTTGGCCTGTTCGGAATGGCCGGCACCTATGCGGGCGTGGTGGTGCGGGAGGAGGTGTACCACCCCGCTTTCTGGATCTTTTCCCTGCAGTCCGATGAAGCGATCGCCAACTCCACCCTGGTGGGCGTGGTGATCGGCGGGCTGTTGGGCGGGCCGTTGGTGGGACTGGGAGCGGGCTTGATCGCCGGAGCTCATCTCTACAGCCTGGGTGGATTTGCCGCCTGGCCGGCGGGACTATCCGTGCCGATCACCGGTCTCTTCGCCGGTTACGTGGCGCGCTTTTTTTCCCAGGAGCGGGTAATCTCTCCCGCCAAAGCGCTGTTTATCGGCATGTTCGCCCCCATCATCCAAATGTCGCTGCTGCTGATTTTCGCACATCCTCCCGAGCTGGTTCGGACTGTCGTCAATCTGATCGGCATTCCCATGGTGTTGACCAACAGCATCTCCATCGCCATCTTTACCACGATGATTCACGTCGCCCTGAAAGAGGAGGAGCGCTCCGCCGCGACGGAAGCGGAACGGGCCTTTACCATTGCCGAGCGGATTCTGCCGCATCTCAAGCAGGGCCTGACGCCGCAGACGTCTCAAGCCGCCGCCCAGCTGCTGCTGCGGGAGACGAAGGCGGCTGCTGTGGCGGTCACCGACCGGGAGCGCCTGCTCGCCCACGTCGGTGCCGGAGCGGATCACCACCTGCCCGGCGAGCCGATCGGAAGCGATCTGGACCGGCGGGCGATGTTCAGCGGCGGCATCGAGACGGGACTTACCCGTGAGAGCGTCTCCTGTGGGCAAAAGCACTGTCCGCTGCAAGCGGCAGTGGTGGTGCCGATCCGGGAAGGGGACAGCGTGGTCGGATTGATCAAGCTGTATTTTCGCCGTCCCCAACAGATCGGCAAGGTGCAGGAAGCACTGGCCAAAGGACTGGGCAACCTGCTGTCCAATCAGCTGACGCTGACCCTGGCTGAGAAAATGAAAGGGCTGATGAAGGATGCGGAGCTCAGGATGCTGCAGGCGCAAATTCAGCCGCATTTTCTGTTCAACACACTCAATTCCATCGTCACCCTGATTCGGATCAATCCCGATCTGGCGCGGCACATGACGATCCAGCTCGGCGTGTTCATGCGCCTCAACCTGAAGCTGACGGCGAGCCCGCTGGTCACCGTCGGACAGGAACTGAATCACTTGAACGCATATCTGGAGATCATCAACATTCGCTTTGCGGAACAGTTTGTCGTCCGCTGTGAGGCGGACGACGGAGTCGAAGAAGCGCTGATCCCGCCGGGAACGCTGCAAACGCTCGTGGAGAACAGCATTCACCACGGCCTGCGGGGCAAGACCAGCGGCGGGGAGATCGAGGTGCGTGTAAAGCAGGACGGACGACGGGTGGCCGTGGTCATCGAGGACAACGGTGCGGGCATCCCCGCGGACATCCTGGACAAGCTGGGCGAGATGCCGCTGGAGAGCCGCGACGGAAACGGGATCGGCGTCTACAACGTCAACCAGCGGCTGGTCAGCCTGCTCGGCCAATCAGCCCGTCTGCGTTTTGCCAACAAACCGGAGGGGGGCAGCCGGATCACCTTTTTCATACCTCACAGAGGAGGAGAGGATGCCTAGATGGTCATTCGTGTCATGATAGCCGAAGACGAACACCTGGCTCGGGAAGAGCTGACCTACCTGCTTCAGCAGGAAAGCGACGTAGAACTCCTGCCCTGTGCCTCCAATGGCAGGGAACTGTTGCGCCTGGTGGAAGAGCACGACCCGGACGTGGTGTTTCTGGACATCAAAATGCCGGAACTGGAGGGGGATCAGGCAGCCCGCATGCTGGCGGCGCGCAAGGATCGCCCGCTGCTGGTCTTTTCGACCGCCCACGAGGACTACGCGGTGGAAGCGTTCAAGCTGAATGCCGTCGATTACCTGCTGAAGCCGACGGAACCCCAACGTCTGCGGGAAACACTGCAGCGCGTGCGCAAGCGGCTCGCGGAGACATCCGGGCCGCAGGCGGGAAAAGTCTCCAAGCTGATTGTGGAAGAGAGCAGCCGGCTGGTGGTGATCGATCCGGCCGCGATCATGTACGCCGTTCGGGACGATCGGGTAGTGCGCATCTGCACGGAGACAGAGGTGTACACCACCCGGATGACCTTGCAGCAGTTGGAGGAAAAGCTGCAAGCCCATTCCTTTTTCCGCACGCACAAGAGCTACCTGGTCAACCTGCAGTACGTCAGCGAGCTGGAGCCATGGTTCAACGGGGCGTACAACCTGATATTGAAAGGACCGAAAAAAGTGCGCGTACCCGTCTCCCGCACGGCGGCAAAAGACCTGCTGAAACGCTTGGAAGGGTAAAGGTTGCCTGCGCTGATTCCTCGTTTTGTGCATGTGGCGCACGAGATTGTGCAAGATACGCAAAAATATACGCAATATTGATATTTTTTTGTAAACTGTAAAAAAACTAAAGGAAGCGCTTACAATCCAGTAGGCGCCACATTTGCAAGAGGGGGAGTTCCAATGGGAAATACGAGCCCGGCGGTCCAAGGAAAGTCGAAGCCGCAGTCGATTGACTACACGGCCGTAAGCCGTTCCGCCGCCTTCAAGGAACTGCTGAGGCGAAAAAAAGCTTTCATTCTGCCTTATTCCATTTTTTTCTTCGTGTTCTATTTCACCCTCCCGATCATGACCTCTTACTTTGAAGTCCTGAACCGTCCCGCTATCGGGGTGATCACCTGGGCATGGGTATTTGCTTTTGCCCAGTTCATCATGACCTGGACGCTTTGTATCATCTACACCAAGCGTTCGGAAGAGTTTGACCGGATGGTGGAACAGATCAAACAGGAGACGGGAGGGAAACAGGTATGAACGTAACCGCGTTTTTGCTGTTTCTGGCCATTGTCATCTTGACGCTCATCATCACCTACTACGCTTCCAAGCGAACCAATACGACCAGCGAATTTTACACCGCCGGGGGCGGCCTGACCGGATGGCAGAACGGCCTGGCGATCGCCGGCGACTACATGTCGGCAGCTTCGTTCCTCGGCATCGCCGGGATGATCGCGCTGTCTGGCTTCGACGGCTTTTTCTACAGCATCGGATTTCTCGTCGCGTACCTGGTCGTGCTGTACCTGGTGGCCGAACCGCTGCGAAATCTGGGCAAGTACACGATGGCGGACATGATTGCGGCGCGCTTCAACAACAAGCAGATTCGCGGCGTGGCAGCGCTCAACTCCGTCGCCATCTCCATTTTTTACATGATCGCGCAGTTGGTGGGGGCCGGCGCGCTGATCAAACTTTTGCTCGGGCTGGAATACACCACGTCCGTGCTGATCGTCGGCGCCTTGATGACGGTGTACGTGGTCTTCGGCGGGATGACCGCCACTTCCTGGGTGCAGATCGTCAAGGCGGTGCTGTTGATGGCCGGCACGTTCATCATCTCACTGATGGTGTTTGCCAAATTTGGCTTCAGCTTTACGGCCATGTTTGAACACATGCAGACGGCAACGCCGCTGGGCGAGAAGTTTCTCCATCCCGGCAACAAGTTCAAGGACGGGCTGGACACGATCTCGCTCAACCTGGCGCTGGTGCTGGGCACGGCCGGCCTGCCGCACATCCTGATTCGCTTCTTTACCGTGAAGGATGCGCCGACCGCCCGAAAGTCGGTAGTGTACGCCACCTGGATCATCGGCATTTTCTACGTCATGACCATTTTCCTGGGCTTTGGTGCGGCTGCGTTCGTCGGGCAGGACAACATGGACCCGGCGGGCAACATGGGCGCTCCGCTGCTGGCGCAGTACCTCGGGGGGAACTTCCTGTTCGCGTTTGTCTCCGCCGTCGCCTTCGCCACGATCCTGGCTGTGGTGGCGGGGCTGGTCCTGTCGGCTGCGTCCGCCTTTGCGCACGATTTTTACAGCCACGTGATCCGGCAGGGCAAAGCGTCGGAGCGCGAGCAGATGTTGGCGGCCAAGTGGGCGTCGGTCGGCGTGGCTGTCATCTCCATCCTGCTTGCCTTGTTCGCGCAAAAGCTGAACGTCGCCTTTCTCGTGGCGCTCGCGTTTGCGGTGGCAGCCAGCGCCAACCTGCCGGTGATCATCTTCACCATTTACTGGCGCCGCTTTAACACGACGGGAGCGGTGACCGGCATGCTGGTGGGGCTGTTCAGCTCCCTGATCCTGGTCGCCCTCAGCCCGAACGTCTGGCATCCGGAGCCGGGCAAGGCGATTCTCGTCGGCGAAGCGCTCTTCCCGCTCAGCAATCCGGGCATCGTCTCCATCCCGCTGGGCTTTTTGGCCGCATGGATCGGCACGTACTTTTCCTCCTCGCGGGACGACGCCAAATTTGAAGAAATTCTGGTCAAGGCCAATACGGGCATGAAGGAAACGGCATAGCCCGCGGATAAGTATACAGGAAACTGGAGATGCTGGGGTGTACGCCCCGGCTTCTTTGCCATTCAGGCGGAAGTGGAGGCTGGCATGTCTGCGGTGATTTTCTTTTGCAGCGTCATTATCGGCACGCTGTTCATCACGTATTCGGCAGCCAGGCGGGCGGTCAACCCGCGTGAGTTCTACGCTGCGGGCAACCGTCTGACCGGTTTGCAGAACGGCGTAGCCATCGCGGGAGACTACATGAGCGCTGCGTCTTTCCTCGGCATTGCGGGTACGATCGCCCTGTACGGATTTGACGGCTTTCTCTACGCGATCGGATTTTTCGTCTCCTATCTGGTGATGCTGTCTTTGATCGCGGAACCGCTGCACAACCTGGGGCGATACACCCTGGCCGACGCGATCGCCGTTCGCTTTGACAGCAAAGGGCTGCGCGGGGTGATCGCCTGCACGACACTGCTGATCACGATTTTTTACATGATCGCTCAACTGGTGGGGGCGGGAGCGCTGATCCACCACCTGTTTGACATCGAGTACAAGACCGCGGTGATGGTGGTGGGCAGCCTGATGACGATCTACGTCGTCTTTGGCGGGATGGAGGCCACCTCCTGGGTGCAGATTATCAAGGCCATTCTGCTCCTGACGGGGACCTGCATCGTTTCCATGATCGTGCTGGCCCGCTTTGACTGGAGCCTGGCAGCGCTGTTTGATTACGTCAGCACGGCTACTCCGCTCGGGGAGCGGTACCTCTATCCGGGCAACCAGTACGTCAAGCCGCTGGACATCCTTTCGCTGCATCTGGCGCTGATCCTGGGCACGGCCGGCCTGCCGCACATCATCGCCCGGCTGTTTACGGTGAAGGACGCAGTCACCACGCGCAAGTCGATCATCACGGCCACCTGGATCATGGGGGCGTTTTACCTGATGACCATTCTGCTGGGATTCGGCGCGTGCGCGTTTATCGGCTGGCAGACCCTGAATCAGGCCGGGTTTGGGGGAAATCTGACGGTGACGCTGCTGGCTGATGCGCTGGGGGGCGAATTCCTGATGGCCTACATCTCGGCCGTCGCCTTCGCCACGATACTGGCAGTCGTGACCGGATTGGTGCTCGCCGCGTCTTCCGCGTTCGCCCACGACGTCTACAGCCACATCGTCCGCAGCGGGCAGGCTTCCGAACGGGAGCAGGTGCTGGTCGCCAAGGCGTCGTCCGTCGCTGTCGGCTTCGTCTCCATCTGGCTGGCGATCGGCGCGGAGAAGATGAACGTGGCGATTCTCGTGGCGCTCACTTTTGCTGTGGCGGCTTCGGCCAACCTGCCGATGATCCTGTTTACCTTGTACTGGAGGCGGTTTACGGTGCAGGGAGCGATCGCCGGAGTCATCACCGGTGTTGTGGCTTCGCTCCTGCTCGTCAGTCTCGGCCCGTCGGTAATGCATCCCGAGCACGGCATGATTCTGGCCGAACCGCTGTTTCCCCTGGCCAATCCGGGCCTGGTCTCGATTCCGCTCGGGTTCCTCGGCGCGATGCTGGGCACTTGGTTGAGCCGACCGTCGCCGGGGGCGTCGGAGCGGTACGATCGGGTGCTGGTGCAGGCGCATACCGGCATCCGTCCGCCCGCCGACCGGTACAGGCGCACGCCAAACGCATAGAGCGGCCGCAGTCGGCGTATCAGGACGGGCCGCTTTCACGCACAACGGAAGTTGTCCTTCATATTCAACAACAAAACCACCCCTCAACGTATTCGACTTGAGGGGTGGTTTCTCAAAATTTGTTCTGAAGTGCTCACTCAAGTACCTGGAAGATTGAAGATTTCCCAACCTGCAATAAGCGTAATCAACAAACAAACCAGAAGCACAAGAGTGGTTTCATTCGGTTTCTTCATCAAACTTCGAATTGCCGTAACCAAACCAGTCATCAGCTCTATCGGAAACAATATGACCTCTTTTATGATTTTCAGGACTTTCCTGCCAACCATAACACATTACTCCCAGTGATCATCAGACATCAAAGTATACCAGTTCACCATTAGCCAATTTTTTCCTTCAAATATTTTCCTGCAATTGGGATAAACTGTTGCGGACAGGCTTCCGAACGGGAGGTTCTGGCCAATCGCAGCGGGACGCTTTCGGAGCAGTGTCTCCAATCCGGCCTGTGAATCGCGGAAAAGGATCCTGGATACCACATGCCACAGGGAGGGAGTTGCGTGTACGTCGGGTGTCACGTCAGCATTCGCGGCGGGTATCTGGCCGCAGCAAAGACGGCTTTGGCGCTGGGAGCCGACGCGTTCCAATACTTTCCCAAAAACCCGCGCAGTCTGACGCTCAAAGCGTTTGACCCGAAGGATGCAGAGGCGTGCCGCGCCTTTTGCCGAGAGCAGGGGATCGTCTCCATCGCCCACACGTCCTATCCTGTCAATCTTGCCGCAGCGCCGGGCGCATTGAAGGAAGCGATTGCTGATTCACTGCGAAACGACCTGGAAATCGCCGAATCATGCGGTTCCATCGGGGTGGTCGTCCACTTCGGCCAATACAAGGGGGCGGATGTACTGGAAGGGTACCGGCTGATGATCCGAATGGTAAACGACATCCTGGACGGCTGGAGCGGTGCGGCGAAGCTGCTGATCGAAAACAACGCGGGCCAGGGCAGCCGCATGGGGACAACGCTGGAAGAACTGACCCAGGTGCGGCAGCTGCTGAATCATCCGGAAAAGGTGGGCTTCTGCTTCGACACGTGCCACGCCTTTGCCAGCGGGCTGTGGACGGGAGACGACTGGGAGCAGGTGGCCGACCGCATGCGGAATCTCGGGTATCTGGACGCGCTGGCCGCCGTTCACCTCAACGATTCGGTGTATCCGGCCATCTCCTTTCGCGACAGGCACGCGCCGATCGGGCGTGGTGCGATCGGCAGGGAAGCGTTCGTCTCGCTGCTGCGGACACCAGAACTGCGGGGAATTCCGGTCGTGCTGGAAACGCCCCGTCCGCCCGGCGGGGACCACCGGGAGGAAATTGCCCTGGTGCGACAGCTGGCCGGGCCGTGACAGGCTGACCGGCCGTATGGTAGAGTGTGAGAGTAAACCGTACAGTGCGCTGTCAGCGAGGAGGAGTCTGTGTGAAACGAAGAGTCAAGGTTACCATCGAGGATTTTGCTCCGCTCCGGGAAAACCTGAACAATCCGGAAGAGCTGGCCTTGTATGAGGCGGCAAACGGACATACATACGATGCGGAAATCGAGCATGACGGCTATGCCGTGATCGACCTGCCCGACGGGGACTACATCGAACTGGCTCCCGGCGAGTATCAGATCATGATCGAGGAATGGACGAAAGCGGGGACGATTGGCGCACTGACGCTGGAGACCAAGTCGGACCCGGCAGACGACAAGGCGCTGTTGTACCGTCTCGTCGACGCGTCCGGCGCCGAAACAGAGCCGCCGCGCTCCCTGTCCAAGCAGGTGGTGGAGCTGCTCGGCAAGACGTGGTTTGGGAAAAAGTAGCACCTGTTCACCATTGAAAAGAAAAGCCGACGTCCTGTCACAACAGGAACGTCGGTTTTTTTGACGGGTGTATTTTCGTCAACAGGCGATTACATCTCTTCCGGCGCGGCGATTCCGAGCAGGCGCAGCCCCTCTTTCAACACTGTCACCACGGCGGCGACCAATTGCAGACGGGCCGTCTTGACGTCTGCTTCTTCCGCCAGGATGCGGACATTGGCGTAGAACTTGTTGAACGCCTGCGCCAGGTCGATGACGTATTTGCCGATCTGCGACGGGTCAAACTGCTCCCGCGCCCGGTCGATCACTTCCGGGAAGCTGTTCAGCAGCGTGATGACCGCCCAGGCTTCCTTGCTGTCCAGGGCGCCTTCGGGCAGCGTCACCTCGCTGATCGGCACGTACTCGCCCTTGCGCAGCAGCGAGCAGGCGCGGGCGTGCGTGTACTGGACGTACGGACCGGTCTCGCCTTCAAACGTAAGCATTTCCTCCCAGGAGAAATTGATGTCGTTCAGGCGGTAGTTTTTCAGGTCGTGGAAGATGACCGCACCAACCCCAACCTGTCTAGCCACCTCTTCCTTGTTTTCCAGCGACGGATTTTTCTCCCGGATCACGTTCAGCACGTCTTCGATGGCCTGAGCCAGCACTTCTTCCAGCAGGACCACTTTTCCTTTGCGGGTGGACATTTTCTTGCCGTCCTTGAGCATCATGCCAAACGGGATGTGGTACATTTCCTTGGCCCATTCAAAGCCCATCTTTTCCAGCACTTTGAACAGCTGCTGGAAGTGGAGGCGCTGCTCGTTGCCCACGACGTAGAGGGCCTTGGCAAAGTCATAGGTTTCATTCCGATACAGGGCGGCTGCCAGGTCGCGGGTGGCGTACAGGGTGGCACCGTCCGATTTTTTGATCAGGCACGGCGGCATGTCATACTCGTCCAGATTGACCACCAGGGCGCCCTCAGATTCGGTCAACAGCCCTTGTTCCTCCAGCATGGCGACGACGCGGTCCATCTTGTCGTTGTAGAACGCCTCGCCGTGGAACGAGTCAAATCGAACGCCCATGAGGTCGTAGATTTTCATGAATTCTTTCAGCGACTCGTCGCGGAACCACTGCCAGAGGCGGCGCGCTTCCTCGTCTCCGTCCTCCAGCTTTTTGAACCACTCGCGTCCCTGATCTTCCAGCGACGGGTCTTTTTCTGCCTCTTCGTGGAAGCGGACGTAGAGCTGGAGCAGCTCCTTGATCGGCTCGGCTTTTACTTTTTCTTCGTCACCCCACAGCTTGTAGGCGACGATCAGCTTGCCAAACTGCGTCCCCCAGTCGCCCAGGTGGTTGATGCGGATCGGACGGTAGCCGTGTTTTTCCAAGATGTTGGCGATCGCGTTGCCGATTACGGTGGAGCGCAGGTGGCCCATGGAGAACGGCTTGGCGATATTGGGGGAGGAGAGGTCAATCGGCACATTGCGCCCTTTACCGATGTCGCGGCTGCCGTATGCGCTGCCCTGCGTCAGGATCGTGCCGATTACGTCGCGGGCGACGCTTTGCTGATCGAGGAACAGGTTGAGGTACGGACCGACCGCCTTGACTTCGCGGATCGGCGTACCGCTAACCTCGCCGGCCAGTTCGGAGGCGATCAGCGGCGGCGCTTTGCGAAGCGCCTTGGCCAGTTGGAAGCAGGGGAAGGCGATATCCCCCATGCTGGGATTGGGTGGCGTTTCCAGCATGTCGTATACGGTTTCGGCGGTAAATTGGTCCGCGCCGAGGCGGGTGAGTGCTGCGGCAATGATGCTGGCCGCTTGATGCTTATAGCTCATGGAATTCTCCTTTCGGTCTGGAATCTAAAAAATAGAAAAACCTCTGCGTCTCATCAGGGAAGAGACGAGAGGTTGTACTCCCGCGGTGCCACTCTTGTTGCTCTCGCCTCCCGCACGGGAAAAGGCGAAAGCCGCTTTGCCTGCGGTAACGGGCAGACCCGGCGTGCCCTACGCAATCCGGCTGTCCGGACCTTCAGGACGCGTCTCCGAGGTGCGCTTCCCCGCGTCAGTTTGCACCGGGCTCCCACCGTCCCCGGCTCGCTTCTGCTTTCTGACGGAGTACTCTCCTCTTCAGCGACAACGATATTCTTCTAGCATTATAGCGGCATCTCCTGCGGGATGCAACTCACTCTTCCGGTTTTTTCAGCAAATCGTCCAAATCGTGGAACAGGTCCCGCGTCAGCCGTTCCTTGTCGTCGGCCGACTGCCACTGCCGCTTGTACTGGGCCAGCTTGGCGAGCAGCGATCGTTCTGCTTCGGCCGCTTCCTTAAGATCGTGGTTTTCACTGGGATCAAACGGCATCAGCCGCTCATCCGTCCCGCTGCGCAGATAGGGAGAGCGCCAGTGATCGGGAAAGCGATAGGGCTGGTCGCCAAACAGAATGCCCAGCACGTCGTCCGATTCCAGCGGGAGGAAGTGGTCGTATTCGTCCCGCCTGCCTCCTTCAAACAGGTTGAGATGCGTAAACGAATAACGCAGGTAGTGCTGCCCCGTCGCTTGATTCTTGACGATTGAATATGTCTCAAAATCCGTGTGCTCCAACTCTTTCACCGTCTCCAGGCGAGAGAGGAATTCCTGTCGGTTACAGGGTACCAATTGATCCACAATGGTTCGCTCCTTTGTACGGAATCGCTTTTCATCATAGCAAAAACGGACAGCGGCTGACAACGAACCAGCATCAGGCGCAAACGTCCCGCAGGGAACGGCAGGCGGACAGGGTTGTCCAGCGAAAAAAGAGCCTAGGTTTAGCTAGGCTCCTTGTTGATGTACGCACTCGTTTAGTTGCAGTCGTTCGAACACCCGACGATGACCAACAGGATAAACAGAACGAGCACAATTGCGAACGTGTCACCGAAAAAGCCGGAACCGCAGTAGGAAGTACTCATTGTTGTTTCCCCTCCTTTCCGTATGCTTTAGTCTATACACGAATGTGCCGGTTGTTGTGGGCGAATGACCAGCTCGCAAAAAATGGGCGGGGGCAGTCTGGAGAAAATAGACAAATTCTACATTGACGCGAGGAAAAGGGGGTGTTAAGATACATTCAAACATCGTTACCGTTTGACAAAACTGCATAACAGACAGTGACGACTCTTATCCAGAGAGGTTGAGGGACTGGCCCAATGAAGCCTCGGCAACCGGATTACCAGGTGCCAATTCCAGCAAAGCGTGTGCTTTGAAAGATAAGAGGATGGTCATGCGTGTATGTTTCGCGGACAAATCCTCTTCTTGTTGCACACAGAAGAGGATTTTTTATTGTACACGGACCAATGCGTGTGAGTTTGGAAGAAAAGGAGTTTGCCCCATGAAAATAAGTCTTCGTGAACAGCTTTACCGGAAAATTCTGATTCTGGACGGTGCGATGGGGACGATGCTGCAACAGGCCAGCCTGACTGCTGATGATTTTGGCGGTGATGCCTACGAAGGCTGTAACGAGCTGCTCAATCTCACCCGTCCTGACGTGATCCGCTCCATTCATGAAAAATACCTGGAGGCGGGTGCGGACATCGTGGAGACCAACACGTTTGGTGCCACCTCGATCGTCCTGGCCGAGTACGACGTGGCAGACAAAGATCTGGAGATCAACATCGCTGCAGCCCGGCTGGCACGGGAAGCGGCTGACGCCTATTCCACCCCGGAGTGGCCGCGTTACGTCGCCGGCTCGATGGGGCCGACGACCAAGACGCTGTCTCTGACGGGAGGCGTCACCTTTGAAGAGCTGGTGGAAGCGTACTACCGGCAGGCGAAAGGGCTGCTGATCGGCGGCGTGGACGCGCTGCTTTTGGAGACCTCGCAGGACACCTTAAACGTCAAGGCCGGCGGCATCGGCATTCGCCGGGCGTTCGCGGAGCTGGGCAGGGAAGTGCCGGTGATGATCTCCGGCACGATTGAGCCGATGGGCACGACCCTGGCCGGGCAAACCATCGAAGCGTTTTACGTCTCGTTGGAGCATCTGAAGCCGATTACCATTGGTCTGAACTGCGCCACCGGGCCGGAGTTCATGCGTGACCATCTGCGCACGCTGGCGAATTTGGCCCAGTGCGGGGTGAGCTGTTATCCCAACGCCGGCCTGCCGGATGAAAACGGCCATTACCACGAGACGCCGAACGGACTGGCCGCCAAGATGCGGGCGTTTGCCGAGCAGGGCTGGCTCAACGTCGCCGGAGGATGCTGCGGCACGACGCCGGAGCATATCCGCGCGCTGGCGGAAGCATTGAAGGACTGCAAGCCCCGTGTCCCGGCCGGACAGCCGGTCAGCGCCGTGTCGGGGATCGAGGTCGTCTACGCGGAAGCAGACAATCGGCCGCTGCTTGTCGGAGAGAGGAGCAACGTGATCGGGTCGAAAAAATTCCGCGACCTGATCGCGGCCGGGAAGTACGAGGAAGCGTCCGACATCGCCCGCGCCCAGGTAAAGCGGGGGGCACAGATCATTGACATCTGTCTCGCCGACCCGGACCGGGATGAGTACGGGGACATGGAGAAGTTCCTGCAGTTTGTCATCAAAAAAGTGAAAGCGCCGCTGATGATCGACTCCACCGACGTGCGCGTCATGGAACTTGGACTGCGGTACTCGCAGGGCAAGGCGATTCTCAACTCGATCAACCTGGAAGACGGGCTGGAGCGGTTTGAACAGGTGGCGCCGCTGATTCACAAGTACGGCGCGGCTGTCGTCGTCGGCACGATCGACGAGACCGGCATGGCAGTCACCCGGGAACGGAAGCTGGAAGTGGCCAAACGCGCCTACGATCTGCTGGTCAATCGATTCGGGGTCAACCCGCGCGACATCATTTTCGATCCGCTGGTCTTTCCGGTGGGCACCGGCGACGAGCAGTACATCGGCTCCGCCCGCGAGACGGTGGAAGGCCTCCGCCTGATCAAGGAGGCGATGCCGGAGTGCAAGACGATTCTCGGCATCAGCAACGTCTCGTTCGGGCTGCCGGCGGCCGGACGGGAGGTGCTGAACGCCGTCTTCCTTTACCATACGACTCTGGCCGGACTTGATTACGCCATCGTCAATACCGAGAAGCTGGAACGCTACGCCTCCATTCCGGAAGAGGAGCGGCGATTGGCAGAGGCGCTCCTGTTTGAGACCAACGACGAGACGCTGGCCGCCTTTACCGAGTTTTACCGGCAGAAGAAAAAGGAAGTACGCGTGGAAGCGTCGTCGCTCACGCTGGAAGAGCGTCTGGCCCGTTACGTGGTGGAAGGCTCCAAGGACGGGCTGATGGACGACCTGAAGCTGGCGCTGGAGAAATACACGCCGCTGGAAATCATCAACGGTCCGCTGATGGCCGGGATGGAAGAGGTAGGCCGGCTGTTCAACGACAACCAACTGATCGTCGCGGAAGTGCTGCAGAGCGCCGAAGTGATGAAGGCCTCCGTATCGTTCCTGGAACCTTACATGGAAAAGACGGAGACGGCCACCAAAGGGAAAATTTTGCTGGCGACGGTAAAAGGGGACGTGCATGACATCGGCAAGAACCTGGTGGAGATCATCCTCGCCAACAACGGGTACGAAGTGGTCAACCTGGGCATCAAGGTGCCGCCGGAGCAGCTGATTGCCGCCTGCCGTGAAGAGCAGCCAGACGCGATCGGCCTGTCGGGCCTGCTGGTCAAGTCGGCGCAGCAGATGGTGATTACCGCCCAGGACCTGCGGGCAGCCGGGATTGACGTGCCGCTGTTGGTAGGCGGCGCGGCCCTGACCCGCAAGTTTACCTCCAACCGGATCGCGCCGGAGTACAAGGGAATCGTGCTGTACGCCAAGGACGCGATGGATGGGCTCGACCTGGTCAACCGCCTGCAGGACCCCGTGGAACGGGAAAAGCTGCGTGCGGCTCAGCAGGCAGCGGAAGAGGAAGCGTCGACGACGAAGCAGGCCGAAACAGCGGCGTCATCGCTCAAGCCGAAGCGCTCCGCCGTCAACCGCACCGTGCCCGTTCACGTGCCGCCCGACTGCGAGCGGCATGTGCTGCGCCACTATCCGATCAGCCATCTGCAGCCCTACCTCAACCTGCGGATGCTGCTCGGCAAGCATCTCGGCGTCCGCGGCAACGTGGAGAAACTGCTGGAGACCGGAGATGAAAAAGTGACCGGGCTGTATCAGCTGGTGCAGGAGCTGCTGGCGGAAGCCAATCAGGACGGCACGATCACGGCGCACGGGATGTATCAGTTTTTCCCCGCCCAGGCGGATGGCGACGACATCCTCGTCTACGATCCGCGCGACCACAGCCGTCTGCTGGAGCGCTTCCACTTCCCTCGTCAGCAGGAGGAACCGTATCTCTGTCTGTCTGACTTCCTCAGGCCAGTAGAGAGCGGCGAGATGGATTACGTCGGGTTTTTGGCCGTGACGGCCGGCTCCGGCATCCGCGAGCGCTCCGCCCTGTTGAAAGAGCGGGGGGACTACCTCCGTTCCCACGTCCTGCAGGCGCTGGCGCTGGAATTGGCGGAAGCCTTCGCGGAGCGGCTGCACCACGTGATGCGGGACGTCTGGGGCTTCCCCGATCCGGCGGAGATGACCATGCTGGAGCGGTTTGGTGCCCGTTATCAGGGGATTCGCGTCTCGTTCGGTTACCCGGCCTGCCCCAACCTGGAGGATCAGGCCAAGCTGTTCCGTTTATTGAAACCGGAGGACATTGGCATCCAGCTTACGGAAGGGTTCATGATGGAGCCGGAAGCCTCCGTCTCGGCGATGGTCTTCGCCCATCCGGAGGCGCGGTATTTCAACGCCGGCCCGTCCGCGTTCGACCTGTAGACCGATAGACTTTTCACAGAGCAATGGGAGAGAAGGGATGGATTTGACAGCCAAAAAAGATTTGCGCGAATATTTGCGAGACCACCTGCTGGTCGGGGATGGGGCGATGGCGACCCAGTTGTACCGTTCGGGGGTGCCGGTGGGCGTCAGTTTTGAGGAACTGTGCCTGACTAATCCGCGCCTGGTGTACGACGTGCACAAGGCGTATTACGAGGCAGGAGCGCGCTTAATGGAAACCAACACGTTCGGCGCCAATCGGGACGCGCTCGCCCGTTACGGGCTGGAGCACAAGGTGACGCGCATCAACCGCGTCGCCGTCACAATCGCCCGGGAGGCGGCACAGGACGACGCCTATGTCGTCGGCAGCATCGGCTCCATCATCGCCGGACGGGTGCGGAAAAAAGTGCTGGACGAGTACCGCGATCAGTTTGAAGAGCAGGCGATCGCGCTGCTGCACGCCGGAGTGGACGGCTTGATTCTGGAAACGTTTCTCGACCTGGAGGAACTGCTGCTCGCGATTGACGTGATCCGCCCGCTCACCGGCCTGCCGCTGATTTGCCAGTTGGCGACGCTGGACGTGGGACGGACCCGTGACGGCTATACGCTGACGGAGGCGTTTTCCCAGCTGCAAAAGGCGGGGGCGGACATCATCGGTCTCAACTGTCGGCTGGGGCCGGCTGAGATTCTCCGCTCGTTCGAGAGCGCGAGCGTGCCGGATGGGGCGCTGCTCTCCGCCTTTCCCAATGCGGGCCGGCTCGGCATCAGCGACGGCGAGTACGCCTACAAGTCCTCACCGGAGTACTTTGCCGAGAGCGCGCTGCGCCTCCGGGAACAAGGCGTGCGCCTGTTGGGCGGCTGTTGCGGAACCACGCCGGACCACGTCCGGGCCATGGCGGAAGCGCTGAAGGGACTTGCACCGCTGCCGCGCGTCAACCCGTCCGAAGCGTTGACGGAGCGGCCGTCCGTCGCCTCGTACAGCGTCAGGGAGCGGCAGAAACCCAGCATCGTGGAGCGGGTCAAAACCGGCACTACAATTATTGTAGAATTTGACCCGCCAAAGGATCTGGACACAGAAGGATTCTTGACCGGCTGTTTTGAGCTGCACAAGGCCGGAGCGGACGCCATCACCCTGGCGGACAACTCGCTGGCCAACGTTCGGATGAGCAACATGGCGCTGGGAGCGATCATGAAAAGCCAGTACGGCATCGATCCGCTCGTACACATCGCCTGCCGGGACCGCAATCTGATCGGGCAGCAGTCTCACTTGATGGGACTGCACGCGCTCGGCATCGACCAGGTGCTGGTGGTGACCGGCGACCCCTCCCGCTTTGGTGACTTGCCGGGAGCCAGCTCGGTGTTTGATGTCACGTCGTTTGACTTGATCCGCATGGTCAAACAGCTCAACGAAGGCATCTCGTTCTCCGGCCGGCCGCTGAAACAAAAGGCGCAGTTCATCGTGGGCGCAGCCTTCAACCCCAACGTGCGCCACATCGAAGCCGCGATCAAACGGCTGGAGAAAAAGGTGGAGGCTGGAGCCGACTTCATCATGACGCAGCCTGTGTACGACGCAGAGTCAATCCGGCTCGTCCACGATGCGACGAAACACATCAAGATTCCGGTGTTTATCGGGATCATGCCGCTGACCAGCTCGCGCAACGCGGAATTTCTGCACAACGAAGTGCCGGGGATCAAGCTCTCCGACGAAGCGAGGGAGCGGATGAGGCGTGTTCAGGGAGAAGCGGCCAGACAGGAAGGCATCAAGATGGCCAAGGAGCTGCTGGACGTGGCCATCACCTACTTCAACGGAATCTATTTGATCACGCCGTTTAACTACTACCAGATGAGCGTGGAGCTGATCCAGTACGTTCGTCAGCAGAGCCAATTGCTGAAAACGGCCGCAAAGGCCTGATGCCTGCAACCAACCGTGCCAACATCACTCGGGCGGGCGGTATCGCCATCGGTACCGTCGTGCCCGAGTCTTTTTTTGGTGCATGCTGTCTGCCGTACCTTGCGGGGCGGGGGCTTACGTGCGTTGCGGATCGAGCGGATGCCACCCTTTCTCGCGCAGGAAACGGCTCAGCTCACCGAACATCGCCAGCCGTTCTTCCCGCGTATAGGAGGCGTTGGCGCCGCTGGTGGAGGGGATGACGAACAGATGGCTGCCGGCCCAATCCGCGGTTCCGAAGGCGAGCTGCGGCTGCAGGCCGAGCGAGACTGCTTCCTTTTTGCGCCCGGTGGCGTGACGGTACGCAGTAATGCCGTTAAAGCAGATGACCCGGGGACGGTACGTCTGGACCATCTGCCGGAACTGTTTCGCTCCGGCAGAGAAATCCGCTTCCCGCAGCTCACCGGAGGAGCGGGTGGGGCGACAGACCAGATCAGTGATGCCGTATCCGTACTCAAGCAGGCATGCCGTCTCTTCCGGCTTTAGCTGCCGGGGGGTAAGGCCGCCTTCGTACAGCCCGCGCCAAAACAGATTGGACGGATTGGCGTAGTGATAGCCGACTGTCGCCGATACACGCCCCGGATTAATGCCGCAGAACAGCACAATCAGATCGCGGCGGATGTAGGTGGGCAGCCATTTTTCAGTAAAGTGTACCACCGTTGCACCTCCTTTTGCCCCATTGAACACGACTTTGTATACACTGAGAGCGCCTCGACTTGCGAGCGCTCAGACTGAAGACAAACGGTTCATTGAATAAGCGTCCATAAGAAAATGATTTCCAGGCCGAAAGGCCTGACCATTCATCAACCGAAGCGAAAGACAATGTGCATCGCATGGAGAGATGGGCCAAGCGAGCTCCTTTGACGACCGGCTCAGCGGAAAAACGAAGACGCGGGGACCAACAGGGGACACAAGTCTCACTTCATCGAAACACCCAAATGTTTGTCCCCTGCCCGCGTCTCGTTTTGGAGCGGACTTCATCCGCTTCTGTGCTGGGCGTGAAGCGAGCGAGCGGGCCCGATCTCCCATGCGCCGCGAACTTTGTCTACACGCTGAGCGCCTCGACTTGCGAGGCGCTCACTCTTCTTACAGCTTGTAGATGTACGTGTACTTGCTTTCCAGATAGTCCATCAGGTACGATGCGTTGATCCCCTCGCCGGTGATCTCCTTCACCAGCTCGTTTGGGCTCTTTGTTTTGCCGTGCTGATGGATGCGCTCCTTCAGCCACTGACGAATCGGTCCAAACTCGCCCTTGGCCACCAGTTCATCGTAGCCGCTGAGCTCCTTGCGCATCACATGGGTAAACTGGGCGGCGTAGACGTTGCCCAACGAATAGGTGGGGAAGTAACCGAAGCTGCCTCCCGCCCAATGCACGTCCTGCAGCACGCCTTCCTTGTCGTTGGCCGGGACGATGCCGAGGTACTCCTTCATTTTGTCGTTCCAGATGGCGGGCAGGTCGGCCACCTTGATCGTTTGGTTGATCAGCCCTTTTTCAATCTCGTAGCGGATCATGACGTGCAGGTTGTACGTCAGTTCGTCCGCTTCCGTACGAATAAACGATGGAGTGACCTCATTGATCGCGCGGTAGAACTGTTCGACGTCCACACCGGCAAACTGAACCGGAAAGGCCTTCAGCAGATCACCGTAGAAATGCTGCCAGAACGGCAGGCTGCGCCCAATCATGTTTTCCCAGTAGCGGGACTGGGATTCATGGATGCCCATCGAAGTGCCTTCGCACAGCGGCGTGCCCAGCAGCTCCGGATTGATGTTTTGCTCGTACATGGCGTGACCGGCTTCGTGAATGCAGCTGAACAGCGCTGAGTTGAAGTCGTTCGGGTCGAAACGGGTCGTGATTCGGACGTCGCCCGGGTTGAACGACGTGCAGAACGGATGTACGCTGCGATCCATGCGTCCTGCCTGGAAGTCGTACCCGATCTTCTCCAGGACATATCGGCTGAACGCATCCTGCTCGCTCTCCGGGAAGTGTTTTTTCAGGAAAGACGTGTCCGGTTTGTGCGGCGACTCGGCGATGGCCGCCACCAGCTTGACCGTTTTTTCACGCAGGGTGGCAAAGATCGGGTCCAACTGGTCTACGGTCACGCCCGGCTCGTACAGATCAAGCAGGGTGTTGTACTTGTTTTTGCCGTCGCAGCCCCAGTAGTCGATAAACTCAAGCTGGAAGTCGACGATTTTTTCCAGATAGGGGCGGAACATGGCGAAATCGCTGTTGGCCCGCGCTTCCTCCCAGATGGTCTCCGCCTGCGAGGTCAGCACCACAAACTCCTGGTAGCGGTCCGCCGGAATTTTTTTGTTGCGGTCAAACTCCTTTTTGCACTCCAGTACCGTCGCCCGGGTGATGGGGTCGAGCGAATCAAGCACGGCTGGTTCGCTCAGTGCCTCCAGGTGTTCTTCCATTTCCTTGGAGGTGGCCAGTTTGAACTGTTCGCCAGACAGAACGCCGATCACCTCGGAGCGGGCGTCCATCCCTTTGCGCGGCGCCTGTGTGCGCATGTCCCAATGCAGCACGGCAAGCGCCTGGCCGAAGCTGGTCATTTTTTTCACATACTCGCGAAAAGCAGCTGCACGATTTTCCACAGAGCTTGTCATAGGGTTCCTCCCTTTTCTATGTAGGATGCACATGGTAGGATGCACATGCAGTCAAAAAATTTTTACTACTTTATAATCCACTATTATACCTGATCTGATGGAAAAGGAAAGATACGAACTGGCTCACACGTCAGTTTCATTCATTGAGTAATCGCCCACAAGAAAACGATTTTCAGGCCGGAAGGCCTGCCCATTCATCAACCGAAGCGGAAGACAATGTACATCGCATGGAGGGATGGGCCAAGCGAGCTCCTTTGACGACCTGCTCAGCGGAAAAACGAAAGACGCGGGGATACACAGGGGACACAAGTCTCACTTCATCGAAACACCCAGATGTTTGTCCCCTGCCCGCGTCTCGTTTTGGAGCGGACTTCATCTGCTTCTTTGCTGGGCGTCAAGCGAGCGAGTGGGCCCGATCTCCCATGCGTTTCGGACTTTGTCTACAAGCTGGAACTGGCTCACACGTCAGTTTGTCGTTATAATCGTTGTTATGGAATCCATTATGGAATACGCTATGGCAAAGAACTACGACAGGAGAATGAAGATGAGTCAAAAAAACCCCCAATGGGAACAAGAGATTGCCAGACGGCGCACCTTTGCGATTATCTCCCACCCGGACGCGGGCAAGACGACAATGACGGAAAAGCTGCTGTACTACGGTGGAGCGATCCGTGAGGCGGGGATGGTCAAGGGGCGGAAGAATTCCAAACACGCCACCTCCGACTGGATGGAAATCGAAAAGAAGCGCGGTATCTCCGTTACGTCCAGCGCGATGGATTTCGAATACAAGGGGCATCGCATCAACATTCTGGATACACCGGGCCACCAAGACTTCAGCGAGGACACGTACCGGACGCTGACGGCTGCTGACGCCGCGGTGATGATCATCGACGTGGCCAAAGGGGTAGAGGCGCAGACGATCAAGCTGTTCAAGGTTTGCCGGATGCGCGGCATCCCGATTTTTACTTTTATCAACAAGCTGGACCGACACGGCAAAGATCCGTTCGAGCTGCTGGAAGAAATTGAACGGGTGCTGGGCATCCGCTCCTACCCGATGAACTGGCCGATCGGCATGGGGAGCCACTTCAGCGGCGTGTATGACCGGATGAAATCGCGTGTGGAACTGTATGAAGACGGCTCGCAGCATGAGGACATCCGCTTCTTCGAGGTGAGCGGCCCGGACGATCCGCTGATCGGTGAACGCGTCGGTCAGGATTTGTGGCAGCAGCTTCAGGAGGAAATCGCCCTGCTTGACGTGGCGGGCGACGCCTTTGACATGGAGTTGATCGGCAAAGGAGAACTGACCCCCGTCTTTTTCGGCAGTGCGATCAGCAATTTCGGGGTGCAGACGTTCCTCGACAACTTTTTGCAAATGGCTCCGCCGCCGTCGCCCAAGAAGAGCAGTGTGGGCCTGATTGACCCATGCAGCAATCCGTTTTCCGGCTTTATTTTCAAAATCCAGGCCAACATGAATCCGGCGCACCGCGACCGTGTGGCGTTTCTGCGCATTTGCTCGGGGCGTTTTGAACGCGGCATGACCGTCCGACACGTGCGACTGGGAAAAGATATCAAGCTGGCCCAGCCGGTGCAGTTTATGGCCCAGGACCGGGAAATTGTCGAGGAGTCGTACGCCGGAGACGTCATCGGCCTGTTCGACCCGGGCATCTTCCAGATCGGCGACACGCTCTGCGTCGGGAAGCCGTTCGAGTATGAAGAGATGCCCCACTTTTCGCCGGAGTTTTTCTCCCGGGTAATGGTAAAGGACGCGATGAAGCACAAGCAGTTCCAAAAAGGGATCATGCAGTTGACGGAGGAAGGAACGGTGCAGCTGTTCCGCACCTACCCGATGGAGGAGCTGATTCTTGGCGTGGTCGGGGTGCTTCAGTTTGAAGTGCTGGAGTACCGGCTGAAAGCGGAGTACGGGGTGGAGATCACGCTGACCCGCCTGCCGTACCAGATCGCCCGCTGGCTGGAAGGAGACAAGGCGGCGCTGGACGCCCTGAAGAACAAAACGGTGACGGACCGTTACGGCCGGCCGGTGATGCTGTTTGAGAGCGAGTACCAACTGCGGATGGCGATGGAAAAGTATCCAAACATCAAGTTCCACGAAAGCTCGCTGGGATTGAAAACAGTGCATGCCTAGGCGGCAACGGTACGAGCAAACCAACAAAGCACATTCGCCCATATGGTGCGAATGACATGTCCGATAAGGGAGACTCTCCAACCGGGGGAGTCTCCTTTTCTAACACCTGATAATCCCGTCAAACGTGCCTTCCAGTACTTTTTTTCCCTCCTGGTTATAGCACTCCGCAGTGGCAGCGATTTCCGCCCGGCTTTCCTGCCGTTCGTAACGGGTGATGGTCACTTCACAGCGAATCGTGTCTCCCGTAAAGACCGGCCGGAGAAAGGTAAATGTCATGTTCCTGGCCAGAACATGCAGGTCCCCGCCAATTTTCGTCGGCAAGGTAGCGGTCAGCAAACCATGCACCACCAAACGCCCGTGTTCGTCCGGTGTAACATGGTGCGCGCCGTTGTCGCCGGAGATTCTGCAAAACTCCCGCACATCCTGCTCGGTAAATGTCCTCTCCCAGGTCAGGACATCGCCAGCCTGCATAAGCATCCTCCTTTTCTTCTGCGTCCGGTTGCAACTGTAGGAAATACCAATTGGTTGGATTGGGCGCTTGTCAATTTTGGTATTATACAAAATATTCTGTCTAAACGTCAACAAAGGGAACGCAACACCTCCCGAGGACATCACCATGATCCGAAAAACCAATCGGGTGCCTCCTGGTAAGACAGCTCCTTTCTATGTGGACGACCTGCGTCATATAGATGGGAGATAGAGAAGGGAGTGGAAGGAAATGCGGGTTCTCCTGTTTGTCGTCTTGTTTCTCGTATCGTTTGACATGCATGCGCAGACGCCACTGCTTGCGCCGTACATGCTCGTGCTGGGGGCGTCGGGGGCGATGATCGGCGTGGTTCTGGGGGCGTACGCGATCAGCAACCTGGCCGGCAACCTGATCGCCGGACCGTTTTTGGATCGCTTTCCGAAAAAGTGGTTTGTCGCCGGAGGGCTGCTCCTGGCCGGGCTGATCCTGAGCGGCCAGGGGGTGGTGCAGGCGCCGGAGCATTTCTTCGTGCTGCGCCTGATTTTGGGGTTTTTGATGGCGTTTGTCTCACCGGCCTGTTTTGCCATGCTGGGGGAAACCGGACAGACGAGGGCGGAACAGGGCGAACTGATGGCGAAAAACGGGATGGTGCTGACGACAGCGGCGATCGTCTCGCCTGCGGTGGGCAGCTTCCTGGCGGTACAGTTTGGTTACGGGCAGTCGTTTGTCATCCTGGGCGGCATCATGGGAGCTGCCGGGGTGTTTGCCCTGTTGGTCCTGCCCGGCCGCCAAGCGGGCGGCGGGAGCGCATCCGTCAGCGCTGCCAACAACGCCGACAATGCGGCCGTCGCTGCCCGCCTGCCGCAGATGTCTTCGCTGCTGGCCGTGGTGGCAAACCCGTACCTCTATCCCGCCTTTGTCGGCGGGTTTGCCGTCGTCTACGCGCAGGGGGTGCTGATTTACGAGGTCCCCATGCTCATCCAACGGAGCGATCTTTCGCCTTCTGTGACGGGTATTTTGTTCAGTCTCAAGGGATTGGGGGCGCTGGCGGCGCTCAGCCAGTTCTGGCTGGCCCGCACGTCCCCGGAGCAGCGCACGCTCGTCGGCCTTTGCCTGATGAGTCTGCTTGCGTACGGGCTGGCGATTGGCCTGGATGTGTCGCTGTATGTGATGATGTTTCTGTTCGGCATCTGTTCCGGCCTTCTGTTCCCGGCCTTGTCCACTGTTTTGATGCTTCACGTGCCGCGCGAGCTGTACGGGAGCGCGTTCAGCCTGTTTTCCGCCGTCACCTCCGCCGGTGCCATTCTCAGCCCGATTGTGGCGGGCCTCATCGACAACTGGAACCACTCGTTCTTCATTGTCTTTTTTGTCACCGGCGGGGCGTTTTTGCTCGCGGGTCTGCACCGGCTGATCCGGCAGGGAGCGGCAACGCCGATTGATCGCTAAACGGGGGAAGGCGATCTCACTTCACAATGTCATCGGATGGAGTAGGTCCTTTTGCCACCGGCAGATCGTAGGAGCACCAGTCGCTCCAACTGCCGGGGTACAGTTTGGCGTCAGTCCGGCCGATGGAGTGCAGGGCCAGGAGATTGGTGCAAGCGGTCACGCCGGAGCCGCAGTAGACGATGATCTCCTGCCCGTCCAAGGGGGCAAACCGCTCCCGCAGCCGTTCAGGCGGCAGCATCGTGCCGTCCGCGGAAAGGTTGTCCTTGTAAAAGTAGTGCAGGGCGCCGGGAATGTGTCCCGCTTTTGGATCGAGCGGTTCCTGTTCGCCGCGGTAGCGTTCGCCGGCGCGGGAGTCGATCAGCGCGGTATGTTCGCCGCGTTCCTGCACACTGCGGATGTCCCCCAGCATGTCCGGCTGCACCCGGGGGACAAAGGAGCGCGGAGCGGGAGTGGGCACATCGGCCGTCACCGGATAGCCAGCCTTCTTCCAGGCGGCAAATCCGCCGTCCAGCACGGCCGCCTTTTCGTGCCCCAGATAGCGGAGCAGCCACCAAAGCCGGCCGGCCATGGACATTTCCTGATCGTCGTAGGCGATCACGGTGACATTTTCGTCAATACCTGCGAGGGACAGGCGGGCGGCCAGCGCTTCCGGATCAGGCAGCGGATGGCGTCCGCCATGTGTCTGTTTGGGACCGGACAAATCCCGCTCCAGATGGAAATAAAGGGCGCCGGGGATGTGCTCCTGCCGGTACTGCTCCTCGCCGAGAGCGGGGTTGTTCAGGGCAAAGCGGCAGTCGATGACGCTCAGCCGGTCGTCCTGGAGGTGTTCGTACAGCCAACGGGGAGTAACGAGCGGTTGCATGATTCACCCTACTTTCTTTTTTCTTCCATGATAGCAGATAGCCCGTTTACGTGAATCACTTTTCAGAAAAAAGAATCCGCACCGGCAGGAGAAGCAAACTGTACCTTTCGTCTGTTCGCCAGCGTCCGCTCGTTCCTTCTATTAATCGTTTCGTCCGCCCAAACTTACATATCGTGGTAAAAATGTTGTATTTTCCATGATCTGTATTATGTTTAAAGAGGGACGCGACATCGGACCGCGAGGCGGAACAGCAAAACGCTTCGCGTGGAATGAGGGAGGCCCAACCATGAAGATAGCAAAAATGAAGCCGTGGGAAGCGTATCGAGCCAGCCTGATTCTTTGCAACCATTTCTTTCAAACCGGCGATCTGACGTATCGGGCATGGATGAATCACCCGCTGAAAAAATTCCTGTTTCAATATCTGGTTTTTCCGTTCGTCTGCATGCTGTTTTTTCAGGGGATAAAGCTGGTTGACGCTGAGAGTGGTTCGGAAATAGGCTTCATGTTTGTCATGTACCGGAATCAGGTTGCGATTGGGACGGACATCTTCATCCATCCGGAATATCAGGCAAAAGGAGCTGGATTCGCGTTCCTGGTTCGTTATGCCCAGTATGCACATCAGAAAGGACTGCGCTATTTTATCGGAAAAATCTCCAGTGAAAATAAACCATCATTAAAGCTCACTACGAAAAAGATGGGAATGACTCGCTATTACGATCGCGTCATACTCATCCCGGAGGCCAACATTCCAAAGCATGATTATGTATATAACCGGCTCCAGCTGAACCGATTGCCGAAGAAGGCGGTAAAGGAAGCGCTGCAATTCGTCGCCAACCAGATGTTTTCCCGACAGTTTCAAACACATGTCGAGGGAATGGGAGGCGTAATCGAGCCCCTGTGGCTGGGGGCCGTGCACGAGCTGCGTTATGAGGGGGAGTTGGTCGGGTACGCTTCCGTATCCACTACGGACAGTCATCCAATCGTCCGGATATGTTTTCTGCCGAAATGGTGGGAGAGCGAGTTGGAGACCGCATTCGTTTCCTATCTTGCACGAAAATTGATAACAAAACAGCAGGCGAAAAGCGGTTTGATCGGCGTCCAGGCAGGGTGTTCCGAGCATCACATGCAGCTGGCGGGCAAGCTGAAAGAACTCGGAGCAGAAGAAAAGGAGCACGCGGAAGTAGCTGTCGTCGGACTGTTCGAGCAATTGGCACAGCTGGGTGAACGAGAACAGGTCGCATCGTTTTCCTCCTAGCGAACATCCGCATGCTCTTGAAAGGAGGTGATAGGAATGAACAAAGAGCAACTCCTGAAAGCTGTTGCCAACCCTGCAGCTGCTGAAAAGAAAGCAGATGTTGGCACGATCATCTGGACTATTCGCTTGCTGTAATCGCAGGCGACAGACAGGATTGAACGTCAGGTTCAATCCTGTCTATCCCATACATAGGAGTGATTTGCGATGATTGGAATTTTGGTCAAAGACAACCGTGATTTGGCCGCCCAATTGGCGAATCATTATCAATTGTTCAATCTCTCCGCCCGTGTCATCGAATCGTTGGAAGAGCAGCGGTCGGAGATTGATTTGCTTGTTGTGGTCAATGCCGGTACGTTCGGCAGTCAGATAAACCAACTCATGCGAAAAGAAGGGAAACGCTGGCTTCATGTTCAATGGGACCGAGGGAGAGTGCTTGCAGGTCCCGTATTTCATCCTACGGAAGGTCCCTGCTTTGAGTGCCTGTCGCTTCGGATGAAAGCCAATATGGTCGAGGAGCCGGAACGTCCCGAGATTCCCGAATGCCTGGAAGAAAACGTGCGCCGGATGATGTGTGACGCTGTCGCATTGGAAACGTACAAATTTGTCTCCAAGGATCACCGCGCAGGGGCTGCCCATATTACGGACCAGATGTTGGAGATTGACTTTTTGACGCTTGAAGGGGAGCTTCATCCCGTCCTGCGTGTTCCAACCTGCCCTGTGTGTGGTGTGGAAACCCGCATCCATCAATATGTACAGCCGTGGATGACCCGCTTTTCGGAGGTTGGCTCATGAGCAGAAAGCGATTGGCAGGCGACTGGAAAGACGTTTCTTCTCTCGGTGCGCTGCGTTCGGTTGTCAGTCGGTATGGCGGCATTGTGCGATGGTTCGCTGATTGCTTGAATGATCCCGGCGATCAAAAACTGTATGCGGCGATGGCGGCGCCCACCTACGCGAACGAATTGGTGCCTGGGATCAGCGGCAGCCCCGAGATTACGACGGGGGTTGGATTTACCCGGGAAGAAGCAAGACGTTCCGCTGTAGGGGAAGCCATCGAACGTTACTGCGGCTCGTACTACGTGCGTTCCGGAATGGCATTGGTTTCCTGGAGAGAACTGAAGGGAGCGGTTCATCCGGAGCGTTTTGCCTGGTTTCATCCGGATCAATATTTGCAAGAGGATTTTCCCTTTGTGCGGTTTACGGAGGACACCAAGGTGAGATGGGTGCCCGGATACAATTTGACACGGGGGCAAGAGGTATGGGTCCCGGCGGCAGCAGTATGGGAAAATTATCTTCCCGGCGAGGACGAAGCGCTCGTGTGGAGAGGGTTGACCACGGGACTTTCATGCGCCCCCACAGCGGAAGAAGCCGTATTGCGGGGGATATTGGAAATCGTCGAACGGGACTCGTATTCCATCATGTGGCACAACAAACTAAGTTTGCCCAGGCTGAATGTGGAAAGCAACAAGCGGCTTCATGAGATCTACCAACAGTATTTTGCCGCGGAACACTTCCGGTATCATCTGGTTGATACTACCACGACGCTTGGCATTCCTGCAGTTTGCGCCATCATGAAAGCGCCGAATGGACGAACCATTGTCGGAGCCGCTTCCCGCCCTTCCCTGGAGGAAGCATGCATCAAGGCGCTGTGTGAGATTGCGCAGCAGTGGATGGGATGCCGCTACCTTTCTACCAAATACATTCACTTTACCCTCACGCCTGACGAAGTTGAGGATTTCGTGCTGCGTCCGTTCTTCTATTGTGACGAGCTGAACCACAGCCATGCAGCATTCGTCTATCAGTCAACGGTCGAAAACGATGTGCCGGCGGGGAAATGGCTGTCCGAACTGAATGTGACGGAGGAGTTGGACAAGTGTATCGCAGCGCTGGAACGGAACGGACTAGAGGTGATTGCCGTCGACATTACATTGCCGGACGTCAGACAGCTCGGCTTGCACGTCTATCGGGTCATTGTTCCCGGGGCGGTCGACATTACGCGCAGTGAAAAGGAAAAGGTAGCGGGCGGAACCCGGCTTTATCAGGTGCCTGTTGAGATGGGATACCTGGACCGTCCCTACACATACCACGAATTGAATCCCATGCCACATCCCCTTCCGTAACAGAGCTGTTGGAGCTGGGAGGTTTTCGATGAAAAGAGGAATAGACTATTCTTTCCGTTTGATCGAGCACAATCGTTTGCACCCGGAACATGTGACTGCGTGGTATCACGAAAACAGCAAGCTGTTTCCCTCTGTATATTGGGCAAAAGAGGAAGCGAGAAAAGAACTGCTGTCGATTCTGCATGAACGATATCATGTGGAACACTCGTATAAAGATTATGGAATCGCAGAAGAATTGGACATAAACGAACGAGAGGAGCTTCCTTCCTCCATACGCTCCTTGAAAGACTTGGCGCCGCACGCTGCCGGGCTGAATGCCGTGGAACTGTATGCTGTGACAAACAGTCATGGCGTCAATACCTTCTATTATTTTGATTTCCGCCGGTCAAAGCTGGTCCCGCTGCGCACTAGTTCCGATTCGTTTCTGCGTGATGCGCTGATCCATTCCGCTGAGGGAGAAGCGGATTCTGCCATTATCGTAACGGCCAATCTCGATCGAGGGATGCTGCTGCACGGAGAACGCGGTTATCGTGCGGTGCTGCTGCAGACTGGCAGAATGGTTGAAAAAATCACGACCCGGTGGGAGCGTGACCATATCCCGCATAAGGTGCATGTGGAATTTTTTGATGATCGCCTTCATGAGCGAATGGGGATCGACGGCTTTTACGAAGCGGCTTTTGCCGTGTTAACGGTGTTCAAACAGGGGGTAGACGCTTGAATGTTCAGGAGCGGCCTGTCAACGACAATCACCGGTTGGTAAACGTTGAGACAGGTAAATTTTTGACGTCAGCCTATTACGTTCTGTTTCGTGTCCCGCCTGACTGGCCGCTATGGTTTTGGAGCGGCCTGATGGACAGCCTGGTCGCGATTCACAGTATACAGCATCCGGACAGTCGCAGGTGGGAACGGCCGGAGATTGTTGAGCACAGGTTTCAAGAGGCGAGTTATGTTGGGCTCAAGATGGAATCGCTGTCGAGCGGCGAACCTTTTGGTACAGATGACAGCCCTGTCCAATTCCTCCTGTCCGTCGTCTGTGCGCCGCTGATTAACCAGGAAGCGTACGAGAACTGGATGTCCGCAGCCCCCCGCAAGATTGCACGCAGAAGGATTCACGCCACCAGCGCAATCGACCCTGTCACCTCATCTTTGCTGCGTTTTCTGGACGCGGACGGCGACAAATGGGGAGACGAACTGTTGGATTGTTCCTTCATCGCACAGCAGTACGACCATCTTGTTCGGGAGGCTCCCGCTATCTGTTATGCAATTGGAACAGGCGATCCCGCCCAAAATTGGAGAGCGCTCCAGAGTTGGTGTGGAGAGCGTTCGCGGCTGTGGACTGCTGACGTTAAACAGGAAAGGACGGGAGTTGATCCGCGTGTTCCCGATCCCGTCTCCGGGACGGATGCCGGCGATTCCCATCTGATTGTTTTGCCATACCGGCTGACAGCGAAGAACCCCTCTTTGCCAGCGCGCATCAGCCTCCAGGTTGCCAATGCCCTGTTGGGCGGATGCTTCCACTCCAAGTTGATTTCCCGCATACGCAGAGAACTGGGGTTGGCTTACTTCGCGTTCTCCGTGTGGGATCAAACGACGGGAACAATCGTGATGGTGGCAGGGGCGGAGCCTGACAATCGCGATCAGGTGCGCGAAGAGATGGTGGGACAGCTCCACGCCCTGCAGCGAGGTGATTTTACCGATCGCGACCTGCAGGTGACCAAGCGGTTTCTGATCAGTGATGCGTGGTACACCATGGATGATTGTGATTCCATCGTCAGCTGTCATCTTGCTCATGTCGAGACAGGGGAACCATTCGAACCTGCATCCAGGGTTGCGCTTATTCAAGACGTGACCAAGCAGGATGTAATGGAGGCTGTGTCTTTCCTGGAACCTGTTCTGATGGAGGAGTAATATGAAGGCAATTCGAAATGGTTCCGATTGGCAATGTGTGGAGTGCCACAACGGGATGACCGTTCTGTTTATCGAAAAACCGCAATACTACTCCGCACACGTTCGGCTCGTGGTGAAGTACGGTTCGCTTCACCACCGGTTTTTTGACCCGATTTCATCCGCCACAGTGGTTCAACCCGAAGGTGTGGCGCATTTTCTTGAGCACGCCCTTTTTCCCAGTGAGGGCAATGACGCGTACGTTCAACTGGCTGAATACGGAGCCGATTTGCAGGCTTCCACCTATATTGACCGAACGGCCTTCTATTCCACCACCGTTGGAAACGTCATGGACACGGTGGGCTTTTTGCTGGAGTTGGCATTTCATTCGAACATCACGGAAGACAGGATTCAGCTGGAAAAACAAGTCATTCAAAATGAAATGTTGATGTCTCAAGCAGATCCGGCTGAAGTGGCGAGACAAAACATGTTGAATGCCTTGTACTGGAACCATCCTGTCAAAAAGGACGTCAAAGGGACAGAGGAGTCTCTGTCGCAAATCACGCTCGACCATGTGCGAACGGCCCATTCCCTGTTTTACGTACCGCACAATTGTCTGCTTCTGGTCGCGGGGAATGTTCACATACACGATCTGGTGGAACGAGCAGAGCAAATGGTTTCCCGAAAGCCATTCGCCGCCACGGCAGATCTGCCTGAGTGGCGAGAACCGCCTAACGCCGTGCAGGACTTCTCGCTTGCGGAAATGGGCTTGAATCAGGCGTACGTGCACGTCGGATACAAGCATGTCCATGCCGGTCTGACAGCAACCGCTCTGTTTCAGGAGGAGTTGGTCATTCGCATTTGCGCCGTGATGCTGGAACATGAATTGTACAATTTGCTCAACGAGAAGGAATTGACCGGTGATGATGGATCGGCTGACGCCATCAGGGTGAACTACTGCCGGGCAGCCGATGCCGGATATCTGGAGATCACTGCTCAGACCGATTCGTGGGAATGGTTTCGTGAAGCTGTCATGCAGGCGGCAGAGCGGGTGAGAAATGCCCCATGGTCGGAATCGCTTGCGGATGACTGGAAAAAATTGTGGCTGCTGCGCTGCCAAAAAGAAGCAAATGACCTGAGCGTCTTGACGTATTATCTGGAAAAATGGTGGACAACGCTGGAGGGGTTTGATTTGGACCGCACCTTGAGGAACATTTCCGCACGACATCTCCGCGATGCGATCGAGCGCTTGCTAGTTCTGGAAAACATGGCAGTGAGCGTTGTTTGTTGACCATGATCAACATTCACCCAAATGAATGACGTCCCCGCTTGGAGTTACCGTTCAACACCCGGATGGATTGTGAGGAGAAAACATGAATGATCAGAAATATTCCATTGAACTCCTGAACCTGAAAAAACGATATGGAGATTTCGAAGCCGTTCACGATCTCACGCTGCACGTGAAAAAGGGAAGCATTTTTGCATTCCTGGGAAATAACGGTGCCGGGAAAACCACGACGATTAAAATGATGACCGGACAGCTGAGGCCGACGGGGGGAAAGGTGCATATCCTGGGCCAGGATATCTGGGAAGATCGCAAAGCGCGAAAACAGGTCGGGTATGTTCCTGACACCCCTCTGTTGCACGAAGGGCTGACGGCTCGTGAAATGCTGTGGTTCGTTGGCGGATTGTACGGGATTCCGCTTGAGACTGCCAGGCAGCGGGCTGATCAATTGCTGGGACAAATGGGGTTGTCGGAGCGAGCCGATGATTTGATTCGCGACTTTTCGTTGGGGATGAAACGGAAAATGGCGATTGCAGCCGCCTTGATCCACAAACCGGAAGTCTTGTTGCTGGACGAGGTCACCAACGGTCTGGACCCCAGAGCGAGCCGGGAAGTGAAGGAACTGATCAAGGAAGTTGCTCGCGAAGGATGTACCGTTTTCTTGACAACACACATCCTGGATATCGTGGAAGAATTGGCGGACACCATCGCGATTTTGCATAAAGGGCAATTGAAAATCCAGGGGACATTGGAGGAGCTGAGGTCTGTCGTCGAGATGCCCATCGCCACCCTTGAGCAAATCTTTTTGTCGTTGACCGGGGAAGAGGGACAAGGAGGGAGTCAGGCATGTCAGACCAGTTGAAATCCATCTGTTTGCTCTACCTGAAACCCCGTTGGAATACCGGTTTCCGCCACAGTCGTCTGAAACCTGCGCTGTGGATGCGGTTGAGCGAAGTGCTCGTTGCGTTTCTGCTGGTCGACCGTGTGGCTCATCTGCTGGTTAACTTTGATCTAACCGCCCTGCTGTATCTGGCAGCTGTTGAGGCCATGCTGGTAGGAAGTTTGCGCCTGTTTTTTGACGTCTCGTCCCAAATGTACCAGCATCGGCTCATGCCTCTCATCGTCGCCTCGGGAGCCCCGCCTTTTCTCCACCTGACCGGCATGTGGCTTGCTTCCCTGCCGATGATGGGATGGTCCGCCCTGATTTTCTCCTATGCGTTGACGGGGAATTTTCAGGGGCTCGATCGCATAACCGCCATGGCGGCCGTTTTTGCGGTGTCGTTTGCGGCCAACGCCCTCTGGGAGCTGTTGGGCCGTTTGTATCTGGCCGTCTTTGTGTACCTTCAGCCGCGGCTCGTGAAGATGCTGTTTGGCTTGTCCATTGTAGGCTTTATCGCCGTAATTGCAGGGGTGGCTTACCTGCTGGTGCGGATGCCGATGTTCGCGTCGGCTGATGTTGCAGCACTGGAGCGGTATACGTTGTACGCGATGGGCATCCTCGGCATCCCCGGACTGGTACTGGCGCTGATGCCTCGCAGGGTAGGGACGTGGTATGTAGACGGGTGGCTTCGCATGCAGGAGACCGGACACACGGTACGGTCCACCAGGTCCGGTTTTGTTCGCATCGTTCCCGGAATTCCCGGAACAATTCAGGCGAAGGATGTGGCCGTCATCTGGCGGAATCCGATCACCAAAATCCGCTTGATCGTATGGGGAGTGTTATTGCTTGGCCTTGCCTGGTTGATCAGCAGTCATACAAATGACGGTCAATTCGCGTTCTGGGGCGTGTCGGTTGCCGCCAGCTCGCTGATTCCCTTCATCTCCGTATTCCTTTCCGCTCTGGTCTTTGGTGAGATTGCCGTCACGCTGTATACAGCTGAACGGGAATGCGTGTATCTGTATCAGGTGGCTGGCATTTCCTACACCTCGCTGGTGGCTGGCAAAGCAGCCAGTGCATCGCTCCTGATCACCTTGCCGGCGTTCATCGGCAGTCTCCTGTTGGGCGTTTGCACGAAACAGCCGGGCTGGGCAATTGCTGCCGGGCTGGGCAATACTTTGCTGATCTCCACGCTTACCGTTTTGCTTAAGGTAGGCATTCTCACCTTCGACAAGAGCGGCCTGAAAAAACAGGTCATGGAAGAGCAGTCCGGTCAACAGGTGATGCTGGAACAGGTTCCCCGTTCGCTCCTGTCGGCGGTGGCTTTTTGGGGGGCACTGTTTTATATCGGGGCCTTCTGGAAAGTATGGACGGATATGTGGCTGGAACCCGCGCTCATTTGGGCCGTGTTTGCCGCTCCGCCGTTGATCCTGTTGGTATTGGGCAGAAAGAGAGGGTTCGTTCAATGATTGTGGATCAAGAGGGATGGGTCGAGGTAAACGGCAAGAAGATCAGGGTGGAAGAATTAATCCGCGCCTGGAAAGATCCCGACTACCGCTCGCAGTTGTCTCACCTCCTCGGACGAGTTCCGCACCCCTCCGGGTATCCGTTGGATGAACTCAGTGAGGAGATTCTGGATCAGGAATAGAAGAGGGGTGAATCGATGAAAACAAAATGGCTGGCAGCATCCTATCCGGAGGATTTTTCTGGTGTCGGGCAATCAAATGTTGATACGGCAGGTGACTTCGACCGGGGATGGGAGGACATTCTGGAAACCATTGCTAATCGACCCGAGTTCCATTCCGCCGTATCGCTGACGCCTCTTCCCGGAAACGAGGACGCAAGCCTTCCGTTTCTTTCGTTTGTGGAACCTTTTTTGCATCTTGCGCGCGAACGATGGACGGAAGCAATCCCCGAACTGGGGTTTGGACCAGAAACAGTGGAAGTGGATCAGCTGTCATTGGTAAACAGCTTGCTGGTCGCCTTGGGAGAACAACTGCATGACATTGCGTCGAGAGCATTGGCCATGGAGCTGCATATCGCTGATTTGACCAACGAACTAACGGGGCAGACCGCCTCCGAGAGGCTCCATTCATTTGCGGAAAGCAAGCTGCGTGATCCGAAATTTTTCCGGGCGACGTTGGAGGAGTATCCGGTATTGGGGAGACTGTTGGCGACGCGTACGCTGTACTGGATTCAGTTTTCGCTGGAAGCCCTGAGCCACTTCGTCCAGCATTCCCCTAACATCCAGGCACTGATGGACGGGACGTTTGGCAAGCTGGCGGAGGTGCGCGGGGGAGTATCCGACCCCCATAACCGCGGCAGAAGCGTACTGTTTTTCGTGTCGGACAGCGATCGGATCGTCGTCTACAAACCGCGCTCAATGGCTGTGGATGTATGTGTTCAATCCCTGTTGGCATACTTGAACGAACAAGGATTCCCCTGCCCGTTTTACGTCCAACGCGTTCTGGATTGTGAAGTGTGCGGCTGGGTGCCGTATGTTGAACCGAAGGAATGCCAGTCCGTAGAGGAAGTGCAGCGATTTTTCTTCAGACAGGGGGCCTATTTGGCCATCTGGCATCTGTTGGACGGAAATGATTTTCATGCGGAAAATGTGATCGCGCACGGGGAACATCCCCTCTATATCGATGTGGAGACGTTGTTCCAAACGCCGTTTTTCCAATTTGACAGCGGTACGGCCGAAGGAATCGCCAGCCAGTATCTGTTCGATTCCCCCCTGCGGACAGGACTGCTGCCCGTCTTGGCTTATCCGTCCGAGGGGCAGCCGGGGGTGGAATTCAGCGGTCTGGGCGGCGATGAGTCGGAAGTCACGTATTCAGTGGAATGGCTGGATACGGAAGGGGACGATCTTCCCGTATTCAGGCGCTCTTCCTTCCCCTTGCCTCCGTTTGACAATTTGCCCATGTTGGACGGCAAGAGGATGAAGGCCGTCGACTTTCTGTCGTTTATTGAAAAGGGATTTGAATGGATATACCGCTTCTTCGCTGAACGCAAACAGGAGTTGACGGCTCAAGGGGGAATATTGGACCGGTTCCGCCGCGTTCGCATTCGCTATGTGATCCGTTCCACCCAACACTATTACAATTTTCTGCAGGCGGGGAATCACCCTGACTACCTGAAAAGCGGACGGGACCGCGAAAAGCTGCTGGATCGACTGTACCTCGGGACAAAGCGATATCCGCTGCGAAAGCAATTTGTTCCGCATGAAAAACGGGACCTGCTGTACGGAGACATCCCTTTGTTCACGACCCAACCGGACTCCAGGGACGTCCGGGACGCGCAAGGCAGATGCGTGGTCACCATGTCGCAAGCAAGCGGGTGGGATCGCGTGATGCGCCGCTTGGATCTGCTGGGGGAAGACGATCTGGCAAAATCCCTTGCCATCATCCGGAAGACGATCCTTTCCACCAAACGTGAGCGCATGGACGTGCAGGGGGGAGGTGGAGACAGCCGGCCGACAGCGGTCGAAGTGAGCGGGGGGGACGTGCTCGGGTGTTTGCGGGGAATTGCCAACCACCTGGTTGATCAGGCTTTTTGGAATCCGCTTCGTACGGAAGCCACCTGGATTGGCTTTCAGTGCAACCGGTTCGGTCAGTGGAGTTACGATGTGCTTGATGGGTCCCTCTCCGACGGATTGGTCGGTCTGTCGCTGTTGTTGGTGGGTACAGGGACGATGTTGAAGGAAGGGAGCTATATCGACACAGGCCTGGCTGCGTTTCACACGCTCCTGGGCAGCAAGCGTCCCATCCGCCGGGCGGATGTCCTGTATGGAAGCGTGATGCTGCACCGTTTTCTCGGAGACGTTCGCTATGCGGAATGGGCGAGAGAGCAGGCAGGGTTGCTGATACGCGAGGTGCGGGAAAACCGTTTGGAGAACGTTGTGTCCTTGTTTGAAGCGGCGAAGGCATCTGTGTGTTATTGGGAAGCGGATCAAACGGAGGCGGCGCGTACGGCGGTGAACGAAATCGCCGCGCGCTTGTATCAAAAACTGCTGCAGGACGGCCAGGGCAAGGAATGGGTTCTCCCGTTGGTCAAACGTCTGGAACGACTGGGAGTGGCATCTGCGGGCGCGTTGAATTTCGAGCGTCCGTCCCTGCACAACCTTTCCCAGTGGGAGCGGCTCCATGTACTTGCAGATTGCCTTGGCTTGGACGGAGAGCCAGGCGCCTGCTTCAAATCCATAGAAGGAGAAATTGCAGAAGGAGAATTTCAACAGCTTGCTCAGCAATCCTTGCCCAACGATGGATATGCGAGCGGAACAGCCGGAGCGGTGGAAGTGCTTCTCCTCGGCGGACAGTGTTTCAATGACCCCGATTGCATCCGCCAGGCAGCAAAACTTGCTCAAAAGTTGGCCGCTCGAACAGGCTGGACGTTTGCTTCTCCGTCCTCATCCGATACACCCGGCTTATACCGGGGGGTGTCGGGAATCGCATACGCGCTGTTGCGTTCATCATTCCCGGAAAAGGTTCCTCCTTTTGCCCTTTACATGTAGGTCATGGAGAAAATGCTTCCTCGATGCTGGTTGATGGGGGGCGGATAACAGTTCCTGTCATGATGGAGTGCAAACGGGCGGAAATCACCAATCGGTGCGTGGATATATGAAGAAAATTATGAAGAAATTATGAAGAAGTAATGTTTGGGGAATATATGCTGGACTAGAAAATATTGAGAATGATAGAATTTGAAGAGGAAAAAAAGACTCTGGTTCATAGGATGGAGTTGAGACCAAAGGGGTAATGAGGCATGTATGTGGACATGTATTTTACAGCGATCGTCGCTCATCAGGACCCAGAGACATGTGAATTCCTCTCCAATTTATTGACAGAAAGGATGTGGGGAGTTACCGGGATCGCGACAACAGGACAGGAGGCGATTGATGCAGTATTTCGGAACAAAGCGGATATCGTGTTTCTCGATCCTGAATTGCGTGATCAAAAAGGGACCTATGTGGCCCAACAACTTGCTACGTTGTTTCCGCATACGGAATCAGTTCTGGTGCTGGCCGATTCCACCCACCCATCTTGGGCGTTTGAAATTGATGCGGTCGATTACATCGTAAAGCCCTTTGAACGGGAGAGGCTGCACAAGAGCCTCTACAAGATTGAGTGCTATCTCTTCGGGAAAAGGGCGGACCCTCGTTTTGTAAGCAGTTTTATCGGCATCCGCAACAACAATGAGATTGAGTTTATTGATCAGCGCGACATCGTCTTGATTTCATCCGAAAAACGGGTAACCAAAATCTACCTTCACTCCCCTGAACGCCGCAGAGTAATAAAAGTTTCCGAAAGCTTGTGTTCATTTGAAAAACGCTTGCATGCGACAAGCTTTTTTCGGACTCACCGCAGTTATCTGATCAATTTGCGATATCTTCACAAAATTTATCCATCAGGCCAAACGTATATCGCCACCTTTAAAGGTTTGCAGGAGATTGCATACGTAAGCAAAAACAAAATCGGAACGTTGTACAAAATGGTCAACATTGGCTAGCTCGTCTACATTGGCAAAAAATCGTCAGGATGCTGACGAGCTGTGAGATGATGCCAACACACCAGGGAAGTGCTGCGGGAACTGAAGTATTCGGAAGAAGCAATCCGGGAGCTGGAGGAGAACCAGATCATCTGACAGCATCCTCGTACACACCACGGACGTTGACTGCAAACGGAGCCCCCTTTCTGAGGGAAAGGGGGCTGTTCACTGTTGAAGCCGGGTTGTTAACTGCTGAAAAAACCGCTGTGGCTGCTGTGTTTGCGGCGGTAGTGCTTATGGCCGTAAGAAGTGTGCCCAAAATGGCCGAAGTGGCCGCGGTGGCGGTAATCGCTGCTGCTGTAGCGGCGGTATCCGCCTGTTTTCATCAGCAGACCGGCCCCTTTTTTCAGCAGGGCGATCACCACGATTGCTGCGATGATCAACAGCAGCAGGCCGATGCCGAGTATGGTGAGAATGATGGACATGCTCATCGTCTCCTTGTCATGGGGGTCTACCTGTATGTACGAACGGGCAGGCGCCCGGTTTCAGAAGGACGACGAGCTTACGATTTCGCTTGCAGATAGCGTTCGTACGGCGTGTAATCGATCTGTTTTTTCTGCAGGTGCTGAATCAGCCACTTGTGATCCCGCTTCGGCGTGGCGATGATGTAGCCTTTGACAATCAGCTCGGTGGTGATGGTCGTCGCCTTTTCCTCCAGGGCGAGCTGGCCGATCTTCGCCGCGATCGAGCGGCGGGCCACATCTCGGAACAGATTCGGCACCGGTTCCACCAGTTCGTTGAGCAGGGCAAGCCCTTCATCCGTCCACATGGAGCGGGTCTGTTCGATATAGTAGTCCTGCCAGTCCAGCTCCGATTTGCCGTCTTGTTTTGGCATGGATTTCAGGAACTTGCGGAACATGAAAAACCCGCCGATGCCCATCAGCATGACCAGCACAAACGACCAGCCGATGATAAACAAGGAAAAACCCGTGGACATTTGCATTGCGTATGCAACCCCTCAATCCAGTTCTTCTAAGCGCAACTATAGCGCATTTCACGCGTTCCAACAAATCTTTTTTCCACACGTCGTGCGCCATTCCCGAAAGTACCTGGTTACAGCGTACTGGAAGCGCAGGATGTTTGCAAGCGGACAGGGCAGCCGAGAGGAGAAGCGGAAGGCGGCATTTGGGATACAGTTGACGGGCAGATGTGCGAAGTAGGCGGTTTACTCTTCCCAAGCGCACATACAATTTAGTATTATTAGAATGAGACTCAAAAGGAGCTGACGCCCATGTTCAAGCTAGGACAACGTGTCGTCATCATTGCTGACACCTTTGAACAAGGGTTGCCGGTTGGTGAATACGGGTACCTGATTGGTCGTGATCGAAATCCCGACAGCGCGTTTGCGTGGATTGTGCGCATTCCAAAGATAGATAAGCAGTACGCTGTACCGGAAGAGGACATCGCCTTGGAAGAGAAGCTGATCGAGCAGGAGGCGGAACGCATCCAACGGGAGGCACTGCTTGACTTTGCGCTGGCTACCCGCAACGAGGCTCTCTTCCGCCAACTGATGGGCATGCAGGATGAAGCAGCGGACAATGGCGACCCGGTAAAGGAATCAATGGAAGAGTTCATTCGCAAAGTGAATATAAAAGCCTGGATCTAACGGGGGCCCTTGGACAGCGAACGGTTTCCTTGCGAGGAAATCGTTCTTCTTCTTGGGGGCATGTCCCTGTTTGACATGGCACAGAGACGAAAGTGAGGCTGTTGCATGTCGGATTTTGTGACGTTTACCAACGAATTTGGCCAAACGATCCAGATGTCGCGCGAAGATTTCCAGAAGAAAGTAATCCCCAACTATCTGGACAAGTACTGGGACGAGAAGGAAAAGCTCCGCGATTTTGCGATGGGGCTGGTGCGCGACCAGTTCACCGAACAGGCGGCCATCGCGGCTGATCGACTGCTGGAACTGTACGGACCGATCGAGTCTGCGATCTTGTTTCGCGCCGTGGTGCACATGCAGGCGCTTGAGTTCGACAAGGCCAAGGCGATGCTGATCGACTGTTTGGAGCGCTTTCCCACCTCCGGCACAGCTTGTACCAATCTGGCCAAAATCTACGCCTATGAGGGCGACGAGGCCAAAGCGTTTGAAACCTTGGAAGCCGGACTGTTCAAGGACCCCAATCAGGAGAACGGGCTGAACATGTACATGGAAAGCTTCCTGAAGTTTGGCAAACGGGAAGAGCTGAAACAGCGGCTTGAGGCGCTTGCCGCCAAAGAAGGGGCGTGGATGCCGCAGCTGCACATAGCGCGCCTGTTCCTGACGGAGGACAATTTGCTGAAGGCGGTGCAGTGGTACAGGCAGGCCATCGACGGTGCCAAGGGGAAGGAAGACGTGGTCATGACTGTCACCGGCGAACTTGGACAAGCCGGGTACGTCTATCAACTGATCCAGATCTGCGAGGAGTACTGGACGCCCACATTCCAACTCCCGTACGCGGGCTTCAACTACGCCAACGCGCTGCTGGCCACGGACCAGAAGGAGAAGGCCATCGCCATCCTGCGTGAGATGCAGCAGCATCTGGCCGACAAGTACAAGCCAATGGTGGACCAATTTTTGGCCCGGGTGCCGGGAGCACAGGAGACGGAAGCAGCAATGCGGGAGCAGGCGCAGACGCCGACGGTACCCAGACAGGCAGAATCGAACAAAAAGAGTTGGTGGAAGTTTTGGCAATAGCCCGTTTGCATCCAGGTGTCCGGCAGTATGTACAGCCGGACGTTTTTTGTGTGAGGGGAGAAGCGGGTGAGTCTGTGCCGTGGACGAACGGAACGTGTTTCACGCAGACCGGCGCCGTTCCCTGTGAAAGCGGATTGGCGCCGGTGACAAGCCTCTATTGAAACTGGCGGGTGAGCATCCGTTCGAGCACGGCGACGCCTTGGTACATCAGGGTGGCGACTACCGCAATGATCGCCAGGCTCACCATGACCAGCGTGAAGGTAATAAAACTGCTTAAAAAATCATCCATGAAACACAAGCGACTCCAATACATATCCGCGCGGCTCTTTCGGGTGCCTTTGCGCCGTAATGCTCTTGACCAGGATAGACACAAATTGTTTCTTTTCCTCAAAGGACAGTTCTTCCCAAGACTGTTGCAGATTTTCGTACAGGGAGAGCAATTGTTCAATTGAGAAACGGTTTTCCAGCTGTTCGGACTCGGTTTGAATCAACTGTTCCAGCTCGGCTTGGCGAGTATTGAACGCCTCCAGCTGCTTTCGCAGTTCATCCATCTCAATGAGGTCTGCGATGAAAAGCTGTTGGAGGCGTTTGCGCTTCTGCTTCAGAGACTCCAGTTCTCGTTTGTAGTCGTCAAGGTTTGCGGCTTTCAGGCAAGCGTTTTTGTCTCCTGTTACCTCACGCCTGATCTGATCGGTACGGTTGCGCAGCTCAGCCAAAAACAAGTGCTCCAATTTGTCTTCACGTATCTGGAAGTGATGACAAGCACCTGGCTTTGTAAACGAGCAGCGATAATACCTGACAGGCTGACCTGGCGTCTTTTTTCCTTTGCTGCGGTAAGTGGTTCCGTTCAACGTGCTGCCGCAGTTCGGGCATTTCACCAGGCCGGAAAAGAGGTACCCGGAAGCTACACTCCGCGGTTTTTTCATCGCTTGTGCGTCGAGGATTTTTTGAACAAAATAAAATTCCTCTTTATCGATGATGGGAGGAAGCGCATCCTCAACGATGATCCAGTCTTCTTCCGGTTTTACGGTTGTGATGGTGCCTGTTTGGGTGGTGTAATTATAGCGGAGTGTGCCGATATATATCGGGTTTTTCAAGATTTTTTGGACGGTGTTGACAGAAAAAATGGCATTGTTTTTCGTTCTGCACCCTTGACGATATAACTCTTCAGCTACTTTATTGAAATTGGCGTGCTTGGCATATAGCCGAAAGATCATCCTGACAGTTTCGGCCTCTTTCTCGTTCACAACGAGTTCTCCATCTAATTTGTCATATCCAAAAGGGGCTTTCCCGCCTGGCCGTTTCCCTTGCCGGGCCTTTTCCTCTTTCCCGAATTTCGTGCGTTCCCCGAGGTTTTCCCGTTCCCATTGAGCAAGGGCGGCAACCAGCGTAATGAACAGCCTGCCGATCGCTGTTGTCGTGTCGTATACTTCTGTAGCGCTCTTGAACTTTACGTTGTGACGATCAAACTCCTGAAGAAGGTTGTACAAGTCCAGGACAGATCGCGTCAGCCGGTCCAGCCGGTACACAATCACAACGTCAATCAGCCCGCAGTGGATGTCATTGAGCATGCGCTGTAATTCAGGACGATTGGTATTCTTCGCGCTCACCCCCTCATCGATGTAGTAATCAGCGATTTCCCAACCTTGCGATGTTACATAGGCCGTTAACCGCTCGCGTTGAGCAGGGATGGAATATCCTTCTTTCGCCTGTTCGTCCGTACTGACACGGATGTATAAAGCGGCTTTTTTCATGATGCGACTCCCCTCCCTACAGGAATGCATATGCAGCAATTCTTCCGTGTCTGCAACGCAAATGATACGTTGCGCTGCTTCCCCAAAATTGACCGTGATTTCCACAGCCATTGAGAGGGTGAGCCGGGTTGATCGTCATGTTAAACAAGCTGCTCGACATAAAGTGACACTAAAGGAGGGGATGAACATGAAGGTTGTTGTGACGTTGCCGCCTGATTATCCCCGAAACGATCCCAACTATCCAAGCAAGGAACGGCTTGAAATGGCATATACCGCATTATTGCCAGCCATGATTCGCATACTGACGCAGAAGCAGAAAGGAAAGAAGCAGGCGAATTCTGCCTGATTGCCCGATCTCGGGCAAACGGACAAGCCCAACGGGAGAAACATTCGATTTGGAACGCCTCTTTCGCTGAAAGGAGGCGTTTCGTTTGATTTACATTGGCATTTTACATTTCGTGAGTGACGTACAGGTGTTCATTGAGACAACAGATGGTGGTAACATTAGGTAAGGTTAGAGGAGGTAATGACATGAAACGAATCCATTTTTTCCTGTCCAGCGTAACTGCAGCCATTTTTACGGTAGGCAGCCTCTTTGCGACCGTTCATCCGCCTATCGCGCAGGCACAAACGGTACAGAAAGACTATGTAAACCATCCGGAAAAAGCCAATATCGAATATGCGGTGAAAAATAGACTGATGTGGTTGTATCCAGACGGGAATTTCCGTCCCGAGCAGCCGATTACTCAGGCCGATGTGGTCGCTGGGTTGGTTAATGTGAAGGGCTTGACGGTAGGTACGCCGGTCCAAGGATTCCCGGTCAATCATTGGGCAAAGGTTTACTATGAAAGAGCCAATAAAGACGGAATGCTCAATGGTGTCGTTATCAGTCCCAATAAAGTGTTGACTCGTGAAGAAGTGGCAAAACTTCTCGTAAATGCTTGGCAAAACGTGAGAGCATCGGTTACTCAAAAAAATTCGGAGTTCCGTAAAAATGATTCATTCGTTCAATTTGTGGTTGGCTCAAGACAAATGAAACCAAAGGCAGGGAAGTTTCCGAATGGAGTAGCAACGAGTTTATACGATTCGTTTGGTTCAGTGACGAGGGCTGAACTTGCGTATACTTTGTCGTTCATGAAAAAGGACTTCTTGGAAGTACGGGAGGCAGAAGTGATCGCGGATAAAATGCACAATTCAATCAAGATAAGTGGCGGCTATATCACAGTAACTGCACCGAAGACTAGAAAGGAATTGGAAGCGAAGTTTTTTATAGTCACCAAATCGAATCAGTATCTTGACACATTAGAGAAAGGTTATCTCAAGCACCCCATAGCCGATGTACAAAGGATTTTAGTTTCTGTGAAAAATAAGGACACGAATACCGCTTTGGTCGGCTATCGTTATACCAAGTTACCTAAACTGGACCGCGAGAGGATTTGGTGGTAATACATGAACATAATCCTCAAAAGAGCTATTAATATAATAGCTCTTTTTGTTTTGGTCATTGGCAACAATCAGAAAAGGGGCGACCAGCAAACGGCCAGCGCCCCTTCCTTTCCTGATGAAGCTCCCCTAATACCTTTCAAGTATGGAGTTGAGTACAGACACTCCGTGTTCCAGGAGGTGATATCTTTTTTGTTCTTTGATTCGGGGGTTAATGTGCGCAATCTCCTGTAAATGATTCTTCAATGTTTTTACAAGATCATGAGCGAATGCCAGTTTGTCGTAAAAAAGAAAGAGTTCTACCTGATCATTTGTAACATTTACGGCTTCGATTTTGATTTCAGGTCCTTTCATATGAAAATAGTAATCGTGAACAGAACCAAAGCCGAGAATATGAAATGTCTGTTTATCTTTATTGGTGAGCATGTTAATTATGCCATCGGTCATGCTTATCAACGCTGTGCCGTAAAGAGTGGCGGTATTGATGGTCAGTTGTTCGCTGCCATTATCAACAGTCATGTACATCTCACAACTAAAAAAACTATCAAGATCGCCGCTTTTAAGTGTTTCTTTCCAATCGCCGTCCCCGTCTACCAATACAATTTTTAGAGACATAGCTCTCGCCTCGCTTCCTTTTTTTTTCGTTACTACGCTACTTCCTTTTGTTGGGTAGGAGGTTCGGATAATCCCATTTTCATTTATAACAGTGAGCATTTCACTAATACCATATTTATTAGGATTATATACATACACTATTGTTCCATCGGAATGTTTTGTCTTAACTTTCCCTTTTTCTACACTTTACTTTCCATGATTAAATTTTTAATCTCTCCTTC
>NZ_JAGTPT010000016.1:0-103551 GCF_018195675.1 Brevibacillus sp. NL20B1
CGAGCGGAGCGAAGGGAGGCCGCTCGGAATCCGACCGCTAAACAAGCGAGCGAAGCGAGCAAAGGAAAGGGAGGATTCCGATTATCCCCCCGCCTCCACCATACGCAAAAATAAAAGCACCCTTGAGGTGCTTTTTATTTTTGCGTCAGGCGAGCAGGGAGCCGAACTTGCAAGTCCGAACGGACGGAGGGGGCGAAGGCCGAGCGGAGCGAAGGGAGGCCGCTCGGAATCCGACCGCTAAACAAGCGATCATCCCCCACACGTGGGGGTTTTACTTGCCGTTGTTTATGGTATAATATGTGAACAGGATCTTGTGCATCATAAAAAGGACCGCAGGTGCTGCTACACCTACGGTCTGTACAATAGACGTTCCCCACAAGGGGGGCGGCTCATTGTTTACAGTGGAGTAGATCACCGGTTGCCAAACTCAAGGGTGATCTACTTTTTCTTTGGGAACGACAGCAATGCGACAATCAACAATCCGAAAGAGATCATCAGGCTGATTGCCTCGTACACTGTCATGTTCTCACCCCCTTCCCGCGTGGGATGAGAGGTGAGCCGACCACCCTTGAGGAGCCATATCTATTGTACAAGGTAAATTATACCATGGAATTGTGAGGTCCGATAGTTGAGCGATGTGAAGCCGCTTGGTAACCTCCCGTTTGCACCTGCACTCACTCCCTGAAATTGGTTGAAATATTTTGGGGAACATTGCGTCAAAGTTATTGAAGCAGCTTTTATGGGTGATGGGTTTCAGACAGTAACAGGGAGTGATCATTTTGACATATGCATACAGACGCGCGTTTGCGATCATCCTGGCGGTGCTTCTGGGCATCTTCGCGGGGTGTTCCGGCTCCAATGAGGTGCCGACCCCCGCGGCGGAGCAACCGTCCGATACGAACTCCCAGGCTGGTTCCACTCAGGGATCGGCGTCTTCCGCGACAGGGGAACCATCGCCGGGGGGAAGCGGGGAGAATTCCGCTCCATCCGCTACGACACCTGCCAAGCTGGGAAACGTGACAGCCGTGCGGTTGGCGGATTTCCGCTCGGGCTGGGTCGGCGGCAAAGGGTGGATCGCGCGGACCGACGACGCAGGAAAGAGCTGGCGCGTCCAGCATCAAGTAGAAGGTGCGGTGGAACAGGTATTTGCGCTGAACCACCAGCTGGCGTGGGCGACCGTGGCCCGGGATGGGGCGGCCGACGGTGAACGCCTCCTGTATCACACCAAGGACGGCGGCAAGCACTGGTCGCTTGTGGGCAAGGTGCCGCAGCCGGGATTTCTCCATTTTGTGTCCGGCCAGGAGGGCTTTGTCGCCCATTGGCGGACGACGGACGGGGGAAAAACGTGGAAGCCGCTCCCGGTTCCGAAGCAGCTGACAGGCGATGCCTATTTTCACGACAAAGCGAATGGGTGGGCGGTGACGCAGGAGAACGGCGTCTTTCAGGTGATGCGAACCGTCGACGGAGGCCAGTCGTGGAGCGCGGTGATGAAGCGCGAAACGGTTGCCCTGCTCAGCGGTGCGGTCATCCGTTCGGCCGGAAAAGATGACGCCTGGATTCAGTGCATCGGGGGATACGGCATGAACCAAACCTCCTATTCCCTGTTTCACACCACGGATGGCGGACGGCACTGGCAGACCGTAATCGCGAAGTCGACGGCAGGCGGTGGACCTGCTCCGGGATTCCCCGCCGATTATCCCGGCGGCCCGACGATTGACGGTTCCGCGCCAGGCCCCTTGTACGTGGTCAATCCCGACATCGCCTTCATGGGCGGACGTTGCATGGCGTGCGATCTGCCCAATACGATCGGGTGGACGAAGGACGGCGGCAAAACGGTGGAAAAGGGGACGGAATCGTTCCCTGGATTTGGGGATATGCTGTTGGCCTTTGAAGACGGGAACAAGGGGTGGTTGATCTGCTCGGATTCCAAGGAACCGACCGTCATGTACACGACGGTGGATGGCGGCAAGCATTGGGCGAAGGCGCACGTGTTTGACTAGCGTTCCGGGAAACGGGGGACTGGCGAAATTCGTTTGCCCCTATGATAGGGAAGCATGGTTCGGAACGATTGGTTCTGAAGCGGTCAACAAGTATTGGCGGAACAACCCTTCTTCCGGCTGATGGGGCCGGCTTGCAGATTCGAGCTTGGCGAAGCGGCGTGCTGACATTCCCCGTGCGTAAAGACATAATGCAGAAACGGGTTAATGCACGGCGCACGGGTGAAAAAAATCGAAAAAGCACCAGAGGGCGACTGAGCAAAAAACTTGTTAACTCCCATGAAACGGAATTAATTTTATGTTTATGTACGAAAGGGTTTTACTTGTTGTTGTTTATGGAAAATAATCCTGTGTATTATATAAAGGACCGCAGGTGTTGCTACACCTGCAGTCTGTCCTCCACAAGCGAGAGGACAATTGTTAGCTGCGGAGTAGATCACCAGGCTGACAGGTGATCTACTTTTTCTTTTAATACGCAGCATTGCGACAATCTGAAAGAGATTATTAAGCTGATTGGCTCGTCACAAGTTCTCACCCGTGCAGGATGAGAGGTTGAGCTGACCACCCTTGAGGAACTGTATCCATTATACAAGGTGAATTTTGCCATCAACTTTCAAGGTCCGAAAGATGAGCAAAGCCGCTTAGAATCCTTCCGTAGACAAGACAACAAGGGATTCTCTAAAAATAAGGGAGCCATATCAAAAAACTCGGTAGTGAGTTGACGAGACCACATTCAAGGAAGAGAGAGGTTTTTTGAAAATGGCTCAATATCAGATTACTGTAGATGCACAACTTTTGTAGCAACTATTTCTCAAAAATCTTAGATTTGGGGGTGATCAAGCAACCAGAAATGGTAGAATAAGGTTTCTCAAGCTATTGAATGGTGGTCTTATGCTTTAATTTGCAGGAAGCTTGAAATCGTTTCGAAAGATCATATTTGGAATATCTGCATATTCAATGTTGCCTTGACGCTCACTAATTAATAAAGGTCTTGCCTCAATATTGATGATTTGGTTAGGCGGAAAATTTACTTTCCAATACACGGTCAATTGTAACTGTTCTTTTGGATTTAGCTTGACCCCATCTGTTGGCAGCGGCACTTCTTTATTATCGACTAAGATTTTTATGTCACTTCGGTCATATGTAATATAAGGATTATGTAATAATATGCCTTTAATAATAACAGGGTAATCATTGTCGTTTCTTGGGAAAATTGTCAATGGTGTTGATACTGGAAAGACTCCTATATTTTTTCCTAAAGGCATGACTCCGGAAAACACACCTTTATGTACATTTATATTAATATTCCCCAACTCCATAACCTTTCTACCATATTTCGTATGAAAAGCTATCTGGTTAAAAGTATGTGTACCAGTTCTTTGTGACAAAAGATGAACAAACAATGCTTTTTGTTTTAATGTCCCTTGAGGGGGATTTTCTTCAATGATAAACTTCTCAATCTTCACTAAATCGGTATGAGGTAGTAACTCTATTGACTCTATATCGCTTTGATTTAGTTCTAAATCAGGAGAGTGATTAAAGGCAAGATTTAAGATAAACAAATTTTGATAACTATTATCCCAGTATGATTCATAACTACCTTCATTCTTCACTACATAGAATTCTTGGGTCGATACTTCCTGAGTACATGAAGATAATAAACATGATACTGCCAACAATGTGACGAAAAAAAACTTTCTAGACATCATAAATTGTCTCCCTTCTTACACATATCGGCAACTTGCACGCCCCAACTCTATAATTATGCTTCAACTATTCACATCAGGCAGGGCATAGAAGATAGGGGCCTCACTTCGAGCCCCTCCTTCTTATAATTATTCGGTTATCCATCTTAGATGTGTTGGGTAATAGACCTCAACGTATTTTGAGCCAGTAAGGTATTTCCATGTGCCTTTTATGATTGCTAGGGAAGGTGACGCCTTTAAAGTAACCGTTGTGTATGGTTTAACTGGAACGGAGAACTGCGAAGATCTCTCAACAGTATTTGTTGCTTGGTATCCCATTGTTGCATTGAATGCATCCAAAAAATTTGCGTTCACACTAGTATTATACGTCGTTGATTTAGATGCCTTTGCGGTGAACGTGTAATTTACAGTTTGTGAGTAATTATTTGTGTACGATTCGACAGTAAAAGGAAGTCCGCATGCTTTTGACTCACCGCTATAAACCCACTTGTCTAAAAGTAGTGGAGTAATACTAGATGTATCACCAGAATACTCTACTTCGTAAGGAATTTTAAAATATTGAATTTTCGTACTAGAAGAACCTGGTGTTTTGTCATCAGCTCCGCAATAGTTGCCAGAAGGTTTTGTATACGCAAATGCAGTAGGAGTCAATGATGCCATGACAACCGATGCAAAGAGGAAAAGTCCAATGATTTTCTTCATGTACATCTCTCCTTTTTATACGATTTTAATAAGAAATTATTACAAAAATATTCCGACTATCACCTCCTATACCAAAAAAATACATCTTTTTTTGAATTTTGTAAATAGTCATTTCTATATCTTATCTCTTAGCAAAAATGCCTGATCTCCTCTTATGGAAGTTTTTGTAGTTATGTATCCGATCCCCTCTAGTCTAATGCAAATTCTAGAATATCTATAAGTTTGCTGTAGTCGTAGCCATGAGGTCTATAGAAACTTAGGGGACAATAGCAATTTCTAAAATGACAATTGTCAACGCTGCGGAACATCGGAATCTGCAGACGGTCATCTTAGTAGACAAGGAAGACGACATCAAACCCGTCACTATATCGTTGAAAACGGGAGACAGTATGAGCAATGTACAGCTGCGCCGTCTGCTCGACGACATCAGCTGCAGCGAGTCCAAGGAGGACAAAGTCCGGCTCATCCGGTCTCATTTTTTCTCTTTGCACGATTATCTGGATCTGTTGGAGAGCGACTGCCTGTACGGGGAAGATTACGAAGCGCTGTACGCATCGTTTGGTGACACGGAACTGGCGATCTTGTGCAAGATCATGTTCTATGAAGAGTTGCGAGGCGGGGCTGCGGACCTTTACACCATTATCCAGGGGCGGGAAGGGGCGGAGCGCGATTGGCAGAATCATTTGATCGGCTTTATGAAACGTCTTGACGCTTCGCGTATCCGGGCGATTGATGAATGGATCGGCAGCATTACGTATGAAGAGATCAGCTTTTATTGACTGCACATCGCTCGGTGTGTTGAGGCGTGCGCGCCGAGCGATGCATGAATGATCCAAAGCTTATCCATCCGCCGGTTCATCGCTTCGATGGATGTTTTATCCCTTCAACCGCTCCGTTTGCCTGGCAAGAATGTGCGCGGATCGTTCGAGGTAGTCGAGGATCAGCCGCAGTTCGTCTGCGCTGTACCGGGAATACAGCTCGGCCATGGCCTTGCCGAGCGGCGCGAAGACGTCCTGAAGCGGTTGAAGGTTGCTTGGGATTGGTTCGACATAGACGACGCGCAGATCGTTGGGATCTTTTGCCCGGCGGACAAATCCCGCTTTCTCCAGGCGGTTGATCACGCTGGTGATGGCGCCTGTCGTCAGTCCCGTGAGCTCGGCCAGCTGCCCGGCGGTCGCTCTTCCCATCTCCAGCACAATATTCAGGCACTTATGATCGGTGATGTTTAACCCCAGCGATTTGGCTACGGCCTGGTGGAAAAACACGGTCTGGGTGGACAGCTTCCGGGAAGCATCCTGCAAGGAAGCGTACAGTTCCGGTGGAACCGGTTCGCGGCGATTCATGGACAATCCCCCCATCACAATTTCATCTCCGACCAAAGTCGGGGAGCAAATCGGGCTGCAGCCGGTACAAGAAGCTTCTCATTCCCCGTAATATGGATATGGAAAGCGGAGCGCATTTTGCATATATTTTAATTATTAAGATATAGGAAATCGTCCGCTTATGCAAATGTGACACCTCCGGCCTTATATCTTAATTTTTAAGATAATAACCAATGTGTTCAAGGAGGAGAATGACACGATGCGAAACAAGCGAGCGCTGATTATCGGCTGCGGAATTGCTGGACCTGCGATTGCGATCTTTTTGCGGCGGGCCGGATACGAACCGCGCATTTATGAAGCACAGCCGGATCATGATGATTACGCCGGCCTGTTTCTGAATGTGGCGCGCAACGGCATGCGCATCCTGAGCGAACTGGGCGTAGACGACCGCATTCGCAGGGAAGGCATTGAAATGCGCGTCATGAGTTTTCACAGCAGCAGCGGCAAATGGCTGGGGACGATCGGCGACCGTTCCGGAGAAGTGCAAGGGTTCACGGTGAAACGGGGATTTTTGCACAAAGTGCTGCGCGAAGCAGCCTTGCAGGAAGGCATCCCGATTGAATTCGGCAAAAGGCTTGCAAATCTGCAGATGACGGATCGTCAGGTGACCGCCTTTTTTGAAGACGGGACCTCTGCGGAAGGCGATTTGTTGGTCGGCTGCGACGGCATTCATTCCCGCACGCGCAGGCTGATATTGCCCAACGCTCCGGAACCGGATTACACGGGCCTGATCAGCTTTGGCGGCTTTGCGCGCGGCGTCGATGTTCCGCGCGAGCCCGGCACCCAGCACATGGTATTCGGGAAAAAAGCGTTTTTCGGTTATCTGGTCAAGTCGGACGGAGAAATCTACTGGTTCGGTAATCTCGATTATCCGGGCAGGCCGACGAGAAAAGAATTGATGTCCATACCACAGGCGGAGTGGCGTCAAGTGATCAGCAACCTGTACCAAGGCGAACTTCAGCCCGTTCCGGACATTATTCGCAAGACGGAAAGCGACATCGGCGTCTATCCGATCTACGACCTGATCTCCGTCTCCGCCTGGTACAGCGGACCCGCGGTACTCATCGGCGACGCGATTCATGCGACTTCGCCCAACGCCGGGCAGGGGGCTTCGCTGGCGCTTGAGGATGCCTTGATGCTCGCCAAATGCGTCCGGGACATCGGCAATCTGGGAGAGGCGTTCCGGCACTTTGAGCTGTTGCGGCGGGAACGGGTGGAGAAGATCGTCAAGTATTCGAGAAGCATTGGCCAGCGCAAACATGCGACGAATCCGGTACAAGTGTTTTTCCGCGATTTGATGCTCCCTTTCTTTCTGAAGATGGCGAGCCGTCAATCTCTCGCGTGGATGTACGATTATCGCGTGAACTGGCATGACAAGGTAACGGTATAAAGGGGCTCCTGGAGGGAGACGTAAAGGAGGCAATTTCGTGCTCGAGGCACTGTATGGTCTGGAATTTATTCTGTTGTTGGCGCTTGTGATCGTCTGGGGGCTGACCGGACTTGCGGCGAATCGTCTGAAATACGTTTCGTTTCGGCAAACCGGTGTTTCCCGGTGGAGAAAAGCGGTGCGAGTCGGCGTTTGGGCGGGCTTCATCCTGCTTTTCCTCTGGGGTATTGTCATAACGATAGCCTATTTCACGCTAGGCTGGTATTTCGTCATGGATCGCGTTATCGTCATGCTGCCGCTCTTGGCTCTGCCGGCTATTTTCGTGGCCAGAAGCGCTCTGCCATTCTTGAAGCAGAACACGGTCATGACGCCGAAATCTTTGGTGTTCATCGCGGCATCCATTCACACGATGGCAGCCGGGGCCCTCTTGGTGCTGTCTTTGGTAATGTTCGATATTCCATCCATCCCGGATGTGAGAGAGTCCACGCTGTACCTGGCCGTGCTGGTGGGATGCGCCGCTCTGCTGTGGTTGTACCATCGGCGGCGCGTAGAGATCATCCGGTCCCGCCCCCAGGGGATTCTGGCGCGGGTATTGAGAAAAACCGCGTTGGCATCAGCGGCGGTTGTCCTGTTGGTGGCGTGGTTTCAGTGGTCGCTTGCAAACAGCAAATTTCCTGAATCCATGGCGATGATTCATCCGGAAACGTTTGAATATGGCGGAGGTTCCGAAATTCCGAGCGTTGTATCGTCAGATCATCACGGTCACCATGCCGTCATGCCGGCAGGAGGCAGCGCAGCAGCGGTGAGCGTCGCCGATTTGACAGGCCCCCGCACCGGCCAACCCGACAAACGCTTTACGCTCGTCGCGCAGAAGAAGACGATCCAGCTCGCATCGGGACACACGGTCGAAGCGTGGACATTTAACGGCCAGGTTCCGGGCCCGCAGCTGGTGGTGCACGAAGGAGATCTGGTGGAAGTCACGCTGCGGAATCAAGATATTGAACAAGGGGTTACTTTGCATTGGCACGGCGTCGATGTTCCAAACGCGGAAGACGGGGTGGCGGGATTGACCCAAGATGCCGTCATGCCCGGCGAATCCCATACGTATCGCTTTGTCGTGGAAGAGACGGGCAGCCATTGGTATCATTCCCATCAAGTTTCTTCGGTCCAGGTTGCCAAAGGGCTGTTCGGGGCCTTCATTATCCTGCCCAAGCGCAGTGATGCGAGCAGTGCCGGGAATGGTCAGACGAGCGGCGAGGAAGCCGATGTCACGGTTTTCGCTCACGACTGGGAAACGCCGGATGGAGAGACAGCGGTTCTGCATCTGCCAGCCCCCGCTCAAAGCCAAATCATAAAGCCCGGTACGAAGGTGAGGCTTCGGCTCATGAACAGCGCCAGCAATACGAAAATATTCTCGCTTTATGGGACGCCTTTCCAAGTATCCGCGATTGACGGTTGGGACATTCACAAGCCGGGGGTGGTGACTGACCGGCGGCTGAAAATCGGGGGAGGCGGCCGGTATGATGTGACATTTACGATGCCTGAACATCCGGTAACATTGGCGCTGGATGAGAGGGAATCCCAAGCCGTTGTTGTATTCAGTAAAGACGGGCAGGGGAAAGCCGACATCCGGGCAGGAGGTCCGATCCTGGACCCGCTGGAATACGGTGCTCCCGCTCCGGCACCAATTGATGACACTGCAAAGTTTGACCGGGAATTTCTCATGGTGTTGGACCAGATCTATTTGGGGAATTACAATGGCTCCTCGAATCACTTGTGGGCCATTAACGGGGAAGTGTTTCCGCATACGCCGACGTTCGTGGTGGAGGAAGGGGACCTCGTCAAGACGCGCATCGTCAACCGGTCGTTTTCGGAGCATCCGATGCATCTGCACGGACATCATGTTGTTGTCCTAAGCCGAAACGGCAAGCCGTACAAGGGCAGTCCGCTCGTGCTTGACACTGTCCTCGTGGAACCGGGCGAAACCTACGAAGTGGCATTCCGCGCCGACAATCCGGGCATCTGGATGGATCACTGCCACATACTGGAGCATGCGGCGTTGGGGATGTCGATGCATTTGACGTATCCCAACGTGACAACGCCTTATACGGTTGGCGAGGCGTCGGGGAATCACCCGGAATAAACGATACGGACTTATGGAAAGTAGGGTGAAGCGTATGGAGATTGTCGAACTGAGCATTTCGTTTGAATTTAATGGCACAACCAATGTGATCTATCCCAGTTTGATCGTATCGGAGAATGAACTGGCTTTGGTCGATACCGGGTATCCGGGGTTTCTCCCTCTCATCGAAAGCGAGATCGCAAGAAACGGCTATGACGCGAAGAATCTCACACATATCATCATTACGCATTACGATGATGACCATATCGGCTCACTGTATGATTTTAAAGCAAAATACCCGTGGATACGGATTATCGCAAGTGAACAGGAAGCCAGGTTCATCAGCGGTGAAAGCAAAGCAGAGCGATTGATTCAGGCTGAAAACCTGCTGCAGCATTTGCCTGAGGAACAACAGGCATTTGGCAAATGGTTCATCCAGCAGTTGAAGAGTTTGAAACATGTGCCCGTTGATCACGTGGTGCGCGATGGCGGCATGCTGTTTTCCAATCAATGTAAAATCATCGCTACTCCCGGACATACTTCCGGGCACATTTCCCTGTATGTTCCCGAACTGAACAGCGTGATTACCGGTGATGCTGCGGTGAATGACAACGGTCAACTCGTCGTCGCCAATCCGCATTATTGTTTGGATCTGGAAAAAGCGGAGCAATCGTTGCGAACCATTACAAGTCTGCACGCTGCGCATTATTACTGTTACCACGGCGGAAAATTAGGCTGAGCGCTCTTTTATCGTTATGAAGGAACAGCCCCCTCAAACAAGTCGTTTGGGGGGTCAGCGTGTAGACAAAGTTCGCGGCGCATGGGAGATCGGGCCCGCTCGCTCGCTTGACGCCCAGCACAGAAGCGAATGAAGTCCGCTCCAAAACGAGACGCGGGCAGGGGACAAACATCTGGGTATTTCGAGGAAGTGAGACTTGTGTCCCCTGTTGATTCCCGCGTCTTCGTTTTTCCGCTGAGCAGGTCGTCAAAGGAGCTCGCTTGGCCCATCCCTCCACGCGATGCACATTGTCTTCCGCTTCGGTTGATGAATGGGCAGGCCTTTCGGCCTGGAAATCATTTTTTGTGGACGCTAACTCAATGAACCGTTTGTCTTCGGTCCGCCCCCTCAAACAAGTCGTTTGGGGGGGTTTTTATACGCCCATCACGCGGGGCAGTTCCCTTCGTTTTGCCCAGATGTCGAGGAATTGCTCAATGAAAACACGCGACACGTCACTTGATCCACGCAAATTATCTATACCAAAAGTAATTTCTGTAGATATTTATTTATCAATAAAATGTTTTTGTCGACTTCAAATCCCCATTCCATCATCTCTTCATCCCTCCTACCAAGCTCCTCTCTATCGATCAATCCTATGTGAGAAAACTCCCAAGCCGCCGGAAATTCCGCTGCAAATCCATAGGTCTATCAACTTTCGCAGCATAGGAAATATTGACCAGTAACCTAATTCGTTATATTATGAATGTGACAAAAAGTCACAATATATTACAGAAACCACTAAAATCCACTAATTTTCGACAAGGTTCGTCAATGGCAAACTTATCGAAAGATAAGGACGCAAAGCCTCGGGTCTAAGGTTGTCAAAACTATGATGGCCGGGTTGCCGAAACCGATGCGCTCTATTTCACTCAGTCTCAGGAATGGCGGCTATTCGGGTAACCGAATAGTCTTTTTTGTGAACATTCCAGCAAGGGAAAATGGTTCCACGGCCACCGTTATCGTCTGCTTAGTGGCAGCCGGTTTTGCCAGTCCAACCTTTCGAATGAGCGAAAGGGGGTTACAGGTTTGTTCTAGGATGCCATTTCATATCACTTCAAACCAACAGACGATCGGAGGTAGAAACATGAACGCGACGAGCAAAAAATGGGACTTCCAATGGCGCGGGTTGCGGTTGCGCAGTTTAAAAGCCCGTGTCCTCTTCTTGTTTGTGATCATTCTCGTCCTGCAATTGGGACTGTCCTCATTTGCCATCAGTTATTCCAAACAAACCATTCAGCAGGAGGAGATCAACAAAACAAGCAGCCTCCTGCAGTCCAAGATTCAGCTGATCGGGGAAGAGTTCGAAAAAATCGGGGTGGTCAGCAAGCTGGCCAACTCTTCGTACGAGAAAAAGCTGGAGGAACTGCGCGGATATCCGGATGACCTGGTCAACCAGTTGTTTGAGAGCAAGTATCGGATGAGCAACGGGTTGTACGCGTTGGACGAATATGTCGCCAAAACAAAGGCGGACATCGGGAATGCGCGGATTGAAAAAGGACCGCTGACCGTTGAGCAAAAGCGGCAGATTTTGGCGTCCGAGAGCTTCGACGGTCTGTTTGCGACGATTAAAAAGACAATTCCCGAATCGCAGTGGTACTATTTTACGACCGTTCACAAGTTCCAAAAAATTTATCCGTTCGTGGATAACAAGGAAGGCGCCTATACGACCGACAAATCCATGGCCAATGAATTTTTCCAAATCGCCGTGCCCGAAAACAACCCCAGCCGGGAGATTAAATGGACGAAGCCGTACAAGGACGAATTGGGAACAGGCATGATGGTGACGGCTTCCATCCCGATTTATGCACAGGACAAGTTCCAGGGCGTCTTCTCCATCGACATTTCCTTGACGGGTGTGGCGGACATCGCCAACTCGCTCTCGCTGGCGGACGGCATGCACGCCATGGTTGTTGATTCCTATCAAAACATCTTGACGGGCGCAGTCAAACAGGTGGAGACAAACGAACAGAATACGCTGGAAACCGATATTGAAGATCCTGCCATGAAGGCGTGGATGGTGAAGGTATTAAACGAACAGAAAGACAGCGATCTGTACACCGATCAGGACGATCTCGTGTTTGCCAACAAGATCGAAGAGACAGGGTGGTATTTGTTCCTGTGGGTTCCTGTCAAAAACATTGAAAAATTGTCCGACCAGCAGGTGATGCTCATCAGCCTGATCATCTTCATGTTCATCGTGGGGATTGTGATTGTTTTCGCATACATCTCCAAACGTCTGAACGTGCTGTCGGACGTACGCGACCGTCTGGTTGCCATCGCCTCGGGCGGCGGAGATCTGACGGGGCGCATTCAGGTATCCGGGTCAGATGAAATTCGTCAATTGGCCGACGCATTTAATGAATACCTGAACCAATTGGAGAAGATGATCGCCGACATCAAACGTTCGGCCACGACCGTTGTTGACTACTCCATTCAATTGGAGGAAAACATCGCGTCCAGTACCGAGTACATCGAGGGCATCAACCGCAAAACCAACGACGTAAGCAATGAGTCCACCAACATCTCCGCGGTGGCGCAGGAATTGAGCGCGGCGGTGGAGGAGATTGCCGCGACCACTCGGGACAACCTGTCCACGTTGGGCCATCTGGTCAATGAAATTACACAGATCAAGAACTTGTCCGAAAACTCGGAGGGCGTTGCCAACAAGGCGCTGGCCGGCATGGACAATATCGAGGTCGAAGTGAAGAAGTCGGTTGACATTGCCAAGCAGCTGGAAGACAGCATGAAACGAATCAGCGACATCGTGACGACCATGACCAGCATCAGTACACAGACCAATCTGCTCGCGTTGAACGCTTCGATTGAGGCGGCGCGGGCGGGTGAAGCCGGCAAAGGTTTCTCGGTCGTAGCCGAAGAGGTTCGCAAGCTGGCGGAAGAATCCAAGAACAGTTCGGACAATATTCACGGCATTATTGGCGAACTGCAAAACTCGCTCAGTGAGACCATCCACACGCTCAGCAAGCAGAGCGAGATTATTCTGCGGGAAAAACAAAATGTCATGTCGCTGATCGAACACATGAAAGAGATCAAAACGTCGATTGAAAGTTCCACGGAGCAGATCAAGACGTTCGAGGCGAATGTGGACGCGCAGGCTGACGGAACGGACGCTTCGTCCCAAAATCTGGGGCAGGTAACCGAAAGCATCACGGAAATGACGGCGGCTCTGATGACGATCAGCAGCAACATTCAAAATCAGACGGAGATTCAATCTGATATGAGACAGATTGCCGGTCAGATGAAAGCGACCTCCGAACAGCTCAATGAGTTGGTCAAAAAGTTTGTGGTGCGCGGCGATGCGGGTAAGGAGGAACAATCTGCATGATGATGGTGTTGGATAAGCCGTACGTATCTCTGCTCTTGTCCCAGACTCTTGCCAATGTGGGCGTACCGGCGGTGAAGTGCGGGGATATCCGCATTCCGCTGGATAAAACGCTGGAGATTTGGCAGTTGGACGAGGTGGCGGATCGTGTGCGTGATCCCGACCTTGCGCTGTTGTGCAATTCCGAGTATGCGGTGGCGTCCGTGTATCCGCTTCTGAAGGGAACACCGCTCATGGAACAGGCGGAGCTGTTTAAAAACAAGATCAAGTTTCGCGAGACCTTGCGAAAGCTGTATCCCGACTTCTTTTTCCGCGAGTGTTCCTATGAGGAGATTTTCCGACTGCCGGTGGAGACACTTCCGTTTCCACTGGTGGTCAAGCCGACAAAAGGCTTTCGCAGCGTCGGCGTTTACCTGGTGGAAAAGCCGGACGAATGGCCGGCGATGTGCAAGCAGCTGCAGGCGGACATGAGAGCGGCTAAGGAGATTTATCCCGAGTCGGTCGTGAGCGCCAGCAGCTTTATCCTGGAGGAGTGGATTCAGGGAGAGGAATACGCGGTCGATGCGTTTTACGATGCAAACGGGGAACCTGTCGTCCTGAACGTGTTCAAGCGCATGTTTGCGCACGAAGCCGACACGTCCGACCGGATTTATTTCACCGGGAAAAGCGTGCTGCTGGAGGCCCTGGCCAAAATCGAGACATTTATGAAGCAGTTGGGCCATGAAATGCAGCTCCGCCGATTCCCGATGCACTTTGAAGTGCGGATTTCCAAATCGGGCCAGCTCATTCCAATCGAGGTGAATCCGCTCCGCTTCGCCGGCCTGTGCACGACCGATCTGGGGGCGCATGCGTACGGCGTCAACGTGTACGAGTACTTCTTCCAGCAGAAGAAGCCCAAGTGGGACGAGATCATTGCGTCCCTGGACGATTCCATTTTCAGTTTCCTGTGCGCGGAGCTGCCGTTGAGCATTGACGGAAAGTCTATTGAGTCCGTGCACGACCGGAAGTTTGAAAAGAACTTCAGCGACATTCTGGAATACAGGCTCATCCCGTATGAAGAATATCCCACATTCTCCGTCGTCTTTTACCGCAGCCCTTCTCTGAAAGAGAATGAGTACCTGCTGCATTTGGATTTGGAACAGTACCTGGTCATGAAATAGCTCTTGTCGTCAGATGCGGCTAGAAACAGACGGCGTCGGGGTCCAAGCGGAATGATGACGCCGTCGTGCTGGAAAAAGCGAGGGTCCATCAGCCTGTGCTGCGTGTGTCAGCAAGGTGATGGACCCTTGTTTGTTGTTTGTGTATGCACACAGCCGTTACGTTTTGGGGGAATGCAGCGGGAGTTTGACGGTGAAGCTGCTGCCGAGTCCGGGGCTGCTCGTCACGGTGATCGTGCCGTGATGGGCTTCCACAATCCATTTGGCGATTGCCAGCCCCAGTCCTGTGCCGCCCATTTGTTTCGAGCGGTTTTTGTCGACCCGGTAAAACCGGTCAAAAATGCGGTCCTGCTCCTCTGGCGGGATGCCGATGCCGGTGTCGCGGACGGTGAGGCACATGGACGGGGGATTCGCCGTGTTGTCAACGGAGAGAGTGACCGTAATGTCTCCGCCGCTGGGAGTGTACTTGATGGCGTTATCCAGCAGGATGTACAGCAGTTGTTTGATCCGTTCATGATCGCCGTACACCATCACCGTCGCTGGCGCATCCAGTCTCAGGGAGATCTTTTTCGAGGCAGCCACCGTTTGGGTGGAGCGGATCATCTGTTGGACAGCAGGGACCACGTCAGCGTACTCGCACTGCAGATCGGGGGGGCCGGAGTCGGAACGGGCCAACGTCAGCAAGTCACTCACCAGTTTGGTCATCCGTCTGACTTCATCTTTCATGTTGTCCAGAACGGTTCGTCCAACAGCGGAAAGCTGCTCGCCCTCTTCCATTTCCAATACATCCAGCGAAGACTGCAAGATGCTGAGCGGAGTCCTCAGCTCGTGCGAAGCGTCGGCGACAAACTCCCGCTGACGCTGAAAGGAACGACGAATCGGGATCATCGCCCGCTTGGACATGAAATGGCTGAGGAGGAGCGCAATCCCCAAAAACAAAATGCCCAGGACCGTCAATACGGTGAGCAGCCGTTTGAGCAAATGGTTGATAAACGAAATGTCGATACCCGTGTAGAGGATTCCCTTCATCTGTACGCCCTGAAAAATGGGGCGGCCCGTCATCATCAGTTCCAGCCGTCCGTCCGTCGGCGGCATCGGCTTGCCTCGCCGGGGCGGAGGCGGAACCGTCACGGTGCCGTGCCGGACTTCGTTGGCGGCAGGAATCCATCCCCGGACAAGCTCCAGGATCTGTGACTTGGCCCGCGGGATGAATTCATCGCCAAACAAAAGCTGTCCGTTTGCGTCCACCACATAGTAAAAGAATTGATTCCGGCTTTCCCGCATCCGGTTGAGGTTGTCGTACTCTTCCTGACTCAGCACGTCGTCTCGCAGCGCCTCTTCGATCAGCTTGACTTCCTGTTCGGTGATCATCTGCAGCTGTCTCTTTTGTTCATACGCAATCCCGATGTCGACGAGGACGTAAACGATACCAATAAACAGAGTGAGAAAGACCATGAGCAAAATGCTGTATTGGACGGTCATCCGGTTTTGCGTATGTACAAACAGATCCTTTTTCCAAAAACGGCAGCGCGAGAACCAGTCAGTCATCAAGTTTGTATCCCACCCCGCGAATGGATTGAATCATCTCCGTCTCGCCGTTGAGCTTCTTCCTGAGCAACTTGATGGTGGCGTCTATCGTTTTCATGGACACGTCGGAATTCAAGCCCCAGATGCGCTCGAAAATCACCTCTCGCGACAATACCTGTCCCTTGTTGCGTATGAGCAGTTCCAGCAGCTGGTATTCCCGCGGCGTCAGGTGAATTTCCTTTTCGCCGTCATGGACTGTGCGGTTGGTCAGATTGACGGTGATCGAATGGATCTGCACGATCTGCTCCTGAATCGGGGCAAAATTGCGGCGGGCCAACGCGCGTAAGCGGGCGAGCAGTTCCTCGATTTCAAACGGTTTTACCAGGTAGTCGTCGGCTCCGGAGTCCAGCCCCTCGATGCGATCCTGGAGCGCGTCTCGCGCAGTCAGCATCAGAATGGCGCCGTTGTATCCCTGCTGGCGCAATCGGCTGGCTACGCGCACCCCATCTTCTCCGGGCAGCATCCAGTCCAGAATCAGGATGTCAAAGTGGGCCTGCAGGGCATAGGCGAGGGCATCGTCTCCCTGTGTCACCCATTCAACCTGATAGCCTCCTTTTTTCTTCAGCATGTACGCGATCAATTCACCCAGTCGAATGTCGTCTTCGGCCAGCAAAATATTCAAAAGAGACACTCCTTGCACAAAACATGAAAAGGTGTCTGGTCTCATTCCTCTCTCCATACTACACGCTTTCAATGAAAATTGGGTGAAAAAATGGTTTCGGCATCGATCAGGAAGGCGTTTTCCTTTTCACCGTTTTTTCACCGTTGCTCCCTATAATGAGCGGGTAAGACTTGTCAGATACGTCTAGGGGGAATGCTGCGTGAGTGAGTATGCCAAGAGAAATCTGGCACTGTTCTTGCCCGGCAAAAACAGGCGACGGGTCGTGACGATCGGCTTGGTCGCTGTCCTGTTGGGCGGGGCGGGAACCTTTGCCTACCAGAAATGGGCGTCTTCGCAAAGCCCCGCCTCCGTGATGCGCGTGGAGACCGTCAAGCGGGGAAATGTAACGGAAACGGTCTTTGCATCGGGAACCGTGCAGGCCTCCAAGCGTGTTTCGCTGTCTGCTTCCAGCGGCAATGCAGTCATCAAATCGATCCGTGTGAACGTCGGCGACCGTGTCAAGGCCGGGCAAGTGCTGGCCGAGCTGGACGATTCGGAAGCCCGATTGCAGGTAAAGAATGCGGAAGCCAATCTCCTGTCCGCCAAGGCCCATTTGGCTGAAGCGACAAAGCCCAAGACCGCGGCGGAAATCAACGCGCTGCAGGCGAAGGTGAACCAGGCGAAGGCCGCACTGGACGCGGCCCAAAGCGGTTACGACGCAAAAAAGGCCGATTACGACGTGGAAAAGGCCAAAGCCAATCTGGAGAACGCGCAACGGACCTACAACACGCAAAGCGCGCTGTACACTCAGGGCATCATTTCCAAAAGCGAGTATGAGCAAGCAAAGAGCAGTCTGGATCAGGCGCAGCTGGAGTACAACAGCGCCGTGCTGGCCCGCAGCCAGACACAAGCGAAAGCCAAGAGCGAACTGGAACAGGCGCGGGCGACGTATGAAACGGCGGTGGCCGACCTGCAGGAAGCCAAAGCGGGGCCGGACTCCTCGGCTGTGCAGTCTGCACAAGCCGCAGTAGCACAGGCGGAGGCGCAGTGGCAGCAGCAGGTAAAAAACCTGCAGGACACAACCATCAAAGCGCCCATGGACGGGGTGATTGTGCAGATAAACGGAAATGTGGGGGAAAGCCCGTCCAATCCGTTCATCATCATGGATAATTCGGACGCCGGCAATCTGGAGGTGCTGGCGCACGTCAGCGAAAGCGACATCGGCAAAGTGAAGGCGGGGCTGTCGGCCAGCTTTACCACCTCATCGTATGCCGATCAAACCTTTGCCGGAAAGGTGAAGCTGGTATATCCGGAAGCGACGACCGATTCGGGGGTCACCACGTATCAGGTGCTCCTGTCCGTCGACAACAAGGACGGCCTACTGAAAACCGGCATGACCGTCAACGCGAGCATCGAAGTGGGAACGCACGAAAATGTGCTGTACGTCCCTGCAGCTGCCCTGAAAACCCAGAACGGGAAAGATGGTGTGTACCTCGCATCGGCCAAGGGTGAGGCCGGCGCTGCACAAACAGGAGGCGCAGCAGCAGGCCGGAACGCTGCCCGCTTCCGCTTCCAGCCGGTCACGATCGGTTACTTCAGCTCTGACCGGGTGGAAATCACGTCCGGTCTGCAGGAAGGGGATCAAGTGGTCCTGACCTTTGAGAACACTGCCGCCTCCGGCTCCAGCAGCAGGTCAAACGGCATGGGAGGCTTCCCGGGCTTTGGCGGGATGGGAGGCCCTGGCGGAGGACCCGGCGGAGGATTCGGCGGCGGCATGAGAGGGAATCGTTGAGATGAAACCGGTCATTCAGATGGAAGAGGTAAAGAAGACGTACGTTATCGGTGATCAGGAAATTCAAGCGCTGCGCGGGGTAAACCTGGTGATCGAGGAGGGGGATTTTGCGGCGATCATGGGTCCCTCCGGTTCCGGCAAATCGACGATGATGAATCTGATCGGCTGTCTGGACAAACCTACGTCGGGCGAACTGTACCTGGATGGTCACCCCGTGTCGCAGGCGGATGACGACGAGCTGGCCATCATTCGCAATCAAAAGATCGGCTTTGTGTTTCAACAATTTCATCTGCTCCCCCGTACCAGCGCGGTGGAAAATGTGGAACTGCCCTTGCTGTATGCGGGCGTTCCCGCGAAGGAACGGCGCGAACGAGCCGTGCAGGCGCTGGAAAGCGTGGGATTGGGCAACCGGCTGTACAACAAGCCGAACGAACTGTCAGGCGGGCAGCAGCAGCGGGTGTCGATTGCCCGGGCGCTGGTCAACAATCCCGTGCTGCTTTTGGCTGATGAACCGACAGGCGCGCTGGATACGAAAACGAGCATTGAGATCATGAGCATTTTTCAGCAGCTGCACGAGCAAGGCAAGACCATCGTGCTGGTTACACACGAACCCGACATTGCCGAACATGCCAAGCGGATCATTCGCTTTCGTGACGGACAGATCATCGCAAACGAAGCGGTTGCCCGGCAGAGACGGGCCAACCTTGAGGATGTGAAGGTATGAATTTCGCGGAAAGCCTGCGCGTCTCTTTGCGCAGTATCAAAACAAACCGATTGCGCTCGATGCTGACCATGCTCGGCATCGTGATCGGGGTTGCCGCCGTCATCGCGATGGTGGCCATCGGGGAAGGTGCTTCCGCCGACGTGGCGTCGCAAATCAACGCCTTGGGGAGCAATCTGCTCATCGTGACGCCCGGCCAGACTGCCCGGGGGCAAATCAACCTGGGTGCCGGTTCGTTAAACAGCCTGACGCTGGCAGACAGTGAAGCGCTCACGAAAAACAGTTCCATCGCAGCAGCTTCGCCCAGTGTGACGGGGCGGGCTCAGGTCGTCTGGCGAAACAAAAACTACGCCACCTCGCTCGAAGGCACCAATGAATCATATCCCCAGGTGCGGAACGTACAGGTGCAGCAGGGCCGGTTCTTTAACCGACTGGAAGTGCAGAGACAATCAAATGTAGCAGTAGTGGGTCCGGACGTGATCGCCAATTTGTTCGGCGACAGCAATGCCAGCCCGATCGGACAGACCATCCAGATCAACCGGATTCCGTTTGAAATCATCGGCATTTTGAAAAGTCAGGGCAGTACGGGAATGACCAACAATGACGACAAAGTGATCGTCCCGATTACAACAGCCATGAACCGGCTGACCGGAGGCAGGTTTGTGGGCAGCATTTACGTGTCGGCCGTCTCTGCGGAGGCGCTGCCTCAGGCGCAGTTTGACATTCAGCTGACGCTGAGAGCCCAGCACAACCTGCGGCCAAGCCAGGAAAACGACTTTCAAATCCGGTCGCAATCGGAAATTCTCAGTACGGCTGAAGAGGTGACCGGTGTAATGACCGCCCTGTTGTCCGGCATTGCCGCCATTTCGCTGGTGGTCGGGGGAATCGGGATCATGAACATCATGCTGGTTTCGGTGACGGAGCGCACGCGTGAGATCGGCATCCGCAAAGCGCTCGGAGCAAAACGCTGGGACATTCAACGGCAGTTTTTGATCGAATCCGTGACCATCAGTTTGCTGGGGGGAATCATCGGCATTCTTTTGGGTGTCGGCGCTGCTATCGGCTTGCGGCAGTTTGCCGGCATTGCCACATCAGTCAGTGTGACGCCGATGCTGTACGCGTTCCTCTCTTCCGTGCTTGTCGGCGTGATCTTCGGGGTCTACCCGGCCCGCAAAGCCGCGCGGTTGAAACCGATTGACGCATTGCGTTACGAGTAGCGCGCAGCGGGTATCATCACCCATCGAACAACCGAAAGCCACTCCTATGTATTGGAGTGGCTCAGACTGAAGACAAACCGATTGTACCGCAGGAGAAGCACGTTTCCAGGCAGAGCGATTTGTGAGCCCTACCGAGCGGAGTGGCGATTTGCGGGAAAAAGGAGCGCCACCTCTGAACGGGCTGCGTAGCCATGCGGCTTTGGCGATCCCCCGCAAATCGATGCGGAGCGTACAGTTTGTGCTTCCCTGCTGGGCGAGCACGGAGCGGATGACGGAAACGTGTTCTCCTTGCAATAGTCACCTTGTCTACACACTGAAGCCACTCCTGTGTATTGGAGTGGCTTTCGTGTTAGATAAACGCCCAATTCGATATGGGCAGGCAACCAATCTGGGAAATCGGAATATTGTGCACTGTAGCAGCAATCAGAAAGATGGTGAAAGGGGAAAGGTTTCATTGAGCAGCACACCCGTTGAAAGCCAACATGGCTATATACCTTACGACGCAGCCGTGTACGATCCGCAGTGGTATTATTGGCCGCACCCGTATCAGGTCATGTATTCGCCCTATCTGTCTTACGTGCCGGTTGTCTACCAGGCGCCGTTCTATGACGAATATCTGGACTACGTTGATTATGTTGACCCGTACGCAGGCTACTACGACGTGTATGACGCTTACGGTGAAAGCTTTTGACGATGGCCGTTCCTAAATATCCAGGTCAATTCTTGAATGGAGGTATCACAATTGGACGATTTCAAAAAGGAAATGAGAAACTTGGAAGCGGATGAATTTCATGCGAGCGAAATGGTTCCCTATGAAAATCCGGAATACGAATACGCTCAATTCAACTGCGGGCGATGTGGGGGACGCTGCCGCAACTGTTTTGCCCCGCGCTGCCGCAACTGCTTCTTCCCACGCTGCGCCAATTGCTTTTTCCCGCGCTGCTTCAACTGCTTTGTCCCACGCTGCCACAACTGCTTCTTCCCGCGGTGCGCACGGTGCTGGGGATAGCCCGAATATCGTGCTTGTCATGATTGGAAAAAGAGCCGAATCCCTTCACTTGCAAGGGGTTCGGCTTCTTTTTCGGTTGGAAGCGACGGGTTCGGTTGGAAGTGACGGGCCTGTCAGGATTCGTGTCAAGGAAGCGGGCGGTCTAATGAAGCCCTCCCCACAAAGTAGGCAAGAAGGACAAATAGCGGTACATATGATGAACACGAAATGTCATTGTGGGATGGATGCGCATAGTCAGCACGGCGAACGGGAGGGACCATGGGGATGACAGGTTTGAAGCCTTCGATGCGTCTGAAAGTGAAGGGAGATACGTTTTTTCTTCCCGATCCATCCGGCGGAGTACATGTTCGGAACAACGTCGGCTCGCTTTACATGGAAGGCAGGACGATCCTGCAGTGGATGGAAAAACTGATGCCGGTGTTGAATGGCGAGCATACGCTGGAGGAGTTGACGGACGGACTGCCGGCCCCGCACCGGAACCGGGTGTATGAGATTGCAGAGGTGCTGTACAATAACGGTTTTGTCCGTGATGTAAGCCGGGATCGGCCGCATCAACTGCCGGAAGGGATACGCAAACGATATGCGGAGCAAATCGAATTTTTGGACAGTTTCGCGGACTCGGGTGCCTACCGCTTTCAGACGTATCGTCAGACCAGGGTGGCTGCGGCGGGCGCCGGCACGTTTTTGCTCTCGCTGGCAGCGGCATTGTTGGAGTCGGGACTGCCCAGGCTGCACGTACTGATCACGGATGAGGCGGTCACCAATCGGCAGCGGTTGGCGGAACTGGCGGAACATGCACGAAAAGAAGACCCTGAGGTATCACTGGAGGCCATTTCGCTGCAAAAAGGGGGAGTCTTCTCCTGGCGGGAGTTTGTCCAGCCGTTTGATGCGATCCTGTACGTGTCAGAAAAGGGGGATGTCGAGGAACTGCGTCTTCTTCAAGACATTTGCAGGCAGGAAAAAAAGGTGTTCCTCCCGGCTTTGTGCATCCATGAGACAGGGATGGCCGGTCCGCTGGTGCATCCTGACAGTGCGGGATGTTGGGAGTCGGCGTGGCGTCGCCTGCACCTGTCGTCAGTGCGCAAAGACCCGAAGCAGCACGCCTTTTCCTCCACCGCGGCAGCCATGCTGGCGAATGTCATGGTGTTCGAATGGTTCAAAACGGCGGCAGGCGTATTCCGGCCAGAGCCGCAATTCTTTCTGTTGGACCTGGAGACGTTGGAAGGAAGCTGGCATTCGTTCCTGCCCCATCCGTTGGTGACGGGCTGTAAACCAATCGAGTGGATCAACGTTTCCGATCTGCCGCTTGAACGGGATGCCGGCAGGCGGGATACGGACGGATTGACTCCGGTTTTCAGCCGGCTCACATCGCCGGTAACCGGCATTTTGCACGTGTGGGAACCATTGGATACCCGGCAGATTCCATTGGCACAGTGCGTGGTTCAGGCTGTCGATCCGCTGGCGGAGGGGCCGGATCGCCTGCAGCCGGCAGTGGTTTGTACAGGGTTGACGCATGATGAGGCGCGGCGGGAAGCGGGGCTTGCGGGGATCGAGGCGTACGTGACGAAATTGGCTGATCGACTGTTGTCGGCGCTCTCCGCCGAGCAGGAGGCCGACAAGATCACGCTCCAACCGGATGAATGTATCGGCATTGGAGCAGGTGAAACAGCAGCAGAAGGCGTAAGCCGGGGACTGCGGAAGTGTTTGACCGAGGCCTTGAGGAGACGATACGCAAGCGAGCAGCCGCGCATCTCTTTGCTGCGGGTGGAAACGGTCGCAGACGAGCCCTGCCGTTATTACTTGCAGGCGTTGACCACGATGCAGGAGGCGCCGCTGATCGGCTTGGGAGAGGACGTCTGCGGGTTCCCCGTGGTGTGGGTCGGCTTGAATGGCCGGTGGTATGGCAGCGTGGGGTTCCACGTGGCGTCAGCTCTGCGGCAGTCGCTGCAGCAGGCGCTGCAAAAGGCGCAGAACCAGGCGGCGCACTCCGGGATGCAGGCGGTGGAGGTTCCCGACGTGCTGCTGGCAGACAAGACGCCGCAAAGCCTGAGCATCCCGGCGTGTGAAGCGGACGATCATGTCATGGTTGTGCAGTCCGCTTTGCAGGTGCTGCGACGAAATAACAAGCGGCTGCTGGTCTGTGATCTGGCGCTGGAGCCGTTTTTGCGCGAAGGATTGGCAGGGGTGTTTGGCGTGCTGGTGCGAGAGGAGGAGTCCCGGTGAGTGCTGGTGTGGTTGTTGTTGGAGAAGGGCTGTTGGCCGACTTCGTGAGCAGGGCATTGTCCTCTCAATACCGGATTGTTCGTCATGCCGACGTAAAAACCAGCTTGCCGGAATCGGCGGACCTCGTGCTGGTTTTGCACGATACCTGGGAGCCTGCTGTCCATAAGCAGGCTGAGGCGCTGTTTCAACCGGCCGGCATTCCCTGGCTGCGGGGCTTTGCCGCATGCGGCGAAGCCGTAATCGGACCGCTGGTGCGCCCGGGGAAGCCGGGTTGCTCCCAGTGTGCGGACCTGCGGCGGATCGTGGCGAGAATAGATCGCAGCCAGATGTGGGAATGGAAACAGGCGCTGGCGGAGCAGGGAGGAATGCCGCGGGACCCGTGGGCGTCGCGGACCGGGATGCTGCAGACAGCTCACCTGCTCATCGCCGAAGCCGAACGGGTGCTGCAGGGCGGGCAGGCCCACCTGGAAGAACACGTCTGTCTCGTCAACCTGAAAACGCTGGAGAGCTCGCGTCACTTTTTTCTGCCCGACCCGCTGTGCCCGGTTTGCGGTGAACTGCCCGACGATTCACCGATGGCGGCGCAGATTTCGCTCGCACCCCGCCCCAAGCTGAGTGCCGACAGGTACCGCTGCCGTTCGCTGGATGAGCTGAAAGACGTTCTGAGCAGGGACTACCTGGATTCCCGGACGGGATTGCTCAACGGAAAACGGAACAACTACGAGGCGCCGTTTGCCGTTGTCAGCGTCAATCTGCCGCTGTTTGTGGGGGACGAATCGACGGCGGGGCGGACGCATTCCTTCGCGGAAAGCGAGTTGTTGGCGATTTTGGAGGGATTGGAGCGGTACTGCGGTTTGGAACCGCGCGGCAAACGGACGGTCGTGTACGACAGCTACCGCAACCTTGCCGATCAAGCGCTCAACCCGCTCACGGTAGGGGTGCACGCCAAGGATCAATACGCACGTCCTGATTTTCCGTACCGACCGTTTGACCCTGACCGCCCGATCAAATGGGTGTGGGGCTACTCCTGCATGCAGGAGCGTCCGATTCTGGTTCCGGAGCTGTTGGCCTATTACAGCCTGAATTACGGGGACGGCTTCGTCTATGAGACGTCCAACGGATGCGCCTTGGGGGGAAGTCTGGAGGAAGCAATCTTCTACGGCATTTTGGAAGTGGTGGAGCGCGATTCGTTCCTGATGACCTGGTACGCCCAGCTGCCGCTTCCGCGCCTTGACCCCGATTCCCTCGACGATACGGAACTGCAATTGATGATCGAGCGTGCGAAGACGGTGGGAGGCTACGACCTGCATTTTTACAACGCGACGATGGAGAACGGCATACCAAGCGTGTGGGTGCTGGCCAAAAACAGAAAACAAACAGGAGTGAATCTCATCTGTGCGGCCGGAGCTCATCCGGACCCGGTCCGGGCGGTGAAAGGGGCGGTCCACGAACTGGCTGACATGATGGGGACGATTGACGGCAAATTTGCGGCGTTCCGGGAGAAGTATGAGCGAATGCTGGACGATCCGTTTCTGGTGCAGGAGATGGAAGACCACTCCATGCTGTACGGGTTGCCGCAAGCGGAGAAGCGCCTGGCTTTTCTGCTGAATGAAGACCGCCCGCTGCACACGTTTGACGAATCATTTCCGCAGCAGAAGAAGTCGGCCGACCTGACCGATGACTTGAAGGATATGCTCCAGGCATTTCGGCGCGTAAACCTCGATGTCATCGTGGTGGACCAGACCACACCGGAGATGCGGCGAAACAGCCTGTACTGCGTAAAAGTGCTGATTCCGGGGATGCTGCCGATGACGTTCGGGTATCACCTGACCCGCCTGGAAGGGTTGGACCGGGTGCTGCGTGTCCCCATGGAGCTGGGATATGTCAGGCAGCCGTTGACACCGGATCAGCTCAATCCCCATCCGCATCCGTTTCCATAATCCCGGACGGGAGGAAGTCTTATGCGTCTGGATTCATTTTTGCACCACCTGCACGGTAACATTGACAGGCTTGAGCCGCCGGACTGGGAGGTGGATTGGAGCGACGCGCCTCTCGCGTATAAACTTTACCGCGGCCTGCCTGTCGTCCCGCTTTCGGCGGAAGTGCCGCTGACGCTGATAGGACGGGAAGTGACCGGAACGCCTGCGCTGTCCGACATCGGCCATTTTCTCTGGTATGTGTACGGGCTGACCAAGGTCAGCCAATGGGACTATCCCGGGGATGGAATGGGATGCGAAGGCGGCGTGATGCATGCGTTCCGGCGCTTTGTTCCTTCCGGCGGGGCACTGTATCCCAACGAATTGTACCTGTATTTGCGAATCATGGAACTGCCGACAGGGGTCTATCATTACGATGCTGCACATCACCGCCTGGTGCTGCTGCGGGAAGGCAATTTTGACTCCTATGTCGCCAGGGCTCTCGGCAATCGCTGTGACGTGTCGGCGTGCTTCGGCACGGTGTTTGTCTCGACGGTGTTTTGGAAAAATTTTTTTAAATACCATAACTTTTCCTACCGGCTGCAGGGGTTGGATGCCGGAGTGCTGATCGGGCAGATGCTGGAGGTGGCGAAACGATTTGGCTTTTCGGCCGGAGTGTACTTCCAGTTTCTTGACAGGGCCATTAACCATTTGCTCGGACTGTCCGAACAGGACGAGAGCGTATATGCGGTCATTCCGCTGTCAGTGGAACCGGGGATGACCTGGTTTTCTGACAGGGGGAGTGATGAGGTGATCACGGCCAGTGAATTGTGCCGGGAGTTGATGCCTGTTGCGCATGAGCACTACGTCCGATCGCAGCGGGTCCGCCCGTATCCGATGCTGGTCAGGATGAACGAAGCCTCCCTGCTGGAATCGACACGGGCGTTTGTGCAGATAGAGGGTGAGAGGCAGGAGTCCGTAAAGGGGCGGGCGGTGTTCCTGCCCGAGGCAGAGCGGTTGGTCTATGACCTGGCAGCAGCGTGCAGAGGGCGGCATTCGCCGGGGATCGACTTCGTGCTGGGCCGGGTAAGCCAGGAGCAGCTGGCCGCAATGCTGCGGGAGGCAATTGCTTCCTTCGCCTACCGAAATGATTTGGACGGCAGCAGCGCGAATCCTCACCCTCGCATCTCGCTCTATCTCTGTCTGCATCGTGTGGAAGGAATCCCGGACGGTGCCTACCGCTATGACAGCGGTGCGCATGCCTTGCAGCTGGAACGTCCCGGCGATCATCGGCTGTCGCTCCAACAGGCCATGACGCTGGACAACGTCAATCTGCTGCAAACCCCGCTATGCCTGCATCTGGCGGGGAAGCGGGATCACCTCAAAACGGCACTGGGCTACAGGGGATACCGCATTCAACAGATGGAAGCGGGCATGCTCGTGCAGCATGTGCTGTTGGCGGCAACAGCCCTCGGAATGGCGGGGCATCCGCTGCTTGGATACGATGCGGATGTGTGCGACGGGATTTATGGCATCGCCTCACGCGGCCAAACCTGCCTGATCCAGCTCCCGGTAGGTCCCTGCCGCCCTGCCGCCCGTCTGGAGGGGAGCTTGCACAGCTAGCCGCACCGATGACGGCATTCCGCGAAAAAAGACACCTGTGACCGGGTGTTTCAGACTGAAGACAAACGGTTCATTGAATAAGCGTCCATAAGAAAATGATTTCCAGGCCGGAAGGCCTGCATATTGATCAACCGAAGGTGGAGATAAAGTTCGGGCATGGAGTGATGGGCCAAGCGAGCTCCTTTGACGACCGACTCAGCATAAAAACGAAGACGCGGGGATCAACAGGGGACACAAGTCTCACTTCATCGAAACACCCAGATGTTTGTCCCCTGCCCGCGTCTCGTTTTGGAGCGGACTTCATCCGCTTCTGTGCTGGGCGTCAAGCGAGCGAGCGGGCCCGATCTCCCATGCGCCGCGACCTTTGTCTACACGCTGAGACACCTGTGACCGGGTGTCTTTTTTCATGGGAAAACGTGATATGAAATATTGGGACATACAACCCATTGATACGGCGCTTTTTTCCAAAAACGCTGTTGACAGATACCCGGAACGTGTTAGAATAGTACCTGTCATGAGAATGATAATTAATATCATTGCTGGTGGCAGTGGCTTTTATCCGCGAGAAAACATCCCGAGTCGATCAGGGAAGAGTAAGGAAGCGACATGAAAAAGAGATATCTGTTTACTGCGCTTATCGCACTATCGGTTACATCCATTTTCATCGGCGTCAAGGACATCTCCCCGCTGGATCTGTTCAGCCTTCGTGAAGACCAGGCGCAGATCTTGTTGGTCAGCAGGCTGCCTCGACTGATCAGCATTATCATGGCGGGCGCGAGTATGAGCATCTGCGGATTGATTATGCAGCAGCTCAGCCGCAACAAGTTTGTCTCCCCGACGACGGCGGGAACGCTGGACTCGGCCAGGCTGGGTGTGTTGGTATCCTTGCTGCTCTTTACGAGCGCAAGTCCTCTGCAAAAGATGATTGTTGCGTTTGCATTTGCGCTAATCGGAACATTCGTGTTTATGAAAATTCTTGATCGAATCAAGATGAAAGACTCCATTTTTATCCCGCTTGTGGGGCTGATGTTTGGCAACATCATTACGTCCATTTCTACCTTTTTTGCGTACAAATACGACCTGATTCAAAACATATCGTCTTGGCTCCAAGGGGATTTCTCAATGATTATGAAAGGCAGATATGAACTGCTGTACATAAGCATTCCGCTGCTCATCCTCGCGTACCTGTACGCCAACAAGTTTACCGTAGCAGGGATGGGAGAGGAATTTTCCAAAAACCTGGGGCTGAACTACAAGCAAGTGGTGAATGTCGGGTTAATCATCGTCGCTCTGGTGACGTCGTCCGTGGTATTGACGGTGGGAACGATTCCGTTCCTGGGGTTGATTATCCCGAACATCGTCAGCCTCTACTTGGGCGATCATCTGAAGAAAAGCCTTGCTCACACGGCTTTGCTGGGTGCAGTCTTCGTCCTGTTTTGCGACATACTCGGCCGGATCATTATTTATCCGTACGAGATTTCCATCAGTCTTACCGTTGGGGTCATCGGAAGCGGCATTTTTGCGTACTTGTTGATGAGGAGACAGGCACATGGGGGATAAAGCAAAAGTCGGCGCTCTGGCCGCGGTTTGTGTGATACTGGTCGGCGTATTTCTCTTTATTAAACTCGGCGGCAATTGGGACTACGTCCTGCCGAAACGGCTGGGAAAGGTTCTGGCGATTCTTTTGACGGGCGGCGCCATAGCCCTGGCGACGACCGTGTTTCAGACCGTTACGAACAACCGAATCCTGACCCCCAGCATTTTGGGTTTGGATTCGCTGTACATGCTCATCCAGACGGTCATCATTTTTCTGTTTGGCTCGAAGACCCTGACGATGATGAATCACAATGTAAACTTTCTCCTTTCCGTAGGGGTCATGATTCTGTTCTCGGGCGTGCTGTACCACGTGCTGTTTAAGCGGGAGAATCAACACATCTACTACTTGCTGTTGATCGGGTTGATCTTCGGCACCATGTTCCAGAGCATGACCACGTTCATGCAGGTGCTCATTGATCCCAATGAGTTTCTCGTCGTCCAGGACAGGATGTTCGCCAGCTTTGCCAACGTCAATACGAAGATCCTCGTCCTCGCCTGTATCGCTGTCGTGCTCGTGCTGTTCTATTTTGCGCGGTTTGTCAAATACCTGGATGTCCTGTCCCTGGGAAGAGAGCAGGCGATTAACCTGGGCGTCGAGTACGATTACGTGGTCAAACGGCTGCTCATCGTCGTCGCGGTGCTGATCTCCGTCTCCACCGCACTGGTGGGACCGATCACGTTCCTGGGGCTGCTCGTGGTCAACGTGACCTATGAGTTCTTGAAGACCTATCGTCACAAATACCTGCTGGTGGGTTCGGCACTTATCAGCATCATCGCCTTGGTCGGTGGACAATTGGTTGTGGAGCGGGTCTTTTCTTTTTCCACGCCATTGAGTGTGATTATCAATTTCGTTGGCGGCGTCTATTTTCTATATCTGCTGGTAAGGGAGAATAAGGCATGGTAGATGTGAGAAACGTCTCGAAACGGTACGGTTCGAAAAACGTGGTGGAAAATGTATCGGTCACCATCGAAAAAGGGAAGATCACGTCGTTTATCGGCCCGAACGGGGCAGGCAAGAGCACGCTGCTGTCCATGATCAGCCGGCTGATTTCCAAGGATCAGGGAGAGATATACATCGACGGCCAGGAAATTGGTCAGTGGAAAAGCGGCGAACTGGCCAAGAAAATCTCAATCCTCAAGCAGTCCAATCACATCAGTCTGCGGTTGACGATACGGGAACTGGTCTCCTTTGGACGCTTTCCCTATTCGCAGGGCAGACTTTCCGAGGAGGATTGGCGCTATGTTGATGAAGCCATCCGCTATATGGAACTGGAGGAGATCCAGCACAAATACCTGGACCAATTGAGCGGCGGGCAGCGGCAGCGGGCCTATATCGCCATGGTCATCGCCCAGAACACGGAATACATTCTCCTCGACGAGCCGCTCAACAATCTGGATATGAAGCATTCCGTCCAGATCATGAAGACCCTGAGGAAAATGGTGGACGAACTGGGCAAGACCATCGTGATCGTCATTCATGACATCAACTTTGCTTCGTGCTATTCCGACTATATCGTCGCGCTCAAGGACGGCAAAGTCATCAAGGAAGGCAGCACGAACCAGATTATTCAGCCTGACGTCTTGCGCAGCATCTATGACATGGATATTCAGATCAAGGAGATCGATCAAAACAAGATCTGTGTCTATTACGCATGAGTTACATCCCTAACGGTTTCAATTATTTGATGGTTTGACCGACGCGGGCAAAGGGTCCCCGCCTGCACATCTCCGGTGATACACATCCGCAGGGCCTGCGCCCGTGAAGTCCAGCCATCAAATTATTGAATATACACAAACAATCATAGAGGTGAGCAGAGTGACCAAGAAACTGTCTGTAATTCTCATGTCGTTACTGGCAGCCGTCCTTGTGGCTGCATGCGGATCGAACAACTCCGGTCAGCCAGCGGGGGCAGGATCGGGCGCGGCACAAAGCGCAGAACTGACGATCAAGCACGAGCTGGGCGAAACAACCGTCAAGAAAAATCCTCAGAAAGTGGTTGTCTTCGACTACGGTACGTTGGATTCGCTGGACAAACTGGGCATTGAGGTGGCGGCTCTCCCCAAAACCAATCTTCCGCCGTACCTTTCCAAATACAACGATGAGAAGTACGTCAATGCGGGCAGCCTGAAAGAACCGGACTTCGAAAAAATTAGCGAAGTGCAGCCCGATCTGATTATCATTTCCGCCCGCCAAGCCAACCTGTATGAAGAGTTTAAAAAGATTGCCCCGACCATCTACCTGGGGATAGACACGAAGCGGTACATGGAGTCTTTTGCAGAGAATGCCAAGACGATTGGAAACATCTTTGACAAACAGGCTGTTGTGGAAGAAGAACTGAAAAAACTGGATGAATCCGTCAAGAAGCTGCATGAAAAAGCAGCGGCCAGCAACAAGAATGCGCTGATCATCCTGGCCAACGACGGAAAAGTAAGTGCCTACGGACCGGGTTCCCGTTTCGGCTTGATTCACGACGAGTTTGGCTTCAGGCCGGTGGACACGAACATCGAGGACTCTACGCACGGGCAAAGCATTTCCTTTGAATACATCGTGGAGAAAAATCCCGATTACCTCTTTGTGGTGGACAGAGGGGCGGCCGTAGGCGGCCAGTCTTCGGCGAAACAAGTGGTCGAAAACGAACTGGTCAAAAACACGAAAGCCTATAAAGAAGGAAATGTGGTCTATCTCGACCCGAACTACTGGTACCTGTCCGGCGGCGGACTGATTTCTGTCGCGGAGATGGTGAAAGAGGTAGAAGCCGGTCTGAAATAGTCGTTGCGGGGATCGGCGAAGGCTGTGAACCGAGGAACATCATTATAAATATATGTATCGAGCCCCTACTTGTTTTCGCGTAATGGCGGACAGGCAGGGTTTTTTCGTTACTGCCGCAGCACGGGCGGGGAGAAGCGCCAGCTCTTTTGCCTTGCGACGCCCAAACTGCACTCGGGTACACTTGGTTTATTGCCTGTCGGAGGAAAAACGTGAAATCATAAGGGAGAGGTGAGAAGCAAGATGATTCGCTTGAGCGTACTGGACCAATCCCCGATTGCCCAGGGCAGCACGGCCCCGGAGGCGCTGTCCCAGACCGTCCGCCTGGCCCGTGAACTGGACCGCCTGGGCTTTCATCGCTTTTGGGTATCGGAACATCACCATACGCTGGGGTTGGCCGGGTCCAGCCCGGAAGTCCTGGTGGCCCATCTGGCGGCGGTCACCACAAACATGCGGATAGGTACTGGCGGCGTCATGCTGCCCCACTACAGCGCGTACAAGGTGGCGGAAACGTTTCGCGTGCTGGAAGGACTGCACCCCAACCGGATCGACCTGGGAGTAGGCCGGGCACCTGGCGGCATGCCGCTCGCCACAAGAGCACTGCAGGAGGGAAAAGTAGCGGGCATCGACCGATACCCAGAGCAGTTGGATGATCTGATCGGCTATTTGTACGACACGATTGACGAGAACCACAAGTTTCCGGGGCTGCGGGCAACGCCCATCGTCCCCACCGTGCCCCAGTTGTGGCTGCTCGGCTCCAGCGGGGAGAGCGCCAGACTGGCCGCCGAGCGGGGAGCATCGTTTGCCTTTGCCCATTTTATCAACGGGGAAGGCGGCGAAGAGGCCATGCGGTGGTACCAGAAACATTTTCAGCCGTCCCTCGTAAACGATCGACCGCAGTCGATGGTGGCGATCTTTGTCATCTGTGCCGAGACCGAAGAAGCAGCGAATCGAATTGCTTCCAGTCTCGACCTGTCCCTCTTGCTGCTGGAAAAAGGGGGCGGCAGTCAGGGCACCCCTTCCGTCGAGGCGGCGCTTCGTTATCCCTATACGGATTATGACCGCTACCGGATTCAGGAAAACCGCAAGCGCATGATCGTGGGCACCAAGGAACAGGTGAAGGAACGAATCCTGCAGATGAGCGAGCGATACAATACAACGGAGTTTATGGTGGCCACCATTACACACGATTTTGAGGCTAAGCTGAAGTCGTATCAACTGCTGGCAGAGGCGTTTGACTTGTTGCCTCGGTAGGAGCGGCTGCCGCACGCAAGCACGTATGAATCGCCACGCAAGGGCACAATGAAAGCACCCGTATTGCTGCCAGATCGCAGCAGCGCGGGTGCTTTTGTGCGATAAGCGGCTGAGGACATGCCTAGCTCATCGGTTTCTTTGGTACAAACTGGAATATCTCGTGTGTTTCAAACGAGTCGATCAAGCGGGAAAGCCAGTCGTAGTATTCCAAACCGTTCTCAATGCGTTGAATGCTTGTTTGCACGCGTTCTCTCAGCTCATCCGACAGGTCTTCGCTATGGAGAAGGGCGTGCAGCTCCTGGAGTGATTTTTTCATCGCATGCACGTTGTACTCGGCCGCGCTTCTCCAACGGAGCGAGAACAAGTCAATGAAATTCTGGTACCAATCGAGGTTTACCTCGTAGTGATCCTTTCGTGCTCCTTTTTTCCAAATTTTTTCTACCATTTTTAATTCCATCAAGGTGCGCACACCGGTGCTCATGCTCGTCTTGCTCATGCCCATCGCTTTGCCCATTTCATCAAGCGTCATCGGCTTGTCTTGAAACAGCAGGGTTCCGTACAGCAACCCCGTGGACATGGTGATTCCGTACAGATCCATGTTTTTGGCGAGAGCTTCGATTACCCGTTCTTGAGCCCGTTGAAGGATTTCTTCATGTTTGGCATCCATAGCAAACAAAGCAGCTCCTCTATCCATTTTACCTGATTCGAATTGTACTAGGGAAACGACCAGAAGTAAATGACCACATCATACAGTATATACGAGATATTCTTAGTATATAGTAAAAAAAGTACGTAAAGTTTTTTCTGAACGCTATATAGCCCCAAATATCGCGGATTACCAAATTTGTGGCAGCCAACCTCGCTTCGCTACAATGAGGGGGAGCGATTGCGTCCGTACAAAAACGTTGGAGGTGACGTTATGCCGAAAATCAAGGTGGAAAATCTCACGAAAATCTTTGGACGTCAGCCTCATCGCGCGTTTGACTACCTGAAGCGGGGATGGTCCAAGCAGGACATCTTGAAGGAGACAGGCTTGACCGTGGGGGTCAATCAGGTCAGTTTTGAGGTGGAGGCGGGCGAGATTTTTGTCATCATGGGTCTGTCCGGCAGCGGTAAATCGACCCTGGTGCGCCTGATTAACCGGCTGATCGAACCGACGGCCGGCAGCATCCTGATCGATGGGGAAGACATCGTCCGGATGAACGCCGAACAGCTTCAGCAGGTCCGGCGGAAAAAGCTGGGCATGGTCTTTCAGAAATTTGCGCTGTTTCCCCACCGAACGGTGCTGGAAAACGTGGAATTTGGTTTGGAAGTGCAGAATATTCCCAAAAAAGAGCGGGAAGAGAAGGCGAAAAACGCCTTGGCGCTGGTCGGCCTCAGCGGCTGGGAAAACAGCTTTCCCGATCAGTTGAGCGGCGGGATGCAGCAGCGGGTCGGGCTGGCGAGAGCGCTGGCCAACGATCCGGACGTCCTCTTGATGGACGAAGCCTTTAGCGCCCTGGACCCGCTGATCCGCAAAGACATGCAGGATGAACTGCTGGAACTGCAGACGACCATGCAGAAAACGATCCTGTTTATTACCCACGATCTGGACGAAGCCTTGAAAATCGGGGATCGGATCGCGTTGATGAAAGACGGAGCGATCGTCCAGATCGGCACGCCGGAAGAGATTCTGACCAATCCGGCCAACGAGTACGTGGAGAAGTTCGTGGAAGACGTGGACCGCTCCAAAGTGCTGGCAGCGGAACACGTGATGAAGCGGGCGGAAACCATTACCCTGGACAAGGGGCCGCGGGTCGCCCTGCAGCTGATGAAAGACCGGGGCGTCTCCAGCCTGTACGTGGTGGACAAAAAGAAACGGCTGATCGGTGTGATCAAGGCGGACGCGGTCAATGCCGCCTCGCGGGAAGCGAAGACATTGGAAGACGTGATGGAACGCGAGGTGCCGACCGTCTCGGCCCATACGCTGTTAAACGAAATGTTCGACCTGGTGGCGTTTTCCGACGTCCCTGTAGCCGTCGTCGGCGAGCAGAACCGCCTGCTGGGTGTCGTCGTGAAAGGGGCGGTATTGGGTGGACTAGCCGGCAAGGTTAACCGGATAACGCCGTCCGATGCAGAAGCAGAAAGGCAGGTGGTAGAGGGTGAGTGAGCTGTTTCCGAAACTGCCGCTCGATCGCTGGGTGGAGCGGCTGGTCCAGTATCTGGATGAGCATCTCGGCCTGGTTTTTGACGTGATTTCGGCCATCATTGGCAGCACGGTGGATCTGTTTGCACTGATCTTTACCAGTCTGCCCGACTGGCTGTTGATTCTCGTTTTCACACTGTTGGCCTACATGGTCGGACGGTTGCGCGTCGCTATGTTCACACTGATTGGCCTGCTGTTGATCGCCAATCTGGGGTATTGGGAACATTCGATGGAAACGCTGGCGCTGGTGCTTACCGCCGGGTTGATTTCGATCGTGATCGGCGTGCCCGCCGGCATCTTGTGCGCCCGCAAAGATTCGGTGCGCAACGTGGTCACGCCGCTGCTCGACTTCATGCAGACAATGCCGGCCTTTGTCTACTTGATTCCGGCCATCTTTTTCTTCGGTCTTGGCAAGGTGCCGGGTGTGATCGCGTCTGTAATCTTTGCGATGCCGCCGACGATTCGCCTGACCAATCTGGGTATTCGCCAGGTGCCGGGGGAATTGATCGAAGCCTCGGACGCATTTGGCGCCACCTCCTGGCAAAAGCTATTCAAGGTGCAGCTTCCGCTGGCCAAGACGACGATCATGGCGGGCGTCAACCAGAGCATCATGCTGGCGCTGTCCATGGTCGTGATCGCATCCATGATCGGTGCCAAGGGGCTGGGAGCCGATGTCTACCGGGCAGTCACCCAAATCAATATCGGCACCGGGTTTGAAGCGGGGCTGGCAATCGTGATTATGGCCATTTTGCTGGATCGCATCACCCAAAACATGGGGAAAAAGAAAAACCTGCGGGAGGGATAAATAATGAAAAAACGTTGGGTCAAAGGTTTGGCGGTTCTCCTCGGAATCAGCATGCTGATGGTCGGTTGTTCCTCGAAGGAGCAGACGCCGCAGGACGCCGGCGGAGGCAGTGTCGGCCAGCAGGTGGGGTACAAGATCATCGGGATCGACCCCGGTGCCGGCCTGATGAAAGCGACGGAAAAGGCCGTCGGGGAGTACGAACTGAAGGACTGGGAGCTGGTGGAAGGCTCCAGCGCGGCGATGACGGCAGCGCTCAGCGAGGCGATCAAAAACAAAAAGCCGATCATCGTGACCGGCTGGACTCCGCACTGGATGTTTTCCAAATTTGACCTGAAGTATCTGGAAGACCCCAAAGGGGTGTACGGGAAAGAAGAGCAGATTCATACGATCGTCCGCAAGGGGCTGAAGGAAGCGCACCCGAGCGCGTATGCGTTCCTGGACAACTTCACCTGGACGCCGAGCGATATGGAAAAGGTGATGCTGGCCATCTCCGAGGGCAAAAACCCGGAGGAAGCGGCAGCTGAATGGGTGAACAACAACCAGGAACTCGTCAATAAATGGGTGCAGGGCATCAAGCCGGGCAACGGCGAAACCATCACCCTGGCCTACGTCGCCTGGGATTCCGAAATCGCCAGCACCCACGTGGTGAAAAAGGTGCTGGAAGAGAAGCTGAACTACAAGGTAGAGCTGAACCAGGTGGAAGCAGGCCCGATGTGGGCCGGCGTGGCCAACGGCGACGTGGACGGCATGGTGGCGGCCTGGCTGCCGACGACGCATGCGGATTACTACGAGAAATTGGGCAAGGACGTCGAAGACCTCGGCCCCAATCTCAACGGCACGAGGATCGGTCTGGTGGTGCCGAGCTACATGGACATCACCTCGATCGAGGACCTGAAGAAGTAAGAAAGCAAACGGGACGCTCGCGCACACGCGGCGTCCTTTTTTGTCCTGGTTCATGCGAGCTGCGTGAGATAAGATGAGAGAAACCAGATGATTGTGCAGTGGCTGGCCTGTTGGGCGGCACTTGCACAAAGGAGGAACGGTCATGACGATAGAGCGGGAAACACGAGCGGTCGCTCTGGTTACGGGAGCCTCCAGCGGATTTGGCCTGCACACGAGCGTTGCCTTGGCGCAGGCGGGGTATCGCGTTGTCGCCACGATGCGCAGTCCGGAAAAGCGGGATGCCCTGCTGCATACGGCGGAGGCAGCCGGCGTGCGGGAGAGCATTGACGTGCGGCGGATGGATGTCACCGACCATGCGGGTATTCGCCAAACCCTCGAAAAGATCGCCGCGGACTACGGCCGGATTGACGTGCTGGTCAACAATGCCGGATTTGCTGCCGGAGGAGTCGTCGAGGAAGTGGACGATCACACGTGGCGTGCGCAGATGGAGACCAACTTCTTCGGGACAGTCGCCGTCACCCGGGCCGTCCTGCCGCACATGAGAAGACAGCGGCGGGGGACAATCATCAACATCAGCAGCGTCAGCGGGAGGATCGCGTTCCCGGGGTTCGCCCCCTACGCCGCTACCAAGTTTGCCGTCGAGGGGTTTACCGAAGCGCTGCGACTTGAGGTCCTGCCGTTTGGCATCCACGCTGTTCTAATCGAACCGGGAGCGTACAAGACAGAGATTTGGCGCAAAGGATTTGCGACCATCCCCGCGCGAAAGGACTCCCCTTATCAGCCCATGCTGGAGGCCGTCCTGCGCATGGCCAGAAAGACGGCAGATACGGCGCCGCCCCCGCAGGAAGTGGCGGCGGCGGTGGTGAGAGCGGCGCTCGCTCCCGCGCCTCGTCTGCGTTATCCCGTGGGACGGGGGACAGCGGCGATGAATCTGTTCAGAAGCCTGCTGCCCTGGAAATGGTACGAGCGGATTGTGTTGTGGGCGCTCCGTCGGTGAGCGAAGGCGGAATACGGTCTGACCGGCCTGGTCCTGGGCGGTCCGGGGCTGGCCGTGGCGAAAAAAACGGGTGGTTTGGAACAGAACCCGCCGGGGCAAGCGCCGCCGGCGTTGTAACGCGGCGGCTTCCCCTCCCATGTCCATCCCATGAAGTGGATTTCCCGCGAGCCATTTACTTGTCGAACGTACATTCGTAGAATAGAGAAAGAAGGTGGTGTTCGACGTGAAAATCAAGCTGGACATGGCGCAGGTGTTGGAACGGTTGCGCCAGGACGAGCGCTTTGCGCGAAACATCGTGCATTGGAAAACCATCGAACCCCGCGAGGCGCAAACGGTTCCCTTTCCCCCTGACCTGGACGGGCGGATTCGGGAAACGCTGACCAAACGGGGGATTTCCTCGCTGTACACCCATCAGGAGACGGCTTTTCGCCACGTGCGGGATGGAAAGCACATCGTGGCGGTGACGCCCACCGCTTCCGGCAAGAGCATGTGCTACCACCTGCCGGTGATGCAGGCGCTTGCGGAAGACCCGGAGACACGGGCGCTGTACCTGTTTCCCACGAAGGCGTTGGCCCAGGACCAGAAAAGCGAGCTGCATGAGCTGATCAACGAATCGGGACTGCCGATCAAGTCGGAAACCTACGACGGGGATACGCCCGCCCAAATCCGACAGACGATCCGCAAGGCCGGCAACATCGTGATCACCAACCCGGACATGCTGCATGCGGCCATCCTGCCTCATCACACCAAGTGGGTTTCCTTTTTTGAACATTTGCGATACGTCGTCATCGACGAACTGCATACATACAGGGGCGTGTTCGGCAGCCACGTGGCCAATGTCATCCGCCGGCTGAAGCGGATCTGCGCGTTTTACGGCAGCCGTCCGCAGTTCATCTGCACGTCGGCCACCATTGCCAACCAGCGGGAACTGGCGGAGCAGCTGACGGAAGAGCCGATGGTGCTGGTGGACAACAACGGCGCGCCCACCGGAAAAAAACACTTCCTGTTTTACAATCCGCCCGTCGTCAACCGGCAGCTGAACATCCGGCGCAGCGCCACGCTGGAAGCCCGGGACATCACGGAGCTGTTTCTGTCCAACGGGATTCAGACGATTTTGTTCGCACGCAGCCGGGTGCGGGTGGAGATCCTGCTCAAGTATCTGCAAGAACTGGTCAAACGGAAGCTGGGGCCCAAGACGATCCAGGGCTATCGCGGCGGCTATCTGCCCAGCCAGCGGCGAGCGATCGAAAAGGGGCTGCGCCAGGGAGAGATCATGGGCGTGGTCAGCACCAACGCGCTGGAGTTGGGCGTCGACATCGGCCAGCTCCAGGCGTGCGTGATCACCGGCTATCCCGGTTCGGTCGCCAGCACCTGGCAGCAGGCGGGCCGGGCCGGGAGGCGGCAGGGGGAGTCGGTCGTCGTCCTGGTCGGCAGCTCCACGCCGCTGGACCAGTACGTGATTCAGCATCCCGAATACTTTTTTGAACGCAGCCCGGAGTCGGCCCGGATCAACCCGGACAACCTGATTATCCTCGTCGATCACATCAAATGCGCTGCCTACGAACTGCCTTTTTCCGAAGGGGACCGCTTCGGCCGGGCGGAGATCACGGAAATCCTGGAGTTTTTGACGGAAGAGCAGATTCTGCACCACGCCAAGGGCAAGTGGTTCTGGATGAACGACTCGTTTCCAGCGCACAACATCAGCCTCCGTTCGGCTTCCCAGGAAAACGTGGTGATCATCGACATCAGCGAGCGGGGCAACGAAAAGGTGATCGGGGAGATGGACCGCTTCAGTTCGCTGACGCTTCTGCACGACGAAGCGATTTACCTTCACCAGGGCGTGCAGTATCAGGTGGAGAAACTGGACTACGAAGAGAAGAAAGCGTACGTGCGGGAAGTGCAGGTGGATTACTATACGGACGCCAACCTGGCCGTCCAGCTGAAGGTGCTGGAGCAGGATCAGTCCCGTCGCGGGCCGCAGACCGAATACGCCTACGGGGAAGTGTCGGTCCACGCCATGGCGACCATTTTCAAGAAAATCAAGTTTGAGACACATGAAAACATCGGCTCCGGTCCGATCCACCTGCCGGAGGAAGAATTGCACACCAACGCGGCCTGGATCGGATTTTCCGAAGCGCTGCTGGAGGAAGTGAGGACAAGCGAAGTGGAGCGTGGGTTGGTGGGGCTGGCTCACGTGCTGCAGCACGTCGCCCCTCTGTTCGTGATGTGCGATCCGCTCGATCTGCACGTGATTCCGCAGCGCAAAGCGGTGCACTCCGGTCAGCCCACGATTTTCCTGTACGACCGCTATCCGGGCGGCATCGGATTGAGCGAGCAGGTGTACAAGCAGATGGAGACGATCCTGGCCCGGGCGGAGGAGCTGATCTGTTCCTGCCCGTGCGAGTCTGGCTGCCCGTCCTGCGTCGGCGCGGCGGAAGAAGGAGGCGGCAAGGAACTGGCGCTCTCCTTGCTGCGGGTCGCCCAGGGGGGAAGCCCGCATGTCTCTTAAAGCGAAGCTGAACCGCCTCAAACCGCATCTCACCCGGGAAGCCCCCAGGCAGCCGGAGGGGGACGGGATACCCGGCGGGGCTGTCAGTTCTCCGGCGGCCTCCGATACGGCGTCGCTTCTGGACATCCCGTACCGGGAAAAGTGGGCCGGCCTGCAGGCCAAACCGTACGTGCTCGACGGCGAGTACGTGATGGTGCGTGAGGTCCGCTACCCGGTAACGGCGCGGCATGGAGCTTACACGTTTGCCCAGCTGTACGAGACGATCGACGCCTGGGAGCGTGCGGGCATCCGCCATCCGCTGTCGGCGGCAGGCAAAACGGCGGAAGACCTGCTGTTTTTTGACACGGAGACGACCGGTCTGCACGGCGGAGCGGGCAATGCCGTCTTTTTGCTGGGACACAGCCGGTTCGAGGGAGACTGCGTCGTCGTCCGCCAGCACTTTTTGACCGCTCCTCACGCGGAAGCCGCCCTCTACCACTCGTTTCTGGAAGCGGCGCGAACAGCGACCGATCTGGTTACGTACAACGGCAAGTCATTTGACTGGCCGCAGGTCAAGACGCGGCATACGCTGCTGCGCGATCTTGTGCCCCGTCTGCCGTCGTTCGGCCATTACGACCTCTTGCACGGGGCGAGGAGGCTGTGGCGGGAGGATCTGGAGTCCTGCCGGCTGTCGCTGATCGAGCAGGAGAAGCTGGGCGTCCGGCGGGAGAACGATCTTCCCGGCTATTTGGCGCCGATCCGGTACTTTGACTATCTCACGGACAAGGACCCGGATACGATCAAGGGCGTCCTCGCCCACAACGAGATGGACGTGCTCTCCTTGATCACGCTGTACATCCGCCTCTCTTCCCTGCTGCTCGCCTGGGACAGGGAGGACGTCTCCGCGGAGGAGCGGTTCAACATCGCTCGCTGGTATGAAGCGTTGGGCGACGGCGAAAGTGCCCTCCGCGCCTACCGATTGGTCGCAACTAGCGGTCATCCGCTTGGCGTGAAGGCGACAATCGCGATGGGCCACTGCTACAAGCGGCAAAAAGACTGGAAACAGGCAATGCGGTTGTGGGAAGAAGTGGTCCGATCGGGCAGCTACGTGCCGGAAGACGTCTATGTCGAGCTGGCCAAAATCTACGAGCATCATCTTAAAGACTATGAACAGGCGCTGCACTGCACACTGCAGGCGTTTGACCTGTGGAAGAAAAAAAGCAGCCTGCTGCGCCGCAAGTCCAAGGCGGAGGAAGCTGCCTACCGCAAGCGGATCGAACGGCTGGAACAGCGGTTGGAACAGCATGCGTAAAGGAAACAATGAGGGGACAGGACCAGATGATTCCTGTTCCTTTTTTTGTTGACCCTCACGCTGCGTCAGCCATTATGATCGAGGTGGAGGTGATGACGTGCCGTACATGGTGAAGGAAGTGGCCGAACTGGCAGGTGTGAGCGTGCGGACACTCCATTATTACGACCAGATCGGGTTGCTGAAACCGGCGGCGATAACCCCGGCCGGGTATCGGCTGTACACCGACGAGGACCTGGAGAGATTGCAGCAGATTTTGTTTTTCAAAGAGCTTGGCTTTCCCCTGCAGGAGATCAAGCAGATTTTGGACAGTCCCGGATTTGACCGCGCGCAGGCGTTGAGGGACCACAAGCAGTTGCTGCTGGAAAAAAAGAAACGATTGGAAGAGATCATCCGCACCGTGGACAAAACCCTCTCTTCCATTGAAGGAGGAATCACAATGGATAAAAAGGACATGTTTGGCGGGTTTGACATGACAAAGATCAAGGAACACCAGGAGAAATACGCGGCGGAAGCGAGAGCGAAGTACGGCAGCGCGATCGTCGACGAGACGGAAAGACGAACGAACGCCTACACAGAGAGCGATTGGGCGCGCATCATGGGGGAATGGGAGAATGTTATCCGCGGGATCGTCGAGGCGATGGAAAACGGACCGGCCGATCCGCAGGTTCAGGAAGGCGTCGGAAAGCTGAGACAGCACATCACCCGCTACTACTACGAGTGCACACCGGAGATTTTCAGGGGGCTGGGTGAGCTGTACGTAGCCGACGAACGCTTTACAGCGACGTTTGACAAATACCGGGAAGGGCTGGCCGCCTTTTTGCGGGAAGCGATCCAACTCTACTGCGACCGGCTGCAGACTAATTGACCGAAATGGGATTGTGACCTTGGCCCATAATCTAATGAAGGTGGCGAGCATCCATCTGACTGCCATCAACTTAAAGAAACCAAGTAGCCAAAAAATGGACGGAAACCTTATCGGTTTTCCGCCCATTTTTTATTTTGGGGACTTATTGGACAGCCTCTTCTGTCAATCCAAATACTTCTCGCATAGTGATACGTACTTTCCATCTGACTTGAGCCCTTCCAAAATGCTTTTCAACATTGCACTTCTTTTGGGAAGCCGCTTCTCGAACTCTGCCACAAATGTGTCCTTGTCCCACTGTGATTTGCCAGCGTGATAAAACAGCTTTTCCAGGCGTTCCAACTCGTCGGCAGTAAAGCCAGTGGCTAAGGCCAGAATCGCAAAGCTTTTATGCTCCTTGTTCACCATATCTAAGAGTAACGTAATTGCGTCGGTGGCTAGATTCAATTTTGCTTCAAGATCCTTGATTCTTTCCTCGTACATAGCACCCTCCTTGTACTATAGTAATACCCAGTCTACGAATTTTGAAATGACCCAACCAACCTGTCTCGCTGTACTCAGTGGTACTCCCAGATCATATAACACCCCGCTAACTTGATCTTGAATGATTTTGATAGAAAGGTCTTTCCAAGAAGCTATGGTCCGCAAGGTATCAGCAATATCATCGGCATATTTCCTGATAGTATCTGCTACTTTTATACTGCCGTAATCCTCAACAAAGTCGAGCAATTTTTTTATGGCTTGCGATTCCAGCATATCTGCTAACTTCAATACCGCTTTCTGGAGTGCTGCAGTTTTGACACCCTGTGTTTCTACCTTTGGCGACACTGTGTTGACCTTCGCCACAGAAGGGTTGAGTTGTGACACCGTGTTTGTTTCTGCGGCAAAAACAGAAGTAGGTACTGCTACCGCCAAAACAGACAGAGCTAAAACAGGAGAAAAAATTCTTTTGAACAACTTCATAGACAGCTTCATAAATTTCTCCCCCCTTTTATCTTGACGACCAGCAAAGAAGTTGTAATGTCCGCTCCAAAACGCAACGCGTGCAGGGGGCAAACATCTGGTAGTTCGACGAAGTGAGATTTGTGCTCCCCTGTTTTTCCCCGCGACTTCGATTTTCCGCTAAGCAGGTCGTCAAAGGAGCTCGGTTGGCCCATCACTCCATGCTCGTACTTTATCTCCACCTTTGGTTGTAAAAAGTGCAGGCCTTCCGGCCTGGGAACGATGGTAGATTGTTTCCTTGAGGAACTCAATGGCAAAAAGTACAGTTTGTCTTCAGTCTTTTTATGGCGGCTAGACGTGTTTCTTCAGGTGCTGCGCTCGGTATTCGTCTTCCAGGATGCTCATGATGATCGAGTCGTGATACTGGTGGTTGTAGTACAAGGCTTCGCGCTGCACGCCCTCCCGCTGAAAGCCGAGTTTTTCATAGGCGCGAATGGCCCGCGAGTTGTAGGAGAAGACGTTCAGCTCAATCCGGTGCAGGTTCAAAATCCCGAATGCGTAGTCGAGCAGAAGACGCATGGCTTCCGTGCCAAGCCCCCTGCCCTGGTGTTCCTGGGAATTAATGGCGATACGGATATTGGCATTGCGGTTCACGTTGTCGATGCTCTGCAGGGCGATGTCGCCGATCACCTCGTCCGTTTCCCGCAAGGCGATCAACAGTAGGAGCGACGACGGGTCCTGCGTTTTTCCTTCGATGTATCGGTATATTTGTTCACGGGTAAAGCTTTTCTGCGTGCCGGTCAGTCTCCGCACCTCCGGGTCAAACAGCATCCGGAAATAGAGATCGGTATCGTCAAGGCCGATGGGCCGCAAGTACACCCGGTCACCCTCGAGGAACCGCACGGGCGCAGTGGGGGTGTCCTGATTGTTCATGGTAATCCTCCTTTTCTCCTAACAATAGCAAAATTGCCCATGCTTGAAAATGTGCGGGTTTGGAAAGGATTGACACTTGGCTCGCATTCCTCTTATACTGCAGGCGTGAGGAAAATGATAGAAATAAAATATTTTCCTTGGTTTCCGAGTGGAAGGAGTGGGATGCCCTTGCAGGAACGCATTGTTCAGGCGGCGATTGAAGAAATCCAGACCAGAGGCCTCAAATTTACGATGGCGGACCTCTCGCGCCGTGCGGGTGTCAGCACGAAGACACTGTACGGCCATTTTCCGTCCAAGGAAGCACTGATTGGTCATCTGATCGAACAGGAAATTCAGGACGTGCGGGACAGCATGGAAACCATCGTGAATCGGCAGGATCTGGATGTGACGGAGAAGCTGCGCCGGCTGCTGACTTATGTGCCGAGCGGGTTTGGCGGCACCGACCTGCGGTTGTGGTACGAATTGAAGCGATACTATCCCGCCCAGTGGGCACTCGTGGACGCGTGCATTCAGGAAGAGTGGGACCAGGTCCGGGCCGTTTTGGAAGAAGGGATGGGCAAAGGCGTGTTTCGCCGGGTGAACACGGACATCCTGATTCAGATGTATGTGGGCGCCTGGGAGCAGTTAATCAACCGGCAGTGGCTGACGAGAAACAACATGACTCTTGATCAGGCGCTTGACGCGGTGATCGACATCTTGCTGGGCGGAGTGGTCCGTACCCAAAAACGACAGGAGGAGAGCGTATGAGCTGGTTGTATCTGGCGTTGGCCATCTGTTTCGAGGTGGCGGGCACCACATTCATGAAGCTGTCGAACGGGCTTAGCCGGCCTGTTTTTACCGTATTGATGTTCGTGTTTTACGTCATCAGTTTTTCGTCGTTGAGCATGGCGCTCAAACAGCTTGAGGTGGGCACGGCATACGCGATCTGGTCGGGAGTGGGGACGGCGGCGATTGCCGTCATCGGCTTCCTGTTTTTCAAGGATGTGCTCACTGCGCAAAAAATCATCGCCATCGCGCTCATCATCGTCGGCTGCGTAATGCTGAATTTGAGCGGCGCGGCGCACGGGGAAAGCGCTTCGGCCGGGCCGGAAAAAGGCGTTGTGGCGGAGAGTGAGGCCAAATGAAGCGGCTGACAGGGTTTCTCGATCTGTTCATCTCGATCACCGGATTTGCCAGTCTGTACGCGTACCGCAGGAAAAACAGCTGCTGGCGGCCGTTGGCGCTGATCTCGCTGGTACTGACGTCCTGTTCCGGTCTGCAGGCGATCTCCTTTTGGCTGTTCAAAGGGGATTTTGATCCGGTTTGGTGGATTCCCAACCTGTACCTGTTGATCTATCCGCTGTTCTTTCTGCCTCGTTTTTTTCGGGAGCAGCCCGTCGTATCGGCTTCGGGCAAGGCTTGATCACATCCCGTAGGGCAGCGTGAGCAATCGGGTGCTTCGAGTCGCCATTTCACGTCCCCATACGGTATGTTCCATCCTCCGGCACCGCTTTTTGGCGGTGTCTTTTTTGCTGCCGGGCCTGCTGGTCCAGCACCTTCTTCATAACAGGGACTGGCAGCATTTTATCCTTTATTTTTACCGCGATAAGTTTGTATATTTTGACAAAGGGCAATTGATTTGAATCCAACTTGTAGCCATTTGTCGAATTCATACGTCATTACAGGTAAACGACAAATTTGTTCGCGGAGGTTATGCGGAAATGAATATGGCGAAGTCCAAGCACTGGCTGCTGCACATATGTGTCTGCCTGCTGCTGTTGGCCGGACTGCCCGACAGCCGGGCAGCAACGGTACATGCGGAATCATCTGTACAACTGGGCGTCACGCCCGGCATTCGCGGTGAGTACAAGCAAGCAGGCGTGGTCCCGGTTCAGGTGACAGTCAGCAATGGCGGAGCGGATGTGGAAGGCAGTCTGGTCGTAGCCGGAAGTAAGAATGACGACTTTTCTGTAGGGTACTACCAGCCTGTATCCGTCGCCAAAGGAGCGACCAAGCAGGTAACGATCACCGTACCGGGCAACGCGATCGACCCATTCGGATACGTGGCCCTGATTCAAGGCGATGAGATCGTGGCCCAAACGAAAATCGGCGGACGCCGGTATGGTCCGGACACGCTGTTCGTGGGCGTGCTGGCGGCCGACGTTGACACCGCCAACTTCCTTGGGGCGATGCCCCAATCGGTCTTACCCAATCCGGTGCGGGTCCTGCCGATGCAACCGGAGCAGATCCCGACTTCAAAAGTGCAGTTGGAAATGCTCGACATTCTGGTTTTGAACAATTTTGCCCTGGACGGGTTAAATGGACAGCAGGTGCAGGCGATCCGCGACTGGACAGCGGGGGGAGGCATGCTCGTGCTGGCCGGCGGTGCCCACTACAACAAGACGGCGGGGGTGCTTGCCGACCTTTCGCCGGTAGAGGTGACCGGTGTTACGAGCCTGACCGCTTTTTCCAGTCTGGCGGTGGAGAAAAACAAGCCGCTTGTGCTGGAAAAGCCGTTTACGATCAGTGCGGGACGTCTGAAAACGGGCAGCGTGGTCCATGCGGAGGGCGGCGTTCCGTTAATGGCGGTACGTTCGCTGGGTGAGGGCAAAGTGCTGTACGTTGCCTACGACCTGTCGGAAGAGCCGGTGGCAAGCTGGAGCGGCAACAGCCGTTTCTGGGCGGAGACGCTGACCAAGGCGTTTGGCTCATCACTGCAACGAACAGAAAGAGATCCCATGGATGGCATGTGGGGATTAAACCAGGCCGCCGACCGCATTCCCCAGCTGAAATTGCCGGACGTGAAGTGGACAGCGCTGTTTTTTGGCTGCTACGCGCTGCTGGCGGGTCCGGTCTTCTATTACCTGCTGCGCCGCAAGCGAAAGCAGGGCTACATGTGGGTGGTTGTCCCGGTGTTTGCCGTCATCACCGGCGTCGCTATTTTTTCGTACGGCGCGCTGCAGCGGGGAACTGGCGCGCTCGTGCATCAAACCGGCATCATCCACTTGCAGGGGGACGGACAGGCGCGGGCCAAGGCGGTCACGGCGCTGTTTGTGCCGACGAGCGGCGACTATGAGCTGGAAGTAAAGGGAGACGGCAAGGTGTGGCCGATTCAGCACCATTACCTCGGTGAAGCGTCGACGAAGGCGTGGGTCTCGATGCAGTCGGATCGGTCGCTCGTGCAGTTCCGCGACGTCGAGTTTTGGTCCATGCGCAAGGTGGGGATGGAGCACATCGTCACCGACGCTGGTTTGTTTGAGGCCGATCTGGTCTACGCCGACGGCACCGTCAAAGGGACGGTGACCAACAAGTCAAAGTATGCGCTGCGGGACGTCGTCATCGTCTCGGGCAGCAAGGTGCAAAAGGTGCCTGAACTGGCGCCGGGATCGAGTGTCCAGGTCAACCTGCCGTTTAATCCGGCACAAATAGACAATTCTGTCTATCAGTCCAGAACCGATATTCTCCCGCCGCACGTGGACTGGTACGACCCGTATGAAACGAGTCGGGAAGGCGAGATGATCCACGATTTGGATCGAGGAAGCGGCTTCCGGCCGGCGTCACTCATGCTTTTTGGCTGGACACAGACCCCTGCGGTGGAGACGGACGTGAAGAACAGGCGGTCTCAGACGGAAAGCCTGACGTTGGTGACGCAGCCGCTGTCGCTGAAGCCCTCCACGGACGGCCATATTGTCTACCCGCCCGGAACGATTGTGCCTATCAAAACGAGCAGTTCGGTGAAGGTTGATGAACGCGACGACGGGTATATGATGCAGGCGGGCGAGATCACGCTTGACTTCCCGATCGAACTTGGGGACAAACAGGTGAAGATCACGAACATTTACCTCTACACCTGGTCGGACAGCAATACGCAGTTTGATAAACAGGTGTACAACTGGAAGACCCATAAATTTGATCCGTTCGAAAAGGCGTTTGCCAACAACACGATGACCGGGGACAAGACGCCGGTGTACCTCTCGCCCGAAGGCACGCTTCGGATCAAGTTTTCGCACCGGTATGAAGATTACCGCCACCTCGGCACCCCGGTGATCAGCGTGGAAGGAAAGGTGATGCGTCCATGATCCAGATCAATCGGCTGGTAAAGCGATACGGCAAAATGGAAGCGTTGAAAGGGCTGACGCTGGAGATTGAGAAGGGCACCTTGTTTGGCTTCGTCGGCCCGAATGGAGCCGGCAAGTCGACGACAATGTCCATTCTGGCCACCTTGCTGGAGCCGACCAGCGGCCAGGCGTACGTCGGCGGATACGAAGTGACAAAGCATCCGCGTGAAGTGCGCAAGCTGATCGGCTACATGCCTGATTTTTTCGGGGTGTACGACAATTTGACGGCGGAGGAGTACCTGGACTTCTACGGAGCCAACTACGACATTCCCGCCCAGGAGCGCCGACAGATCATTCCGCAATTGCTGGAGCTGGTCAATCTGAGCCACAAGCGGGACGCGTATGTAGACTCGCTGTCGCGGGGGATGAAGCAGCGCCTGGGATTGGCCCGCTGCCTCGTGCACAATCCGGAAGTGCTGATCCTCGACGAACCGGCATCCGGATTGGACCCCAGGGCCCGGATCGAGCTGCGCGAGATTTTGAAGGAACTGCGCGACATGGGCAAGACCATCATCATCAGCTCGCACATTCTGCCGGAGCTGGCCGAGATGTGCGACGTGATCGGCATCATCGAGGGCGGCAGCCTGGTCGCGTGTGGCAGAGTGGACGAGATTTACCAGAAGATGCAGGAAAAGCGGGTGCTGCGCATCCGCCTGCTGGACCGCGTGGAGGAAGCGATGACCCGGCTGCGTGAAGTGCCGACCGTATCAGACGTCACGCGCGAAGGCAGCTGGGTGGTAGCCGGGTTTACGGGAAATGACGAGCAGCAGGCAGCGCTGCTGCGCGATTTGGCGGCCGCGGGACTGCCGGTGGCCGCGTTCAACGAGGAGCAGGGCAATCTGGAAGAAATCTTTTTGGAAATCACGAAGGGGGTGGGCTCATGAACCTCATGCAGCGATTGCGCAACCCTGTGCTTGTAAACGAGTGGAAACTGCGGATGCGGACGCGCCGTTCGCCGTGGATCATCGCCTTTTACCTGCTGGCGTTGGGCATGGTGACGCTGACGTTTATCTATCTGGTGACGGGAGGCCGCGGCTACTACAACATGAACAACTCGCGCGAAATGTTCATCGTGCTCTCAATCCTGCAGTTGGGGATGATTTGCTTTGTCGTGCCGGGGTTGACGGCAGGGGTGATTTCCGGCGAGCGGGAGCGTCAGACGCTGAACGTCCTGCTGACAACCAACATCAGCGCGACCAAACTGATTTTGGGCAAATGGCTGGCGTCACTCAGCTTTGTGACGTTTCTCGTGTTCTCCACTATCCCGCTGTACGCGATCGTCTTTTTGTACGGCGGCATCTCTCCCGCCCAACTGCTGAAGGTGTTCGGCTTTTACCTGGTTACCATGTTGGCATTGGGCAGCGTCGGGGTGCTGATCTCGACATTGATCAAACGGACGGGAGTCGCTACGGTGTTGAGCTATGCGGTCGTCTTCGCGTATACCGCGGGCACCGTCATCCTGGCCGAAGTAATCCGTGAGTTCATCGAGTACCAGCAGCGGCAAAACCCTGCGCCGGTGCGCACGGAGCCGCTGTTGCCTGATCTGCTGCACAGCATCAATCCGCTGGTCGGAATGCTGGGCATTTTTAACGAAGGACCTGTGCATGATCTGCGCCGGACGCTCAGCAGCCAGTTCTTGTTCGTTTCGGTTGACCCGTTCTGGCTGTACGTGCTGTTTCTGACGTTTGTCACCGCAATCTGCCTGGCGCTGGCTGTTTATCTGATCAAGCCGGTGCGCCCCCGTTTGCGAAAAGCGGCGAATAAGGAGTGATGGGTCGTGTCCATCCGGCAACAGAAGGAACAGAAGGATGAGCTGTCCGCGCTGCTCCGGCCGATCCGCAGGAGGTTGAGCGTCCAGAAGCTTGTGCTCAGGCTCACGGCGGGTGTCCTGTGGGGACTGGGGGGAAGCCTGATGGTTCTTCTCATCGCCCGCCTGGTGCCCATCCCGTACTACAAGGCGATTGCGGCCGCCATCTGCCTGCTCGCAGTGGCGGCGGGAGCGATTGTCGCCTTTATTCACCGTCCGGATGAGCGGGAGTGCGCGCTGCTGGCCGACCGTCAGGGATTGGCACAGCGGGTCGTGACGGCGCTGGAGCACCGTGAAAGTACGTCGCCGCTAGCTGTTATGCAGCGGGAGGACGCCGTACGCCGCTTGCGCGAGGCGCTGCCGCAGGTGCTGGAGAGCATCCCCGTCCTGCCAGATGCAAAACGGCCCGCGTACGCAGCGGGATGCCTGCTCTCCCTTTGTCTCCTGCTGGTTTTCTGGGCCAACCCGCAGGATGAGCGGCTGGCACAGCTGGCCCAGGAGCGGGAGGCGAAGAAAGCGGCGCAAGAGGCGGTGACGAAGCTGGAGCAGGAGGCCAAAGCCGCTGAGGGGTTGAGCGACGCGCAAAAAAAGAAGCTGGAAGAGATACTGGCGCAAGCCAAAAAGGCGCTGTCGGAGGCGGACAGTCAGACCGAACGGCTCCAGGCGCTGAAGGCAGCGGAAAAGCAGTTGGATCAATGGAAGCAGGCGGAACTGGCGAAGCAGGCGGCACTGCAGCGTTTGCAGCAGTCGCTGGCGCAGCATCAAGGACTGCGGCAGGCCGCGGCTTCTCTCAGCAAAGAGGACCGGCAGGCGCTGGTAGAAGCGCTGCGCCAGTCGGCTAAAGCGCTGGAGGCGCTGTCTGCCAAGGAGCGGCAATCTCTTGCCGAGGAGCTGCAAAAAGCGGCGGAACATTTGGCTCAGGCCGCTGCTGACGCCGGGACGGATGACGCCGCCGCCACCGCGGCGCAATTGAAGCAGGCGGCCGAGCAGTTGGCCCAGGGCAACGTGCAGTCGGCCATGGCATCACTGCAATCCGGCTTGCTGCAGGCCATGCAGCAGGTGACACAGGCGCAGCAGGGAGCGCTGCTGGCCGCACAGTCACTGGCCGTGCTGCAGCAGTCGCAGATGATGCTGGCAGCAGCCGGTTCCCCGTTCGGCAGCGCCGGCCAGACAGGGATGGGCTTTGGCGCGGGAACAGCGGGATCAGTCGGCGCGGGAACGGCAGTCCCCGCCTCCGGGTCTGCGGGGGCGAATTCCTCGGGAGCAGGCTCCCAACAAGGCCAAGGGACATCCCCAGCCGGCAGTGCAGGTGGAAACGGCCAGGCAGGCGGAGGAAGCGGTTCCGGTGCGGGTAATGGCTCCGGGAATGGAGCAGGCTCCGGCAGCGGTGCCGGGGCGGGGGGAGGTTCCGGCAAAGGTGGCGGCAAGGGCCCGGGTGCGGGTCTGGGCGCAGGCAGACATGAACTGGTGACCGTCCCATCGCCCCGCATCGGCGCAGAAGGGCCGACCGATACCGTGGGCGGTCCGCTCGGAGCCGGTCCCTCCCAGTCCCGGGCCAGCACCACGACACAGGTATCGTCGGGAGCTGCCCGTCCCTATGAAGAGGTATACAGCCAATACGCTTCGTTTGCCCGCGAGAGCCTGGAACACGGGAAAATTCCGGACGATTACCAGGACGCGGTCAAAGCGTATTTCAGCAGTATCGAACCCTAAGCGAAAACGTGAAGCAAGGAGACGTGGCGATGACACAACATGCAGTGGAAGAGTGCCTCAGCCGGGTGGAACGGGTGAGGCAGGAGATCGGAAAAGTGCTGGTGGGGCAAAAAGACGTGGTGGAGCAGCTGCTCTGGGCGGTTTTTGCCGGCGGCCACGCGCTGCTGGAGGGCGTGCCCGGGCTGGGCAAGACGCTGTTGGTGAAGACGCTTGCGCAGGCGTTCGAACTGTCGTTTCAGCGGATTCAGTTCACCCCCGACCTGATGCCCACCGACATCACGGGGACCAACATCCTGCGCGTGGACGAAACGGGGCAGCAGTCGTTCCAGTTCCAACCAGGCCCCGTCTTCGCCCATGTCGTGCTGGCTGACGAAATCAACCGGGCTACGCCGAAGACGCAGAGCGCGCTTTTGGAGGCGATGCAGGAGCGGACCGTCTCTGCGGGCGGGAGCACGCGGCCGCTCCCGGAGCCGTTTTTCGTGCTGGCGACGCAAAACCCGCTGGAGCAGGAAGGGACCTATCCGCTGCCGGAAGCGCAGATGGACCGGTTCCTGATTAAAATCGACGTGCCGTTTCCCAGCGAGGATGAGCTGAGGGAGATCGTTTTGCGGACGACGGCGGGACAGCCGGCGTCTGTGGAAAAGGTGGCCTCCGCACGGGAGATCGCCGAGATCCAGCAGGCGGCGCGCGACATTCTGGTGGCTGATCCGGTGCTGCGATACGCGGTCAAATTGCTGCTGGCCACCCATCCCGGTGAACAGGCGGTGGAGTCGGTCAACCGGTACGTCCGTTCCGGGGCGGGACCGCGCGGCGTGCAGGCAATGGTGGCGTTGGCCAAGGTGCGCGCCCTGCTGGCCGGCCGTTTCAACCTGGCCTACGAAGACATCGACGCGGTTGCGCTGCCGGCGCTCAGGCACCGCGTGTTTCTCAACTTTGAAGGGGAAGCAAACGGCATCCGCCCTGACCGGATTATCACCGACATTCTGGCCGCGCTGGAGAAGGACAAGGCATGAGCGGGCAGTTGTTGGACCCGGCGTGGCTCAGCCGGCTGGAGCGGATGCAGGTGTTGAGCAGGCGGATGGCCAGCGGCACCCACGCGGGCAAACGACGTTCCAAACGGACAGGCAGTTCGCTGGAATTTGCCGATTACCGGCCGTACGCTCCCGGTGACGATCTGCGGCAGTTGGACTGGAACGCCTACGCCCGCTCGGGAAAGCTGTTTTTGAAAAAATTTCTCGATGAGCAGGAACTGCATGTCACGCTGTACATCGACTGCAGCCGGTCGATGGCCTACGGGGAACCCCGGAAGCTGGAACGGGCGGTGCAGTTGGCAGCCGCACTGGGCTATATCTCGCTTTGCCATCTGGACTATGTGTCGGTATACGCCTTTAACCAGAAGGTGACGGCGTCGCTGTGCAATCTGCAGGGGAAACACAAGGCGGCCCACCTGCTCTCCTTTCTCTCCGGGCTGCAGGCGGGCGGGACAGGTGACATGAACCGGGCGCTCCGCTCACCGGGCGCCGTGCGGGGCAAACCGGGCATCTCCATCGTCTTGTCCGACTTTTTGTTTGAAACGGGTTATGAAGCGGGCATCGCCTATCTGCAGGCTGCCCGGCAGGAGGTCGCGCTGGTTCAGATACTGGCGCAAGACGAACGAGAGCCGTCGTACGAGGGAGAGCGGCGGCTGATCGACAGCGAGACGCGGCAGTTTAAAGAGGTGTCGCTTACCCGGCAGCTCGTCGACCATTACAGACAGACCGTGCGGGACTATCAGGCGGAGCTGGCCAATTTCGCCTACCGGCGGGGAATCGCCTGCACAGCGGTGGAGGCGGAAGCGCCGCTGGAGCAAATGGTCTTTCGGGTGTTCCGGCAGGCAGGGTTGATTCGGTAGAGAGGAGGAGAAGGCAGTCATGCAGTGGATGGCGTTGGGCAATCTGGGATTTTTGCTGATCGTGCCGGCCATTGTCGCCCTCTACCTGCTCAAGCGGAACACGGAGGACCTGGAGGTGCCCAGCACGCTTTTGTGGCAGCGGACGCTGCAGAGCTGGGAAGCGGTGCGCCCGTGGGAAAAGTTGAAGCGCAACCTGCTGCTTCTGCTCCAACTTTTGGCCGCCGTCCTGCTGGTGCTGGCGTTGGTCCGTCCGGCCGTGCCCACGGCGGGAGCAATTGCCGACCATACCGTGCTTGTCATCGACACGTCCGGCAGCATGCTGACCAGGGAAGGGGAGCACTCCCGCTTTGAGCAGGCCCTCGATGCCGCTCGCGGCATCGTGGAACGGTTGAGCGGCGGGCAGGCGATCACACTGATCGAGGCGGGGCTGGAGCCGCGGGTTCTGGTGGCCAAGAGTACGGACAGGCAGGCGCTGCTGCAGGCACTGCAATCGCTGGCGCCTCGTCCGGGGACGAGTGATCAGCAGGCGGCCCTGTCGCTGGCCGCGGCGATCACGGCGACAGAGCCGGGCAGCGGGGTGATGTGGTTTGGCGACGGCGGGACCGCCCGCGCGGCCGAACAGGAGAGCGCCTTGGCAGTATCCGGTCCGTATCGCTTTGTGCAAGCGGGTCGGGCAAAAGAAAACGCAGCAATCGGCGCCTTTGTTACTCAGCCGGGCCAAGGCGGGACAGAAGGGCTGTTGCGGATCGACAACTACGGCAGTCAGCCCGTGCGGGGCAGGGCGACGATCTACGGCCCCGAGCAACAAGTGCTGGACGTAAGCGAGTTTGCGGTGGAGGCCGGGGCGTCCCGCACCGTTACCTTTGAACGCCTGCCCGCCGCCCCTGTCTACCGGGCGGTGATCGAACCGGAAAAGGACGGGCTGGCGGAAGACAACGAGCGGTGGAGCGTGCCATTTGCCGCCGGAAAAGGGCGGGCCGTGCTGGTCAGTCCGCAGGGAAACCGGTTTTTGCACCAGGCCCTGCAGTCAGTCGGCCGTTTGGAAGTGGAGACGCGCTCCGAGCTGCCGGATGGCACCGAGAGGGCCGACGTGTGGGTGTTTGACGGCGTGGTGCCCGACCGGCTGCCGGAGGGGAACATCCTGGTGATCGCTCCCGATCGAAAAACAGACTGGCTGCCGTACACCGGTGCAGCTGCTGTGCAGCACAGGCCGGAAACACTCCGGCCGGACGATCCGCTCGTGAAGCACGTGGATTGGCAGGATGTGCACGTGGCCCGGACCTCCGTGGTAAGCGAAATGCCGGGCATGCGGCCGCTGGTGAAGGCAGGAGACACCAACCTCGTCCTGGCCGGGTCATTGGCGGGACGAAAGGGTGTCATCGTCAACTTTGACCTGCACGATTCCGACTTTCCGCTGCGGCCGGCGTTCCCGATTTTCATGCAAAATGTGGCCTCCTGGCTGTCGTCCGCCCAGAACGTTCCGATCGGCCCCGCCGTTCCGGGAGAGACGCTGGCGATTCCGCTGACGCCGGGAGCGGAAAAACGGACGCTGACCTACCCGGACGGACGGGAGCAGGCCGTCGAGGCGCAGGGAACGACCTGGCTGTTCCGTGTTCCGGAGCAGACGGGGTTGTACCGGTTGACGGAAGAAGTCGCAGGAACGGCACAGGTCCGTTACTTTGCGGTTCACATGGACGAGGCGGAGTCGGACATCGCGCCGCGTTCGCTGACGGTCGGAAGCAGCGGGGCCGGCGAAGGAGAAGCCAAGCCGCAGGACGGCCAGGCTGCCGGAAGCCGGGAGCTGACCGGGTGGCTGGCGGCGCTGGCACTGTTGGTGGTGTTTGCGGAATGGAGGGTGTATCAACGTGGGTATTGACGTGCAGCAGCCGTGGTTTCTGCTCCTGCTGATTCCCGCCGCCTGGATGATTGCTTCCTGGTGGCGCGGCCAGCGCAGGATGCCGAACAGCCGCAAGACGCTGATCGCTGCCGTGCGCGGTGCTGTCTTTCTCCTGCTGATTTTGGCGCTCGCCGGGACACAGCTTCTCCATCCGGTGCGGGCGGAGACAGTGGTGGTCGTCGTCGACCGGTCGGCGTCGATGAAAGATGACCCGAGGGTGTACGAATTCATTCGCGCCGCGGTGGAGGAGAAGCGGGCCGAAGATCAGTTCGGCGTGGTGGCTGTCGGTGCGGAAGCGGCAGTAGACCAGCCGCTGACGACCCGGCAGGACGTGCAGCCGGTCGGGGTGGAAGTGAACCGGCATGCCACCAATCTGGCCGAAGGGATCCGCCTGGCCGCCGCGATGATCCCCAGCCATGCGCGAGGCAAAATTGTACTCCTGACGGACGGATTGGCCACGCACGGCGATGCCGCGCGGGAAGCAAAGCTGGCGGCGGAACGGGGCATTGCCGTCGAAGCGGTCTCCCTGCAGCAGCCGCAGGGAGAAGAAGTGGTGCTCACGGCTGTACAGGTGCCGGAGCGGCTGTACGCAGGCGAGGAGTACGCGATCAAGGTGGACGTCGAAAGCACGACGGCCACGCGGGCGACCCTCCGCCTGTACGAGGGGAATCGGGAAGCAGGCCGGCAGACCATACAGGTGGAAAAGGGGAAAAACCGCTTCCTGTTTACGCAAAAAGCGCTGCAGGAAGGGTTTCAGCGCTACCGCGTCGAGATCGAACCGGAGCGTGACACGGTACAGACCAACAACCAGGCACACGCGTACGCGCAGGTGGCAGGCGCCCCGACCGTGCTGGTTCTGGAGGGACATCCCGGCGCGGCGAAAAACCTGGTCAGCGCGCTTGCGGCAGGCAGCATCAAGACGGACGTGAAGGACCCGTCACTTTTGCCCAAGGCGCTGGACGGATACAAGCGGTACGCGTCGATTATCCTCGCCGATGTGGAGGCCACCCAGTTGAGCGACGCCGACATGGAGCGGATACGGACGGCGGTCCGCGATCTAGGTGTGGGATTGATCATGACCGGCGGTTCCAACAGCTTTGGGATGGGCGGCTGGCTGCAGACCCCGATCGAGGAAGCGCTGCCGGTCCATATGGATTTGCGCGGCAAGGAAGATCTGCCCTCGCTGGGACTGGTGCTGGTGATCGACAAGTCGGGGAGCATGTCTGCGGACGCGCACGGCGTGGACAAGATGGAGCTGGCAAAAGAAGCGGCGATCCGGGCCACCACGATGCTGAACGGGCAGGATCAGATCGGCGTCATTGCGTTTGACGGGAGTCCCTGGGAAGTGGTTCCGCCCCGATCCGTCACCGACCTGGACGAAATCCATCGGCAGATCGGCGGCATTTTCGCCGACGGCGGCACGGATATATTCCCGGCGCTGCAGATGGCGTACGAGCGGATCAAGACGATGCAGACAAAGCGGAAGCACGTGATCCTGCTGACCGACGGACAGTCGGGCCGAAGCAGTGACTATCAGGCGCTCCTGCAGCAGATGGCGGGCGAAAACATCACCGTGTCCACCGTGGCCGTCGGTGATGACGCCGATACTTTGCTGCTGGAGGATATCGCCCAATGGGGAAACGGGCGCTACTACTTCGCCAAAGACGCGACGTCGGTGCCGAAAATCTTCAGTAAGGAGACAGCGCTGGCCAGCCGCACGTATATCGTGGAACAGCCGCAGGTGCCGAAGCGCACCGGAGGCGACGACTGGTCCGCGCTCCGCCAGCCCTTGCCGCCGCTGCACGCATACGTGGCGACGACGCCAAAACAGACGGCTGAACAGCTATTGACCAGCCTGGACGAGGACCCGATTCTGATCCGCTGGCAGTACGGGCTGGGACGGTCGGTCGCCTGGACCAGCGATCTGGAGGGGAAATGGGCTCCGGCATGGGTGACGTGGCCAGGCTACAGCCGAATGTGGAACGAGGCGGTGGCCTGGACGCTGCCGCAGGTCGCGACGGGCCGCTGGAAGACAGAGACCCGGCTGGACGGGACGAGCGGCGTCATAACCGTCACCGTCCCCAAAGGGGAGAAGTTGCCGCAGGAACTGGAAGCGGTGGTGGTCAACCAGGAGATGAACCGGGAGGCCGTGCGCCTGAAACCGGTGGCTCCGGGTACGCTGGAGGGCCGTTTTTCCGCCGCTGAACCGGGCAGCTATCTGATACAGATCACGGAAAAAACGAACGGACAGGTAACGGCAAGCGAAACCGCCGGGTTGACTGTCTCGTATTCGCCGGAGTACGGCCTGCCTCGGGACGGGGACAGCGAACTGAGACAATGGCTGACGGCGGGTGAAGGGAGACTGATTACCAGACCGGACGAGGTGTTTACCGGCAAGCTGCCCGCCAAGTGGGATACGCAGCCGATCGGTGAATGGCTGCTGATGCTGGCCGCCCTGCTGTGGCCGCTGGATGTCGCCTGCCGCCGTCTGCAGCTCCCGGAAGCATGGTGGACACGATTTACGGCCCGATTCCGCAAGCGCGGGTCTGTCGGGAATGAAGGCCATCAATCGGTGTTTGCCCGCTTGGGAGAAAAGCAGGAAGAGCGGAAACGAAGCCGGGCAGCCAAGCGAGAGGCGGAAACGGCCGACGTGGCAGGGCAGACGAGGGCCGCGACGGACAGCAGCATGTCAGCTGCAGCGGCTCCTCCCGCCGGGCATTCCGCGCAGGTATCCGGCAGCAGCGAGCAAGGGGAAGCGTTGAGCCGTTCCGCCGCCGGCAGCCGATCTGCAGGGGCTTCTGCAACGGACAGCACCGCTGCCGCGCAGACGGACAGCGGGAAAACGCCGGCAGACAAGACAGGCGAGACCTTCAATCGCCTGCTGGCCGCGAAAAAGCGAAGACAGAAATAAGGAAAAAACCGCCTTTTGGGCGGTTTTTTCCTGTTCCGGGCAGTTTCCCTTTCGGGGCAGTTTTTCTTTGCTGCTGGGATTTGTGCGCGAGTCAAGGAATCTGGTCAGCAGACGGGAACGGCACCAGCGGGTGACGGCGGATGGAAGTTTTTGTGTGTCTATGGTGATTTCTTGATATAATATCGTCTAATATGGTTGATATTGAATTTTTCAGGATGATATTCATGACCTTTCCAGTTTTTATTGACGTCGGTCTGCTGCGGCTGCATCCGCACTTTGTGTTTGAGGCGCTGGCGTATTTCATCGGCTTTCGGCTCTATCTGCTGACGCGGCGCAAAGGGCGAATTCCCGTCAACCAGGCGTTTTGGGTGTTGGTCGGGGCCACGCTGGGAGCGGCTATCGGATCCAAACTGCTGTTTTTGCTGGAAGATCCGGCGAGGACGCTGACCCATTGGAACGAATGGACGTATATCATGGGAGGCAAGACGATCGTGGGCGGCCTGTTGGGCGGTTTGATTGGCGTGGAGTTGACAAAACATTGGATCGGTCTGCGCCAATCCACCGGAGACGACATGGTGTTTCCCCTCATCACCGGCATGGCGATTGGCCGGATCGGCTGCTTTTTGACAGGCCTGGACGATCATACCCACGGCATCCCCACCGACTGGATCACCGGCGTGGATTTCGGCGACGGTGTGCCCAGACATCCGACCCAGTTGTACGAAATCACTTTTCTCGGGTTGTTGGCTGTCTTTCTGCTCGCAGTCAAACGGAGGCGAAGGCTTGGCCGATGGGAACTGCCCGAGGGGGCGCTGTTTCAGTGCTTCATGTTTGGCTATCTGAGTTTCCGTTTTCTCGTCGATTTCATCAAACCGACGCCGCACGTCTACCTGGGACTGAACAACATCCAACTGGCGTGTCTGGCCGGACTTGCCTATTACATGTCGCTCATGCGGAAGTGGCCGCGTCGGAAGAGTGTGCCGCTGCACGGAAAGGAGTAAACCATGCCGAAAAACAGACCGTATCTTTTCTACGAACTGACCAACAGCATTTGTTCCCAATGCCTGCGCAAGACAGAAGCCAAAGTCATCTTCGAGGAAGGGCGGGTCTATCTCTGGAAACACTGCCCGCGCCACGGGCGGGAAAAGGTGCTGATCTCCACCGACGTCGACTACTACAAACGCTGCCGGGAATTCCTCAAACCGGCGGAGATGCCGCAGGTGTGGAACACGCCGATTCGCTACGGCTGTCCCTACGACTGTGGGCTCTGCCCGGATCACGAACAGCATAGCTGCCTGACGCTGGTGGAAGTGACAGATCACTGCAACCTGCAGTGCCCTATCTGTTACGCGGAATCGTCTCCAAATAGGACTACCTGGCGCTCGCTTGCGGAGATTGAGCGGATGCTGGATGCGGTCGTCCGCAACGAAGGGGAGCCCGACATCGTTCAGATCAGCGGCGGCGAGCCGACGCTTCACCCGCAGTTTTTTGACATATTGGACATGGCCAAGGCGCGGCCGATTCGTCACCTGATGGTCAACACCAACGGCATTCGGATCGCGCAGGATCGGGAGTTCGTCCGGCGGCTGGCGGCATACATGCCGGGGTTTGAAATCTACCTGCAGTTTGACAGTCTGGAAAAGGAGGCGCTGATGAATCTGCGCGGCGCCGACCTGCGGGAGATTCGCCGTAAAGCCGTCGAGCATCTGAATGAGTTCAACATCTCCACCACGCTGGTGGTGACGCTGAAAAAAGGAGTGAACGACGGGGAAATCGGCAGGGTGATCCAGTACGGGCTGGAGCAGCCTGCCGTGCGCGGCGTCACCTTTCAGCCGATTCAGGCGGCCGGACGGACGGAGGCGTTTGACCCCTCCCGCGACCGGCTGACGCTAAGCGAAGTGCGGCAGAAGATCATCGAACAGTCCGGCGTATTTGCGGCGGAGGACATCATCCCTGTTCCCTGTCATCCCGACTGTCTGGCGATGGGGTATGCGCTCAAGCTGAACGGAAACGTCATCCCGCTGACGGGACTGATTGATCCGCAGATTTTGCTGGAGGGCGGTCGCAACACGATCGTGTTTGAGCAGGACCAGTCACTCCAAGAACGGATCTTCCACCTGTTTTCCACCAGCCATTCACCGCAGTCATCGGCGCTGTCGCTGCGAAGTCTGCTCTGCTGTCTGCCGCAGGTGGCCCTGCCCGACTCGATCGGGTATGAAAACGTGTTTCGGGTCATCATCATGCAGTTTTTGGACGCGCACAATTTTGACGTCCGCTCGGTCAAGAAGTCGTGCGTCCACATCGTCCATCCCGACGGGCGGATCATTCCGTTTGACACCTACAACCTTTTCTATCGGGACGGAAGGGAAGAGGTGCTGAAAGCGTTACGAGACGAACGGCAAATGGAGGATAGACATGTCTGACAAGCCGGTAAATCACGCCACCGATGTGTGGATCGGGGTCGGGATCACGGCCCTGCTGCATCTGCTGTTGTTTATTTATCCGGAAGCCTTTCTGTTCATCGGGGTCAGCCAGCTCGTTTACATGCTGCCGGTAATCGTCGTGACCGCGATGGTGGTTCGCAAGCGAACCGGCATTCTTCAGGGCATGATGCTCGGGATGGGCATTACCTTTTTGTTGAATGTAGCCTGCGTCGGCTTCGTTTTCTTTCAATTTTTATCCTAGGTGGTGACCCGCGTATCGGTTTCTGCTGGTCGCGGTGAAGTAACGACTTTCTCTTGTGAGCGTTAGATGGGGAAATAAGTCCGGAGCAGCCGGGCCGAATCGTATCGAGAAAACGACAAGCACCGTCGATGGCAGACGGTGCTTTTGTTTTTTGCACAAAGTTCGTGGTCGCATGTGTGACGGTGCCCGCTCACTCTTTTGACGACCGCCTGCCCGTGCATGTCTGTGTACATCCCAGAAATACTAACGAAAAGATACCGTCTCGACGGAAGGGAGGACGCAGCATGAGCAGGTTTGGCCTGGTGCTTCAGGGAGGCGGGATGAGAGGCATCTACACGGCCGGTGTGCTGGATTGCTTTCTGGAACATGGCCTGATCGCCCCGTACGTGGTGGCCGTCTCGGCAGGCGCCTGCAATGCACTCACGTATCTGGCGCGGGAGAAAGGACTGGGCAAGTCGATCTACATTGAACACCTGTGCGACATGCGCTTTTTTTCGTGGCGCAACCTGTTCCGCTACGGCTGCATGCTGGGCTTGGACTGTCTCTTTGACGAGATCCGCAGGCACGTACGTCCATTGGCGTTTGATGTCTTTTCCCAGTCCAAGGAAAAGCTGGTGGTCGCGGCCACCAACTTCCAGACGGGGGAGAGCGTCTACTTTTCCAAAGACGAGCACAAGGAATTTCTGCTGGCGGTGCGTGCTTCCTGCAGCATTCCCCTGCTGTCGGGGGTGGTGCAGTACCAGGGGGTGACGCTGTTGGACGGCGGGCTGGCCGACCCAATCCCGATTGAAAAGTCGCTTCAGGATGGCAACGAACGGGTCATTGTCGTGCGAACAGGGACGGAAGAGTACGTCCGGCAGCCGGTCAACCTGTCCTGGCTGGGAGAGCGATTGTTTCCCCGGTACAAAAATCTGGTGCGCGTCTTGTTCGATCATCACCGCCGATACAATGAGGCACTGGCACGGATCAGGTCGCTGCGCGAGGAGAAGCGGGCTTTCGTGATTACGCCAAGCCAACCGGTTCGCATCCGTCGAGTGGAACGCAATCCGGCCGGTCTGCTGGACTTGTACAACCTGGGTTACCAGGATGCAAGCAGGGCGCTGGAGCCGCTCTTTCGCTGGATCGAATCGTGAGGAACGTCCGCAGTCGCGCGCCTCTGTTTTCCCGGCTGTCGACAGGCTCCTGATGGGAGGGGCCTGTTTTGTTGTTGCTGCTGCTCCAAGGGGCGGCGGTACAAGCAAAGCACGGCTGCTTGTCATACATAAAGAGTAGAAGAAGAGGAGGCTGGAGGAGGTGGGAGCCATGACGCCGGGGAAAAATGAGACGGACAGCGCGCAGCGGATTTATCAACGCCTGGACAAGTTTGAGGAACGGATTGACCAGCTGGAAGGAAAAATGTCCGTGGCGACCACATGGCTGGAGCGCATCGAACACCGCCTGGAGAGGATGGAGGAGGTTCGGGCCGAACTGCTGCAGGCAATCACCAAATTGCAGACGGAGCTGGAACTGAAACGGATCACGGACAAGGACTTTATCCTGAAATTGTTGGACCACGACAGAATTGACATGGAACATATTACCAAAATGATCGAGGGAGACAAGGGGAGAAAGCAGGAGCGGTTTTTGCAAATTTGGGCGGTATTGGGGCCAGTGCTTGCCTCCATCATTTCCGCTTTGTTTGCCAAGTATTTTTTATAAGATTACAAGAGTGTCACAGAATCGTCACCTTTGTGGAAAGGTTGTGGAAGCGTGTTTCCATCTTTCTTCCGCAACTGCACTCTATTATAATGACATAATGGACATAAAGGCGTAAGAAGTGCAAAGGAAGAAAGAGAGGACGACCTGATGAAAAAGTTTGATGTATCCATCCTGGCTGCCGCCGTGCTGCTGCTGGCGCTGGCAGTGGTGGGTCTTTCGCAGGGAGAGTCGGAAGATCCGGCTGTCGCCAAGGTGGGAGACGTGACGATCACCGAGTCGCAATTCAGCGACGCGTTGAGACACAAGTACGGAGTACGGGTCATGGACCAATTGATTGCGGATGCGCTGATCACCCAGGAAGCGAAGCAGCAGGGCATCACGATTGACGAAGCGGAACTGAACAAACAGGTGGAGGCGCTGAAGGAGTCGCTTGGTTCGGAGGAAGCATTCCGCCAATCGTTGGAAAAGAAAGGGTACAACGAGCAGACGTTCCGGGAAGCGCTGAAAATCGTAATGCTGAAAGACAAGCTGTTTGACAAGGCGTATCCGGTGACGGAAGAGCACATCAAGGAATACTACGAAAAGAACAAGGAAAAACTGGGCAATCCCGTGCCCGCTCTGGAACAGGTGCGGGAGAAAATCAAGGATAAACTGGCGGGCCAGTTCCGTGCCAAATACGAAGACGAGTGGATAAACGGATTGGAGAAAAAGTACGGCCCGACCTTGTTCGACCCCGTATTGGCGAAGCAGAAAGCGAGCCAATAGGAACAGCGTGGGCGCGCGTGCATGGCGACCTGGGCCTCGAGATTACTGGCGGCACAGGTCGTTCGTTTTGTGTCATCGCATAGCCTAAGGCTGTCCCGCGGGCAGGTTCATGACCGGCGGGAAAAAACGCCGGCAACAGCAAGAGTGGAGGAGCTATGATGAAACGCGTGACAAACAAGCGCAATGTGACCATTGCCGTGATGATCGCCACCTTTTTGGCCGCGATCGAAGGGACGATTGTCAGCACGGCGATGCCCACCATCGTCAGCGATCTGGGAGGACTTCATCTGATCAGTTGGGTGGTGTCCATTTACCTGCTGACGTCGGCGGTCACCACCCCGATTTACGGAAAACTGGCCGACTTGTACGGACGGAAGATTGTGTTCAGCATCGGGGCCAGCCTGTTTCTGATCGGTTCGGTGCTGTCGGGGCTGTCCCAGACGATGGAACAGCTCATCTTGTTCCGCGCCTTCCAAGGGATGGGCGCTGGCGCCATTATCACCATTACCTATACGATTATCGGGGACATCTATCCGTTTGAAGAGCGGGGAAAAGTGCAGGGGTGGATGAGCGGGATCTGGGGCATCTCCGGCATCCTGGGGCCGCTGACCGGGGGCCTGTTGGTAGACTACGTCTCCTGGCACTGGATCTTTTACATGAATCTGCCGTTCGGGCTTGTGTCCATCGCGCTGATCGGGATGTATTTGCACGAGCAGATCGAAAAGAAACGGAAGCATGTCGATTATGCAGGAGTGGCGACGTTTACCTTCAGCATGACCGCGCTGCTGTACGCGCTGTTGAGCGGCGGGACGGATCACCCCTGGGATTCGCCGCTGATCATCGGACTGCTGGTCGCAGCTGCATGCGGCCTTGCACTGTTTTTCTACATCGAGAAAAAGTCGCCTGAACCGATGCTGCCGCTGCAGTTGTTCTCCATCCGTGCCATCAGCGTTGCCAATCTGGCGGGCTTTTTGCTGTCGGCTGTCTTGGTAGCCGTCTCCTTTTATCTGCCGATGTGGATTCAAGGGGTTTACGGTCAGGGCGCGACCGGCTCCGGCCTGACGCTGATTCCGATGTCGATCGGCTGGCCGCTGGGAGCGGCGTGGAGCGGCCGGCTGCTGGCCCGCATCGGGATTCGCACCACCTCGCTGATCGGGGTAATCGCCCTGATTGCAGCGACGCTCTGGCTGGCGTTCATTTCGCCAGAAACGCCGCACGTGGTGCTGTTTGTGATCACCTTTATCGTCGGGTTCGGGTTCGGCTTTGCCTTTACCTCGTTTACCGGCGCTGTCCTGTCCGTCGGTTGGAACCTGCGTGGAGCCGCGATGGCGACCAACACCTTGATCCGGACGCTGGGGCAGACGATCGGCATCGCCCTGTTCGGTCTGATGCTCAACCAGTCGGTACGAGGCATCCAGGGGACGGAGGGGATCGACGTCAACAAAATCCTCAACCCGGAGACGGCCCGACACTTGCCGGCAGACGTGCTGCAGGCGGCGCGGGAAGCGCTGGCCGGCGGGCTGCATCAGATCTTTGTCGTACTGGCGTTGTTGGCAGTCGTCGGTCTGGTGGTGACGCTGGCGTATCCGCGGCAGGAGCGGCAGGAAGCGGCGTAACAGAAGGCTTTCACAGGCGAAAAGCAGTGCCGATTGGGCGGCGACCGTTACCCCTGCGGGTGGTTTGCGCTGCAGGGCAGAGCGGCGGCTTTTCGGCGGGTTAATCGGCAGCAGCGGCGGACATACTGATGGTAGTCCAACAGAAGGAGGAAGGATGCTGGTGGCCGGTTTGCTCCTAAAGCTGTTTGTCTCCCCGGCAGTGGTCGTTCTCGCCGACGCCCTGTTCCCGGAATTGAATTACGCCTCCCTCTATCAGTCGATCGGTGTGGGATTGGTTTTTGCCATTGCCGGACATGTGCTGGAATTGTTTCTGCTGAGGCCCGGCACCTTGTGGCTGAGCACGGCGGTCGATTTTATCGCCGCCTTCCTCATCGTCAACCTGAGCGCCTTTGTCCTGCCCGGGGCACGGATCGCCCCCATTGGCGCCGGTTTTGCCGCCATCCTGCTCGGCGTGGCTGAATACCTGCAGCACCTCTGGCTGATCAGGAGCGGACGAGCGGAAAAGGCGTGACGAGCGAAGCCCTTCGGAAAAGACAAGATGTCTTTCCGAAGGGCTTTTTTGCCGATGGACGCAAAAACTTCCTGGAGGACACGCTACATCCCCTGCTTGTCAACCCATTAAAAAATAGTTTCACAAAATTGTTCATAAATTTGTTAACAGATTTATTACAAATGGCATGGGAGCTTGCAAGAAATTTTTGTATACTAAAGAGGTTACCAGTATAGGTAGGTGTAGGGAATGGCCCTGGCTCTATTTGTTTGTCGCGCTCCGGTTGCTAATACTTTTCAGCATTGGGTATTATAGTGAGGGATAGCAGCAGGCGGAGTGATGGTTGACAGACAAAGGAGTACGAATAAACATTCGGCTGCACGGCAGTTGTGGGCGGAATGTTACCAACACGAAGGAAAGAGGGGTTCAATGGTATGAAGAGTTGGCAACAGTTTTGGCGTCAGCTTTTCCTGTTTGGGTTGTTGGCGCTGACACTTACCGGTTGCGGCATCCAAGAGCTCTCCGCGCTCAAGCCGCAGGGGCCGGTTGCAGCAATGCAGTTCGATCTGATGAAGTTGTCCTTCTTCATCATGACCGGCGTCTTTATCGTTGTTATGCTGATCTTGACTTATGTCCTTATTCGTTATCGCAAGCGCCCAGGACAAGAGGGCATTCCAAAACAGGTGGAGGGCAGTCACACGCTGGAGATCATCTGGACGGCCATTCCGTTCCTGCTTCTGATCATCATGGCTATCCCGACAGTCACCACCGGTTTCGCCCTTTCCAAAGAATACGACAATAAGGAAGCGCTTCAAGTTAACGTAACCGCTCACCAGTTCTGGTGGGAGTTCGAGTATCCGGATCTCGGCGTAGCTACCGCGCAGGATCTGGTGCTGCCGGTGGGCAAAAAGATTCAATTCACCCTGAACACCGCCGACGTGATCCACGCGTTCTGGATTCCGGCGCTGGGCGGTAAAATGGACACCAACCCTGGTATGGAAAACAAAATGTGGCTGCAGGCCGACAGAACCGGAACCTTCTACGGCAAATGCGCCGAGCTGTGCGGGACGTCCCATGCTCTGATGGATTTCAAAGTGGACGTAGTGGAACAGGCCGAATTCGACGAGTGGGTACAGAGAATGAAAGCAGCGCAGACTGCCGAACCGCAGAATGCTACCGCCCGTGCCGCAGAAGGCCAAGCTATTTTCGAAAAGAGCTGTTTGGGCTGCCACGCTGTAGGCGGCAAAGGCGGAAAACTGGGGCCGAACCTTACCAACTTTGCCGACCGCATGCGCGTGGCGGGCATTAAACCGAACGAACCGCAATACCTCGCAGAGTGGTTGAAAGACCCGCAAGGCATGAAGCCGGGCAACACCATGCCAAACCTCAACCTGGATGATAATCAGGTGAATGCGCTGGTTGATTACCTGTACACGCTCAGCGTGAAGGACGAGGCACAGAACAGTAACAAACAGTAAGTGACCGTCATGAGGCAGTGACGCAAAAAAGGAGGTAAAACCGTGTCTGCACATGCTTCTCATGCACCCAAGCGGTCAGGGCTGTGGGATTGGCTCACGACAGTGGACCACAAGAAAATCGCGATCCTGTACCTGATTGCCGGCGGGATTTTCTTCCTGGCCGGCGGGATTGAGGCCCTGCTGATTCGTTTGCAATTGATGTATCCGGAGCTTAACGTCGTCGGTGCCAAGACGTTTAACGAACTGATTACCATGCACGGCACCACGATGATCTTCCTGGCGGTCATGCCAGTGATTTTCGCCCTGATGAATGCGGTTGTACCGCTGCAAATCGGTGCGCGTGACGTTGCGTTTCCGTTTGTCAACGCACTCGGTTTCTGGCTCTTTTTCTTCGGTGGCGTGCTTCTCAACACCAGTTGGTTTTTGGGCGGTGCGCCTGACGCGGGCTGGACGTCTTACACGACACTGGCCCTCAATGAATACAGCGGACGCGGGATCGACTTTTACGTGCTCGGTCTGCAAATCGCCGGTCTTGGTACCCTGATCGGTGGTATCAACTTCCTGGTGACGATCATCAACATGCGCGCGCCGGGTATGACCTTCATGCGCATGCCGCTGTTTACCTGGGCGTCCTTCGTGACCTCCGGTTTGATTCTGTTCGCATTCCCGGCGATCACCGTCGGTCTGGTACTGTTGATGTTTGACCGCTTGTTTGGGGGTAACTTCTTCAACACGGATGCCGGCGGTAACGTTCTGATCTGGCAGCATCTGTTCTGGATTTTCGGTCACCCCGAAGTGTACATCCTGATTCTGCCTGCGTTTGGTATCATTTCTGAGGTCGTAAGTACCTTCTCGAGAAAGCGTCTGTTTGGTTACAGCTCCATGGTATTCGCGACCGCGCTGATCGGTTTCCTCGGCTTCATGGTGTGGGCGCACCACATGTTCACTGTCGGTATGGGGCCGATTGCCAACATTCTGTTTGGTCTGGCGACGATGTTGATTGCGGTGCCGACCGGTATCAAAATCTTCAACTGGCTGTTCACCATGTGGGGCGGTCAAATCCGTTTCACCGCGGCAAACCTGTTCGCCGTCGGATTCATTCCGACCTTTACCATTGGCGGTATGACTGGTGTAATGCTGGCGAATCCGCCTGCTGACTACCAATACCACGACAGCTATTTCGTCGTCGCACACTTCCACTACGTAATCGTAGGGGGTCTCGTATTTGGTTTGTTTGCCGGCCTCTACTACTGGTGGCCAAAAATGTTCGGCAAAATGCTGAACGAAACGCTTGGGAAATGGAACTTCTGGACGTTCTTTGTCGGGTTCCACCTGACCTTCTTCCCGCAGCACTTCCTGGGTCTGATGGGGATGCCGCGCCGCGTCTACACCTTCCTGGCCGGTCAAGGTCTGGAATTGGGTAACTTTATCAGTACGATCGGCGTATTTGGCATGAGCATCGGTACGATTCTGTTCCTGGTGAACGTAGCCGTTACCGCGAAAAGCGGCAAACGCGCTCCGGCCGACCCGTGGGATGGCCGCACGCTGGAATGGTCGATTCCGTCTCCGCCGCCGGAGTACAACTTTGCGCAAACGCCGCTGGTACGCGGTCTGGACGCACTGTGGGTAGAAAAAATGGCGGGCAACAAAGGCATGACTCCGGCCGAACCGCTGGGCTCCATCCACATGCCATCCGGTTCCTTCCTGCCGTTCGTCATGTCTGTGGGACTGTTTATCGCCGGTTTCGGGTTCATGTATCACAACTACGTGGTCGTCGTCATCGGCTTGGCAATCACCTTTGCGTGCATGCTGCTGCGTTCGATCAATGACGACCCGGGCTATCACATTGAACCGGATGAGATCGAAGAGAAGGGGGTTAAGGCGTAATGGCTACACATCACGTACATGCGGTTCTGCCTGACGAACCGGAAAAAGCCACCCTGGAAGGGAAGAACAAGATCCTTGGCTTCTGGCTCTTCCTCGGCGGGGAAACCATTCTCTTCGGTTCCCTGTTCGCGACATTCATCGCTCTGCGCGATCAGAACAACGGCGGCCCTACGTCGCAAGAGCTCTTCGACATGCCGCTCGTGGCGCTTGCCACCCTGCTGCTCTTGACCAGTTCGCTAACCAGCGTGTTCGCGGTGCTGGCAATGCACAAGAAGAACCTGAAACAGCTGCAGGCCTGGCTGACCGTGACGGTCCTGCTTGGCCTTGGCTTCCTCGGTCTGGAGATTTACGAGTTTATGCACTACTACCATGAAGGACACAAGATTTCCTCCAGCGCGTTTGGTTCGGCGTTCTACACGCTGGTCGGCTTCCACGGGGGCCACGTGCTGTTCGGGATTCTCTGGATTGTCACCTTGCAGTTGGCGGCTGTGAAAAAAGGCCTGACAGTGGTGACCGCTCCGAAGTTTTACGTCGCCAGCCTGTACTGGCACTTCATCGACGTCGTGTGGGTGTTCATTTTTACCGTGGTCTATCTCATGGGAATGATCGGTGGAAAGGTGGGATAATCGATGGGAGCACATACGCACAATGAAGAAGTACGCAAACCCAAAGTGAAAAAGGAAAGGGCGAAGAACCACATTGTCGCCTTTATCGCTTCCCTCGTGCTCACCGCCCTCGCTTTCATCGCTGTCGCGTATGAGGTAGTGCCGAGCGGCTTTACCGTACCCTTTATCATCGGTCTGGCGTTTGTTCAGGCACTGTTCCAGCTGTTCTTCTGGATGCACATGGACCAAAAGGGACACGAGTTTGCGCGCATCTCGATTTTTGCCGGTGTGTTCTTCGTGCTGGCATTCGTGATCGTATTCGTGTTGTGGGTATGGGTGTAACAAATTGATACAGAAGAAAGGGCAGACGAAAAAGTCTGCCCTTTTAGCATGTAGACAAAGTCCGTGGCGCATGGGTGATCGGGCCCGCTCGCTCTCTTGACGCCCAGCAAAGAAGTGGATGATGTCCGCTCCAAAACGCGACGCGGGCAGGGGCGTGGCCGACAGTGGACGTGCTGCCAACAGCCGAATATTTGTGCGAGTTTGTTCATTTTTACAAGACCAAGAAAGCGCAAATTCGCGGTATAATGAAGTTTAAATGGAGGGCACCCTTTCTAGTAAGAAAGGAGTAGGGATACATGCATAACCACCATCAGCATCACAACGCGGCCGATACGGGGATCGGCTCGTTTTCCGATCTGTGGAATCCGGAAGTCCTGCTGATCACCCTGCTTTTGGTCATCCTGTACTTTCTGGTGACCGGACCGCTGCGCAGCCGCTTTGATGGCGCAGAGCCAGTGACCGGGAAGAAAAAGACCGTCTTTGTCCTGGCGATGGTGATCTTATACGCGGCAGCAGGCAGTCCGATCAACTACCTGGGGCACCATTACCTGTTCAGCATGCACATGCTGCAGATGGCGCTGTTGTTCATTGCGCTGCCGCCAATGATCATGCTGGGCATTCCGGGCTGGCTGTGGGCTGTCATGTTCCGCAACCGGGGGATGCAGGCCGTCCTTCGTTTTTGCACCCGACCGGTGGTAGCAGCACTTCTGTTCAACAGCCTGCTTTCCTTTTATCACTTTCCGGAGGTTCTGGACTATGCAGCCCAGAACCACAACTGGATGAACGCCATTCACGCGGTGATCTTTCTTGCTGCCTTCTGCATGTGGTGGCCGATCGTGAACCCGCTTCCCGTGCAGGAGAAGCCGTTGGAAGGACTGCGGAAAGTGGCGTATCTGTTCCTCAATGGCGTCCTGATTACGCCGTCTTGTGCCCTGATCATTTTCGCGAGTGAACCGCTGTATCAAAGCTACATGAATGCGCCGCTGCTGTTTCCGAGCCATACCGCCTTTGCGGATCAGCGCCTGGGCGGCATCATCATGAAGCTGGTGCAGGAAGGAGTATACAGCTCAGTGCTGGCATACATCTTCTTCCAATGGTACAAGCAGGAGAAACAAAACGATTTGCCAATGGATCAGCAGGCGCCCAGACCGCAATTGGGCGATCTGGCTGCGTCCGGCGCAGATCAGGGAAACGCATAACAGACATTAGCGGACAATTTGAGGTGTAAGTCATGTCGATCATTCTCCCGACCATCAGTACGTCTTTTATTGCCATCAGCGGCATTCTTGTCGCGTTCGGCTGGTACTACATCAGCCGCCGCCGGACGGAAACGCACATCAAGCTGATGACATGGGCGGCCATTTTCGCCACCCTTTTCTTTATCACTTACGTGTCCCGTACTGCCTTCGTGGGCAATACGCAATTTGGCGGTCCGGACAACATTCGCATCTTTTATCAAATTTTTCTGCTCTTCCACATTGTGTTGGCCACGGTGGGGGGCGTGATGGGACTGGTTACTCTTTACTACGGGTACAAAAAGCAGTACGCGAAGCACAAAAAAATCGGCCCCTGGACTTCGATAGTCTGGTTTGGCTCAGCGATCACGGGCGTAACCGTATACACCTTGCTGTACTTGATATATCCGGGCGGTGAAACAGCCGGGGTGCTGGACGTCATCTTCGGCAAATAAGCGCCTGTTGAAATTTTGTCAAGAATATCGGCGTTTTGGATTTGCTTATTCTGATACAATGACGGTAATCGCAGCGCAACCACAGTTGCGGGCGCACTCTCGCACCTCGCAGGTTGACTTGTCAGGACTAGTTTCGTTACAATGTAAGCTGATTTATTCGCCGAAACGAATATGTGTGAGAGATTCGGGCCGCCGCTTCCTCGTCAGAAGCGGTATGCCCATGTAAAGGGATGTTTGCACAAATGAGACAGGAGGTACGAAACGTGGACCAGCAAGTGACGATGCAGGAATCGCTCAATACCGATTCCGCCATGCCGCCCCAACCGGTGCAGCAGGCTACTTGGCGCGATTACGTGCAGCTCACCAAACCGGGCATCACCATGTCGAACCTGATGGCTACATTTACCGGTCTATGGCTGGCTTCCCACGGTTTTCCCGATTGGAAACTGGCACTGTTCACCATGCTCGGCACCGCCTTGGTGATCATGTCTGGTGCGGCACTGAACAACTACTACGACCGTGAGCTAGATCAAAAGATGAAACGCACCAAGGACCGCGGACTGGCGGCCGGGCGCATTCACCCCCGTCATGCGCTGCTGATCGGTATTGTGTTCCTGCTTGTTGGTCTGGTCGTGCTGGCTGTCTTTGCCAACCCGTTGGCAGCGGTGTGGGGCTTGATCGGTCATATTTTCTATGTGTTGATCTACACACCGCTCAAGCGCGTCACCACTCTGAACACCGTTATCGGCGGCGTTTCCGGTGCGGCTCCCCCGGTTATCGGCTGGGTGGCGGTCACCAACAACATGGACCCGAGCGCGTGGTTGCTGTTTTTGATTCTGTTCCTGTGGCAGCCGCCCCATTTCCTGGCGTTGGCCATGCTGAAAACGGAAGATTACCGAGCAGGCGGCATTCCGATGCTGCCAGTGGTCAAAGGGTTTGCCGAGACAAAACGGCAGATGTTCCTGTGGGGCTCCGTGCTGCTGCCGGCCTCGCTGCTGCTGTTCGTGTACGGCAACGTTGGCTACCTCTATCTGGCAGTCATGGCAGTCATGGGCGTGCTGTACATCGTATTTCTGTATCAGGGCTTCCATACCAAGGATGACTTGGCGTGGGCGCGCAAGCTGTTCGGATTTTCCATTCTGTACCTGACCGTATTCTGCGCGGCCGTCGTCGTCAGCACGATGATCGCGAACTTTTGACACTTAACGCTCACAAATGGCAACGGAACATCCCTTGCATGGCGGGGGATGTTTTACTATTGTAAAGAGGGACAACAATAATTTATTCGAGCTAGGTGTTCACAGATGGAAAAATGGCTGAAAACGCTGGCTGTCGTTGCCACGCTCGTCATGTTGGGCGTGATGATTGGCGGCTCGCTGGTAACAAAGACCGAATCGGGTTTGGGATGCGGGAACGACTGGCCGCTCTGCAACGGCAAATGGGTCCCGGAATACACGTTGGAATCGTTGATTGAATACATGCACCGGTTTGTCACAGGGATTGCCGGCATCGTGGTCGGGGTGTTTTCCGTGATGGCATGGCGTCACTACCGGGGCAACCGGGAAGTGCGCAACCTGGCCATTTTTGGCGTGTTCTTTATCGTCCTGGAGTCCATATTGGGAGCATCCGCGGTGATCTGGCCGCAGTCGTCCGGGGTGCTCGCGCTGCATTTTGGATTCTCCCTGCTGGCCTTCACCGGTGTCTTTTTGTTAAGCCTGTTTGTGCTGCAGCGGGACAAGCGGGAAAAATGGGTGCAGATGCCCGTCTCCAAGGGATTTCGCAATTACATCTGGGGTGTGACCGCGTACGCCTATGGCGTCGTTTATCTGGGCGCCTATGTTCGCCATACGGGTTCCAGCATGGGATGCAGTGACTGGCCTCTCTGCCAGGGCAGGCTGATTCCCGACCTGGTGGGTCAGACCGGCATTCACTTCGCACACCGGGCGGCTGCTGCCGTGCTGTTCCTGCTGGTCCTGGGCGCCATGATCTACGCCGTTCGCCATTTCAAGGAGAAGCGGCACGACCTGTACGTGGCGAGCATCCTGGCCTTCGTGCTGACGGCGCTGCAGATCCTGAGCGGCGGGTTGGTCGTGCTGTTCCAACTGCATTTGTACGCGACCTTGTTCCACTCGCTGGTCATTACCTGTCTGTTTGGCGTCATCAGTTACATGTGCGTGCAGTCGCTCAAACAGCCGCACAAGTCCACTGTTCGTCACTGACAAGTGAAAACGAGCGAAGCCGCCATTCGGCCGTATGCCGAGTGTGCGGCTTTTTGCTTGTGAGGCGATGATTTCCGCTCTGGTCGGAAAAATCCCTCCTTACCGCAGGAACCGGCGGACGGAGATGCCCGGCAAACAGTCACAGCAGCTTTTTCTTGCCGCGTCCTGCTTTGCTTTTGTTACAATAAAAGCAAACACATGATCGGGAAAGGGTGAAAGCATGCGCATTTTACATACGGCCGACTGGCATTTTGGGCGGCAGTTGGAAGGACGCGACCGACGCGCGGAGCAGGCTGCGTTTGTGGACGAGCTGTGCCGGATCGCGGACGAGCGGGAAGTCCACCTGGTGCTGGTCGCCGGAGACGTGTACGATTCGGTCAATCCGCCGGCCTGGGCGGAAGAGCTGTTTTACGAAGCGCTGGAGCGGTTGTCGGCGGGGGGAAGGCGCGGCGTGATCGTCATTGCCGGGAACCATGACCAGCCGGAGCGTGTACGCGCGGCCGCACCGCTCGCCTCCAAGCACGGGATCGTCCTGCTCGGCCTGCCCAAGGAAGCGCCGCTTTTGTCCGGGCCGGAGGCATCGCCACAGCGCGTGCGCGTCGTGGACGGAGGGCCGTCGTGGCTGGAGCTGGCTGTGCCGGATGTCGACCATCACGCGGTCGTGTTGGCTTTGCCGTATCCGTCGGAATCGCGGCTGAAAGAGCTGGTGAGCGAGACGTTCACGCCGGAGCAGATGCAGCTCGCCTTTTCCGAGCGGATTCAGACGCTGTTTGCCGAGTTGGCCGGCCGGTTTCGCGAGGATACCGTCAATCTGGTGATGAGCCATCTCTTTGTCATGGGCGGCAAGGAAACCGAATCGGAGCGGCCGATTCAGATCGGCGGGGCGCTGACCGTTTCACCGGATGCCTTCCCGCCGCAGGCCCATTACGTGGCGCTTGGCCACCTGCACCGCCTGCAAAAACTGGGGGAGCGCCCCCTGATCCGCTACAGCGGTTCGCCGCTGGCGTACAGTTTTTCCGAAGCCGGCCAAAGCAAGGCTGTCGTACTGGTGGAGATCGTTCCAGGCGGAGAAGTGCGGGAAGAGATCGTCTACCTGCAAAGCGGCAAGCCGCTCGCCCGCTGGAAGGCGACGGAGGGCATCGCCCAGGTGGAACGCTGGCTGGAAGAAGGACGAGACGCGGGCGCATGGATCGATCTGGAACTGCACGTGTCAGAAGTGATCGATCCCGCCGAATTTCAGCGGCTGCGCAAACTGAGCGACGATTTTGTCAGCATTCGGCGCGTGGTGGTGCAGAGCGAGCGGGAACAAGCGCAGGAAGAAACGCGGACCGAGCTGGCGGAATTGCAGCCTGACCAGCTTTTTCGCCGCTTTTTCGAGCGCAGGCGGGGCGCGCAGCCTGACGAGCGGCTGGTCGAACTCTTTCTCCGCCTGCTGACGGAAGAATCCAGGGAGGAGGAGACGGGATGAAGCCGATACGCTTGAAGCTGGCCGGCCTGCACAGCTATCGGGAGATGCAGGAAGTGGATTTTGAGACGCTCTGCGAGGCCGGATTGTTCGGGATCTTCGGCCCGACCGGGAGCGGCAAATCGACGATTCTCGATGCCATCACGCTGGCCCTGTACGGACAGGTCGTCCGGCAGGGAGGGGGCAGCCATCCCAAGGATGTGCTGAACCAACTGGAGCAGCGGGTGTTCGTCTCGTTTACCTTTGAACTGGGCAAAGCGGGCGAACGGCGGCGGTACACGATCGAGCGGGAATTTGGCCTGGACAAGAAGGGCAAACGTCGTCCCCCGGAGGTGCGGCTTATCCAATGCGGTCAAACGCCGGACGAACAGGACGTGGTGCTGGAGTCCAGAGCGAAGGAGGCCACAGCGGCCGTCGAGGAATTGATCGGCCTGACGCTGCAGGACTTTACCCGCGCCGTGGTGCTGCCGCAGGGGCAGTTTTCCCGCTTTTTGACGTTGAAGGGCAGCGAGCGAAACGAGATGCTGCAGCGGATGTTTCATTTACATATCTACGGAGAAAAGCTGAATGAAAGTGTGCGCGCCGCGCTGGAGAAGACGCGGGCAAGGCTGCACGAGCTGCAGTTGGAGGCGGCGTCCTTGGGCGATGCCGGCCCGACAGCGCTGCAAGCGGCCCGGGAAGCGCTGGAGGAAGCGGCCCGACAGGAGCAGGTCTACGCGGAACAAAAGCAGGAGCTGGCTGAGAAAATAAAGGAAATGGAACAGCTCTACCAGTGGCAGCAGGAGCTTGAGCGCGTGCGGCAACGGCTGGACACGCTGATGGCCCGGCAGACGGAAGCGGATGAGTGGAAGGCCCGGATCGCCGAATGGGAGGCCAGCGTGCGCCTCTGGCCGCTGGTGCAGCAGTGGGAGCGGCTGGAGGCAGAGTGGACAGAAGCGGCGCAGAAGCTGGAGCAGAGCCGCCGCGAACAAGAAACTGCCCGACAGGCACACGAAGCAGCCGAGAGCGAGTACCAGCGCTGCCAGAGCGCGCTCATGCAGGAAGAGCCGCTCTTGATCGAACAAAAAAGCAGGCTGATTCAGGCCGCGGAGTGGGAGACAGAGCTGGCGGCGCTGCGAGACGAGTTAACCGTTCTGGAGCGGGAGCAGCGGGCGGTAAGCGAGCAGTTGGCCGGGACAACACGACAGTTGGCCGAGGTGGAAGCGGCACTTGAAGACGGAGAACGCGAGTGGCAGCAGCTGACCGAACAGCTGGCTGCGGCTGTCGTGACGCCGGAGTGGCGCGATCGCTTGACGGCAGCGCGGGAGGCCAAACAGCACTGGGAACGGGAGATCAACGCGCGTCGCGAGCTGGAGGCCGAGCTTTCCAGCGTGGAACGGGAGCAGCAGGAGGCAGCTGCCGAGGCAGAGAGACTGCGCGCCAGCTGGGAAGCAAGCGCGGCTCGGCTGGCTGAGGTGCGCAAACAGCTGGACGTGCAACACGCACAGCCGCTGATGTCGGACGCGGAATGGGAGCATGCCCGCGATACGCTGGGGCAGATCAAGCAGCTGGGACGCCAATGGCGGGACCTGCTTCAGCAGCTGGCCGGCTGGCAGGAGAAGTGGCAGGCCGCTGTGCGGGAAGGCGAACAAGCTGAAGCCCGTTGCCGTAATCTGGAGGCGGCGTGGCAGAAGGAGGACGTGCGTCTCGCCCAACTGCAGGCGGAGCGTGACCGGCTTCGCGAGGAATGGGAGCGCTGGCAGGAAGCAAACATGGCTCGCCTGCTCCGCGAGCGTTTGGCGGAGGGCGAACCCTGTCCGGTCTGCGGTTCGGCGCACCATCCCCGGGCGGTGTCCGGCAGTGCCGACAGCGCAAACGGCGAACAGGACGGCCGTGAACTGCGCGAGCGGGCAAAAGCTGTGGAGGAGGCGCTCCGGGAAGCGGAGCGGCAGCTCAGGACCGCCTATGAAGCGCTGCAGGCGGCCAAGGCAGAGCAAAGTGCCGTGAAACAGCGCCAGGACGTGCTGCGGGAAGAGCGGGAAGCGCTGGAACAGCGAATCACTGCCGTCCGGCAGGAGTGCGCAAGCTACGGCGACAAGTGGAAAGCGGGCAGCATCGAGGAACTGCTGGAAGCCTATCGGCGGGAAGACGCCGCGCTGCGGGAGCAGGCCGCTCGCCGGGAACAGCTTGCAGCCGAGCGGGAACGGCTGCAGCAGCAGGCGGATGCGCTGCGTGAACAGGAGGCGGAAGAGCGCCGCCGCTACGAACGGATCACCGTGCTGACGGAGCAGCTTCACCGCAAGCAGGCGGAGATGCGGGAGCGCATGCAAGCGGCCGATTTCCGGGTCGCCCAGGCAAGAGAAGCGCTCGATGCGAAGCGGGGCGACCTGCCGGTGGAGGAGATCGAGCGGCAGTTTGCGGAGATTGGCCGAAAAGACCGGGAAACGAACCGGCTGCAGCAGATTCGCTCCGAACAGGAAGCGCAGATGCAGCAACTGCGCAGCCGCCGGGAAGCGGCTGCATCGGCACGCGCGGAACTGCTGGCCCGGGAAGCTACCCTGCGTGAACGGCATGACGACCGAAACCGGCTGTGGGAGCAAAAACAGGCCCAGTGGCAGGAGCGAACCGGCGGCACGCCGGCCAGCGAGCGGCTCACTCTCATAGAGCGGTCCCTGTCGGCGCTGCGCGAGGCGCTCACGGCGGCGGAAGAGCGGCGCAGACAGACTGCAGAGGCGAGGGAGCGGGTGCAGAGCGATCTGGTCAAGCATTCGGAGATGTACGCCGTGCTTACCCGGCAGCGGGCAGAGGCTGCGGAAGAACTGCAGCGCGCGCTCATGGAGAGCGGCATCGGCACGGCCGAACGCGTCAGGGAACTGTACGGGGAAAAGGAACTGCTGCCCCAGTACCAGGAGCGGCTTGCCGCCTTTGAAAGCGAATGGGCCCGTCTCCGCTACGACGAAGAGCGGCTCGTGCAGGCGCTGGACGGCCGTACGGTCAGCAGCGAGGACTGGCAGGCGGCAAAGCAGGCCTGGGACGAGTGGGAACAGGCGTATCACACAGCCAAAGAACAGGTGGCGGTCGCCCGGCAGGCGTATGCCTCCATCGAGGAGAACCACGGCAAGTGGCAGGAACTGCAAAAGCTGCTGGAGGCGGAGACGGACGAGCTGAGCAGGCTGGAGGAATTGAAAAAGCTGTTGGAAGGAAAAGCGTTTGTCCAGTTTATCGCGGAAGAGAAGCTGGCCTCGATTGCCCGCGACGCCTCCCATCACCTGAAGCGGATGACCAAGAACCGCTACGCGCTGGAGATCGGCGACGAAGGCGAATTCGTGCTGCGCGACGAAGGAGCCGGAGGCCTGCGGCGTCCCGTCAGTACACTGTCGGGCGGGGAGACGTTCCTGACGTCGCTCGCGCTGGCGCTGGCGCTTTCGATGGAAATCCAGATGCGCGGCGGCCGCCTGGAGTTCTTTTTCCTGGACGAAGGGTTCGGGACGCTGGACCCCGAGCTGCTGGAAGTGGTGATGGACGCGCTGGAACGCCTGCGCATGGAGGACTTTACCATCGGTGTGATCAGCCACGTGCCGGAGATTCGCGTGCGCGTGCCGCGCCGTTTGATCGTGACGCCGGCTGAACCGCTGGGAGAAGGCAGCAAAATCAGCATGGAAGTGGAATAAAGGCGCCGGCACATGTAACGGTGCAGCCGTGGGAGCCAGGTGGGCAGGCATGTATGGCGCCCCTGGCTCGCTGCGAGGAATAGCGAAGAGGAGGGAAACGGATGGCGGTCCAATTTGTCCTGGGCCGGGCGGGAACCGGAAAGACGCGGACGATTCTGGAGCGGATCAGCCGGCGTTTGCAGGATGATCCGCTGGGCTCGCCGATCATCTTGCTGGTGCCTGAGCAGGCCAGTTTTCAGGCGGAGCAGACACTGGCCACCCTGTCCGGGCTGGGCGGCGTGATCGGCACGCAGGTTCTCAGCTTTGGCCGGTTGGCCCACCGCCTGCAGCAGGAACTGGGCGATCTGACGCTGATGCAGGTGGACGACCTGGGCAAGCACATGGTGCTGCGCCTGATGCTGGAACGGTACAAGGATCAGCTGCAGGTGTTTGGCCGTTCCGCCCTGCAGCCCGGTTTTGCGGCGCAGTTGGGACGGCTGATCAGCGAGTGCAAGTCGTACGGAGTAACCTTTGAACATACGGAAAATCTGGAGTGGGGGAGCGCTACACTCAACCAGAAGATACATGACCTGCGCCTGATCATGGGTGCGTACGAAGCCTACCTGGCTGACGGGTACTGCGACGCCGACGACATTCTCAACCGCGTGGCGGCAAAGGTGAGCGAATCGGCCTACATCCGCCAAGCGGAGGTGTATATTGACGGCTTCAGCGGGTTTACCAATCAGGAGCTGCGGCTGATCGAACAGATGATGATCCATGCCAAGCGGGTGACGATCGCTCTCTGTCTCGATCCGGCCGAGCGGGATGCGTCCCTGGATGAACTGGGCCTGTTTCATCCCACGCTGCGGACGTACCGGGCGCTGGAGACGATGGCGCGAGAAGCGGGTGTCGCCGTGGAGCAGCCCGTCCTGTTGACGGAACCTGTCCGCTTTGCTCACAGTCCGTGGCTCAAGCAGCTTGAAGCCCGCTACTTTGAATGGGGCGATCCGGAAGCGCCGCCCGCCCCTGCCCGCGCGGACGAAGTGGTGCTGCTCTCTGCCGCCAACCGGCGTGCCGAAGTGGAGGCGGTGGCACTGCAAATCCTCGCGCTGGCTCGGGACGAAGGATATCGTTGGCGGGACATGGCCATCCTGCTCCGGGAGATCGGGACGTATGCCGATGAGGTGGCCACCGTCTTTTCCGATTACGGCATCCCGTTTTTCCTGGACCAGAAGCGGACTGTGATGCACCACCCGCTGGTGGAACTGGTCCGCTCCGCCTTGGAGGTAATCGCCGGGAAGTGGCGGTACGAGGCGGTATTTCGCTGTTTCAAGACCGACCTGATCAGCCCGGAGCCGCAAGCGGAAGAAGGGGCAGGCGCAGAAGCGGGGGCGGATGCAGAAAAAGCAGGGACGGACGCAGAAGAAGCAGTGCGGCGCCAGATTGACGTATTGGAAAATTACGTGTTGGCGCACGGTGTATACGGCTCCCACTGGGCACAGGAGGCCCCCTGGCGCTTCGGCGGACCGGCGGGGGCGGACGAAGACGCCGAGGCAGACGGCCTGCGGCGCCGTTACGCTGCACCGCTGCTGCGGTTTGAGGCGGAGCTGAAGCGGGCGGAAAAGGAGAACGTGCGGGAGATGACGGCTGCCCTGTATCGCTTTCTCACCGCGTTGGACGTTCCAGAGAAGCTGGAGAGTTGGCAGCGAACGGCGGAAGAGGCTGGTGATCTGGAGGAAGCCCAGGTGCACGGCCAGGTCTGGAACGGCCTGATGAACCTGCTGGACCAGGTGGTGGAGGTGATGGGCGACGAGCAGATGGAGATCGCCATGTATGCCCGCGTCCTCGACAGCGGCCTGGAAAGCATTGAACTGGGGCTGGTGCCGCCTGCGCTGGATCAGGTGCTGGTCGGGTCGATGGAGCGATCCCGCCAGCCGGACGTCAAGGCGCTGTTTCTGCTCGGCGTCAACGAGGGCGTGATCCCGCTCAAACCGAGGGAAGAAGGCATCCTGGACGAGGCGGAGCGGGAGCGGCTGGCCGAGCTGGGGGTGGAATTGGCGCCAAGCGCAAGACAGCGGCTGATGGCCGAGCCGTTCCTGCTGTATCAGGCGATGACGCGCCCCTCCCGGCGTCTGGCGCTGAGCTGCGCCCTGGCTGACGAGGAGGGCAAGGCGCTGCTGCCGTCATCTGTCTTTTCGCGCGTGAAAGAGGTGCTTCCCGAGGCGCCTCACCGCTTTTTCCACAACGAGCCGACCGGGGAGGCGGAGGCGGACGCCTTTTTGCTCGGCAACCCGCGCCGCCTGTTTCGCCATCTGCTGACGCTTTTGCGGGGTATGAAAAAGAGCGGCGCCCTGCCTGTCTTTTGGTGGGAAGTATACGACTGGTTTATCCGCTGCTCGCCCGATGCAAAACGGGAAGGCTGGCTGCTTTCCGGCCTGCGTTACACCAACCGGGCGGCGCCGCTCGACGGTAAGACCAGCCGGGCGCTGTACGGCGAGCGGCTGAGAATGAGCGTCTCCCGCCTGGAGCGCTTCCAGTCCTGTCCGTTTTCCCACTTTTCCTCGCACGGCCTGCGCTTGGGCGAGCGGCGGCTGTACAAGCTGGAGCGGTTTGACGTGGGTGAGTTGTTCCACGCCTCGCTGAAGCGGGCCGTAGAAAAGATGAACGAAGAACACCTGGAGTGGGGACGGCTGACTGAGGCCGACAGCATGCAACTCGCCAGCGCGGTGGTGGACGAGCTGGTGCCGGCGACGCGGAGCAGCATCCTGACCCGGACGGCGCGGTACCGCTTCCTCTCCGGCAAACTGAAGCGTGCCGTGGGCCGGGCGATCTACGTGCTGGGAGAACACGCCAAGCGCAGCCGGTTTGCTCCGGTGGGACTGGAGGTGGCGTTCGGGCCGGGCGGTGACCTGCCGGGACTGGCGCTGAAGCTGGCAAACGGGGCGGAAATGCTGCTCGTCGGACGCATCGACCGCGTGGACCAGTCACTGGATGACGAAGTGCCGTATCTGCGCGTGATCGACTACAAATCCGGCCCCAAGCAGCTCCAGCTCTCCGACGTGTGGAACGGGCTCAATCTGCAGCTGCTGGTCTACCTGGACGTCGTGGTGTCCAACGCGGAGGCCTGGCTGGGGAAAAAGGCGGAACCGGCGGGGGTCTTTTACTACCAGGTGGCTGATCCGTTCGTCACTGCCAAGCGGCTGCTGACGCCCGACGAGGCTGCCCGGGAGCGGGCGAAAAAGCTGCGCATGAAGGGGCTGATGCTGGCCGACCCGGAACTTGCACGGATGATGGATGCTTACGTGGAGCAGGGGCCGTCGGAACTGCTGCCGTTTGAACTGAAAAAGGACGGCACTCTCTCGGCGCGTTCATCCGTTGCCACGCCGGAGCAGTTTCAGGCGCTGCAGCAGTACGTGCGGGAGACGGTGGAAGCGATTGGGCAGCGCATGGTCGACGGCGAGATCCAGATCGCCCCGTATGTGCAGGGGACCGTGTCCGCCTGCCAGTTTTGCGCGTACAAACCGGTCTGCCAGTTTGACGCGGAATCCGCCGGGGAAATGCGCCAACTCCCCAAATGGAACAACAAACAGGTGTGGAGCATGCTGGCCGGCCCACAGCAAACGGGTAAAGGAGGAAACGACGATGTCACAGCAGCAAGTGGCCAAGCCTGAGCAGTGGACGGAAGAGCAGTGGCGGGCGATTACGCGGCGCGGCCGCAACCTGCTGGTGGCGGCAGCAGCCGGTTCCGGGAAGACGTCGGTCCTGGTGGAACGGATCATCCGGCGAATCATGGATGAAAGCGATCCGGTCGGGGTGGACCAACTGCTGGTGGTCACCTTTACCAATGCGGCCGCCGCAGAGATGCGGCACCGCATCGGCGATGCCCTGCGCAAGACGCTGAAGACACAGCCCCACTCCGCCCATCTGCGGTGGCAGTTGGCGCTGCTGCAGCGGGCGACGATCACCACGCTTCACTCCTTCTGTCTGTCGCTCCTGCGCCAGTATTACTACCTGGTGGAACTGGACCCGGATTTTCGCATCGCCGACCAGATGGAAGCCGAACTGCTGCGCCAGGACGTGCTGGACGAGCAGTTGGAGGAGTGGTACGAACGAGATGCAGAGTTTCAGGCGTTGGCCGACCTGATCCTTGACGGCCAGGATGACACGCCGCTGGCAGCGCTTATCGTCAGGCTGCATGAGTTTTCCCGCAGCCATCCCGAGCCCGAGCGCTGGCTGGACGAGGCGGCGGGAATGTTTGAAGCGGCTGATCCCGGCGGGTTGGACAGTTTGGCCTGGACCAAAAGCGTCCTCCAGTCGCTGGCGTTGGAGCTGAGGGCGTTGGAAGGAAAAATTCGGCGGGCAGCTGTCCTCGCCGCGTCCCCGGACGGCCCCCAGGCCTACATGCCGCTCCTGGAGGCCGAGGCGGATGCACTGGCCCGGGCTGCTGCCGCCTGCCGTCAGGGATGGGAAGCGGCGGAGTCGGCAGTGCGTGCCGTATCGTTTGGAAGGCTGCCTTCGGTGAAGGAGGCGGCCCCCGAGGTCAAAGAACAGGTGCAGGACCTGCGCAACGAGGTGAAAAAGGCGCTGGGCGAGCTTACGGAACAGTATTTTGCCATGTCAGCAGCGCAATATGTGGAAGATTTGCGCCAGCTCGCTCCGCACATGCGGACGCTCGCCCGGCTCGTCTGCGAATTTGAAGCGGCATTTCAGCGGGAAAAGCGGGCCCGCTCGCTGGTCGATTTCAGCGACCTGGAGCATCTCGCGCTGCAGGTGCTGACGGAGCGGACGGAGGACGGCCAGACAATTCCTTCCGCCGTCTCCCGCCAACTGCGCGACCAGTTTGTCGAGGTGTTGGTGGACGAGTACCAGGATATCAATCTGGTGCAGGAGACAATTCTGCGGATGGTCTCCCGCGACGCCGAGACACACGGGGCGGCCAACCGATTTATGGTAGGCGACGTGAAGCAGAGCATTTACCGCTTCCGGCTGGCGGAGCCGAAGCTGTTTCTCGACAAGTACCTGACGTATGCGACGGAAGAGGACGAATCCGGATCAATCGGCGAATGTCCCGGCGAACGAATCGACCTGGCGGCCAACTTCCGCAGCCGGCGGGAGGTGGTGGACGCGGTCAACTTCCTGTTCCGGCAGATCATGTCGCCGGGAGTGGGAGAGATCGACTACGACCGTTCCGCCGAACTCATCTGCCGGGCCGCCTACCCGGAATCTGAACCGGAGCGGTTGCGGCCGGAGGTTCATCTGATCGATCGGGCCGCCCCCGAAGAGTCAGAGGATCAGGCTGAGGCCGAGGAGACCGGTCTGCCCCCTGCGGGAGAGGCGGCAGAAGAGGCCAGCACGGCCCAGTTGGAAGCAAGGCTGATTGCCAGGCGGATTCGCCGCTGGATGGAGCCGGGCGAGGGAGAGGCACCGCTGTTGGTCTACGATAAAAAAGAGGGCGGGCTGCGTCCTCTGGCCTACCGGGACATCGTGATCCTGCTGCGGGCTGTCTCCGGCTGGGGCGAGGCGATGATGGAAGAGCTGCGGGCCGCCGGCATTCCCGTCTACGCGGAGCAGAGCGAGGGGTACTTTGACGCGACCGAGGTGGAAGTGATGCTCTCGCTGCTGCGCGTGATCGACAACCCGCTGCAGGATATTCCGCTTGCCGCCGTGCTCCGCTCTCCGCTCGTCGGTCTGCGCGAAGAGCAGCTGGCTCACATCCGCATCAGCTATCCGGCGGGGCCGTTTTATCAGGCGGTGCACCGCTATGTGGAAGAACAGCCGGCAACATGCGAGTGGGAAGAAAAACTGCACCGCTTTTTCCGCAGCCTGAAGCGGTGGCGGACCCAGGCGCGGCGGGAACCGCTGGCCGAACTGATCGCCGCGCTATACAGGGAGACCGGCTATCTGGACTACGTCGCCGCCCTGGAAAACGGACAGCAGCGGCAGGCCAACCTGCGCGCGCTGTACGACCGCGCCCGGCAGTACGAAGCGGGCTCGTATCGGGGACTGTTCCGCTTTCTTCGCTTTGTCGACAGACTGCGGGAGGCGGGCAGCGACATGGGCGAAGCCCGAACGATCGGGGAGAGCGAAGACGTCGTGAGGATCATGACGATTCACAAGAGCAAGGGGCTGGAGTTTCCCGTTGTCTTTGTCGCCGGGATGGGCAAAATGTTTAACACCATGGATGTAAAAAGTTCGTTTCTCCTGCACAAGGATCTCGGATTTGGACCGATGGCGGTGGAGCCGCAACTGCAGGTCCGCTATCCCAGTCTGGCGGCACTGGGCATCCGGCAGCAGATGCGGCGGGAGATGCTGGCCGAAGAGATGCGGGTGCTGTACGTCGCCCTGACGCGGGCGCGGGAAAAGCTGGTGCTGGTGGGCACGGCCAAGGATCTGGGGAAAAGCGTAACCGCCTGGGGACGACAGGGGGATGGCGAACGGCTGCATGACGAAGACTTGATTCAGGCCAAGGGCTACCTGGATTGGGTGGGCCGCGCGCTGCTCAGACATCCTCAGGCTGCGCCGCTCAGGGACTACCCGCGTGAACGCGGCGGTGAGCCGGTGTCGGTCCGCACGGTGCCGGACGATTCCAGCTGGTCGTTTCATTTTTATCTGGCGGATCGGCTGCAGGCGGAGTCGGACGCTCAGGAGGAGGGACAATCTGTCTGGGAGCGGCTGACCCGACGCGAACCGATTCCCGAGCGTCCGGCCGACGACACGCTGCGCACGTTGATCGAACGCCGACTGGGCTGGAGCGATCCCCATTCGTCCGCATCCCGGTTGGCCGCCAAGTGGACGGTCAGCGAACTGAAGCAGCGAGCCAAAACGGGCAGTGGTTTTCCCTATCTGCTGCCGTCGATTGCGGAGAAACCGCGCTTTCTCGCCGAAGACGCACGCCATCGCCTGACCAGCGCCGAACTGGGGACGCTAACTCACCTGGTCCTGCAGCAGCTTGACCTGCGCCGACCACTTGATGAGCCGGACATCCGGCAGCAGATCGCTTCGCTGGTGCTGCGCCGCTTTTTGACCGAGGAGCAGGCGGAGGCAGTAAACGCACGCGACCTTGCCCGCTTTTTTGCTTCTCCGTTGGGAACGCGAATGAAACAGGCAGCCAAGGTCTATCGTGAACTGCCTTTTACGATGGCGCTGCCTGCCAATGAGGTAGATCCGGAGATCGGGGACGACGAGCACGTCATCGTCCAAGGCGTGATCGACTGTCTGCTGGAGGAGGAGAACGGCAGACTGGTCCTGATCGATTTCAAGACGGACCGGATCGCGGCAGAGCCGTCGCCTGCGGTTATCGCCGAGATGAAACGGCGGTACGAAGCGCAAATCCGTCTCTACGTCCGCGCCGTAGAACAGATTCTCAAGACGCGCAAGGTAGCGGAGAGTTATCTGTATCTGCTGGCGGGCGGGGTTGAGGTGCTTGTCGAACCCGACAGCCGACATTAAGCCGACATCAATAGAATCACCATCCGGTTTCCAATAGGAAGCCGGATGTATTTTTTTACCTAGAAACCATTACCTGTATATGTGCAAAGCATTGTCGGCACGCTACAAATAGGGATCCCGGAACGTTTCTCCAGAAAGACGCATCTTGCAACGGCCTGATTCGGAAGGGACTAACTGTCTGTCGGCGGCCGTTTTTGTTTATAGCAAAAAAATCTTTTAACGATAACAAAAATATAATTCTGATTTTAATATTGTTCTGATAAATATGACAATGTATAATGAGAGGCGTTTCCGGTGCGGACACCGGTTTTTAGGCGGCAGGCACATCTTATGTAAATGAGAACACAATCATCGGGGGTTATACGGAAAATGGACATTAGTCAATTCTTACGCAAAAAATCGATCTCCCAGATGCTGGAGCAGACGGAAAGCAAGCACGGCTCGCTGCGCAAAACACTGGGAGCATTTGATCTCACCATGCTGGGCATCGGGGCCATTATCGGCACCGGGGTCTTTGTACTGACAGGTGTGGCCGCCGCGAAATACGCTGGTCCCGCGTTGGTGCTTTCCTTTGTCCTGGCGGGGCTGGCCTGTGTGTTTGCCGCGCTTTGTTACGCTGAGTTTGCCTCTACCGTACCCGTTTCCGGAAGCGCATACACGTACAGCTATGCCGCTTTTGGCGAACTGGTCGCGTGGATTCTCGGTTGGGATTTGATCCTGGAGTACGGCGTAGCGTCCGCCGCCGTCGCGAGCGGTTGGTCCGGATACGCACAGGGGCTGTTGGCCGGATTCGACATATATCTGCCCACTGCACTGACCAGCGCGTACGACCCGGCCAAGGGGACGATCATCGACCTGCCCGCCGTCCTGATCACCGGCATCATTACCGCCCTGCTCATGATGGGCACACGTGAATCAGCGAGATTTAACAACCTGATGGTGTTTATCAAAGTGGCCGTCATCCTGCTGTTTTTGGTTGTGGGGGTCGGCTACGTGAAGCCGGACAATTGGTCGCCCTTCATGCCGTTCGGCTTCGCGGGAGTGGCCACGGGAGCGGCGACGGTCTTCTTTGCCTTCATCGGCTTTGACGCCGTCTCGACCGCAGCAGAGGAAGTGCGGAATCCTCAACGCAACATGCCGATTGGCATCATCGCCTCCCTGCTGATCTGTACGTTTCTGTACATTGCGGTCTCACTTGTGCTGACCGGGATCGTGCCGTTCGATCAGCTGAACGTGAAAAACCCGGTTGCCTTTGCGATGCAGTTTGTGCAGCAGGATTGGGTGGCCGGATTCATCTCCTTGGGCGCGATCACGGGCATTACCACTGTGCTGCTGGTGATGATGTACGGGCAAACCCGGCTGTTTTTTGCGATGAGCCGCGACGGACTGCTGCCTGGTGTCTTTTCCCGCGTCAATGAAAAGCGGCAGGTTCCCCGTCAAAGCACGATGATCGTAGGCGCCCTCGTCGCCCTGTTCAGCGGTCTTTTGCCGCTGCACAAGCTGGCCGAACTGACCAACATCGGTACGCTGTTTGCCTTTATCGTCGTCTCTGCAGGTGTGATGGTGCTGCGCAAGACCAATCCCGGCCTGCGGCGAGCGTTCCGCGTGCCGTTGGTGCCGCTGGTGCCCATCCTGGCGATTCTGTTTTGCGGATATTTGATTTACAGTCTGCCTTCCAGCACCAAGATCGGATTTTTGCTCTGGCTGGTTGTCGGAGCCGTCGTCTACCTGGCGTACGGCAGACGTCACAGCAAGCTGGCCCGAGATACAAGCGAGGGGTAATACGGGAACAAACGGAGACGAGCAGGCATGCTGAAGCGGGCAGCCTGCTCGTTTTCTTGCGCGTTCGGGGGTGGCAATCGTGGGGACGGGCGGACCGCCCCGGCATGCTGGCAAATATTTGCCGCCGGCCAGGGTTTTTTTTACAAGCGTCTTTACATGGAGGCGGGAGCATACATATAATGTACATAACACAAAAGTGAGTAATCACTCACTATAATCATCATCACTGGTATCGTCAAAATGGACTACGCTTGCATCAGGCACCAGAAAGTTTTATTGACAGCAAAAATGAGTGAGTGCTCACATCAACAAATTGGTCGAGGTGGTCTTATGTATCGTCGTTTTCTGTTGTTCTGTCTGGCCGGATCGCTTGCGGCGCTGCCGGGGTGCACATGGTTTCAGCCGCGCGAATGGCCGCTCTCCGGCACGATTGAAGCGGTGGAACTGCCTGTCGTCGCCGAAGTGGGGGGACTGCTGACGGCCGTCAAGGTGGACGACGGCGCCGTCGTGAAAAAGGGACAGGTGCTGGCCGAGATCGACAAGCGCAGCTATCAGGCGAGCGTGCGCGAAGCGGAGGCGGTGCTGGCCCAGGCCCAGGCACGGCTGGAAGAAGCCCAGGCGGGCAGCCGCGACTCGACCATCCGCCGAGGTATCGCCGCCGTAGACCAGGCGGACGCCGCCATCCGGCTGGCAGAGGCGCGTCAAAAACAGGCAGAAGCCGGGCTGAACCGGGCCAAAGAACTGGTGGACCAGGTCGCCTCGCAGCTGGAAGGGGCAAAGCAGACGCTCGCCTACCAGGAGAACCGCTTGCGGGAAGCGGTCCGGTTGTACGAGCGGGGAGCGATTGCGAAACAGGAGTACGAAGCGAAGCAGGAGGCGGTCAATCAGGCCCGGACACAGGTAAACCAGTTGGCCGCTCAACTGGAGGCGGCCCGCTCCCAGTACGCTGCCGCCCGGGAAGACGTCGCCGCCGCTGTCGCCCAGACCGGCACGGCGCAGGCGCAGCGGGCGGGTGCGCAGGCCGAGCTTGACCAATTGAAAGAGGGGAGCACCGATTACGCGATTCGCGCCCTGCTGGCGGCCAAGGAGCAGGCCCAGGCGCGTCTGGAGCAGGCCCGGCTGCAGTTGGAGAAGGCGGTGATCACCGCGCCGGAGGACGGTGTCGTGCTGCGTTCCTCCGTGACCCAAGGGGAAGTGGCAAAACCGGGAGCGACGCTGTTTACGATGAGGAAGGGCGATCATCTGGAGCTAAAGGTGTACATCCCGGAAGCGGAGCTGGGCCGCGTGCGTCCGGGCGAGACGGTGGGCATACAGGTGGACGCGTATCCGGGCGAGACGTTTCGCGGCGTGATCAGCGCAGTCGCCGACAAGGCGGAGTTTACCCCGAAAAACGTGCAGACCCCGGATGAGCGGACCAAGCTGGTGTTTGCCGTGACGATCCGCATCAGCGAAGGGCTCGACAAGCTGAAACCGGGCATGCCCGCCGATGTGCTGCTGCCCGGCAAGGAGGACGCGCAATGAACTACGCCATCCAATGCGAGCAGTTGACCAAGCGCTTTCAGGATCGCGTCGCCGTCAACAGCCTGACGCTGTCCGTTCCCACTGGCTCCATCTACGGCTTTCTCGGCCCCAACGGCTCGGGCAAATCGACCACGATCCGGATGCTCTGCGGCCTGATAAACCCCACGTCCGGACGGGGAACGGTGCTCGGCTATGACGTGATGACGCAGAGCGAGGAGATCAAGCAGCGCATCGGCTACATGTCGCAAAAGTTCAGCCTGTACGAAGATCTCACGGTGGAGGAGAACCTCGACTTCTACGCCGGAGTGTACCGTCTGGGCAGAGAGGAGCGCAGGCGGCGCAAAGCAGAGCTGATTGAAATGGCCGGGCTGACCGGGCGGGAGCGGCAGTTGGCCGGCTCCCTCTCCGGAGGCTGGAAGCAGCGGCTGGCCCTGTCCTGCGCCCTGCTGCACCAGCCGGAGCTGCTGATTCTGGACGAACCGACCGCGGGCGTCGATCCGGTCTCCCGCCGCATCTTCTGGGAGGTGATCCACGACCTGGCGAAGCAGGGGATGACCGTGCTGGTCACCACCCACTACATGGACGAAGCGCAGACCTGCGACTGGATCGGCTTCATTTTCTTCGGCAACCTGCTGGCCCAGGGAACCCCGCAGGAGCTGATCGAGCGGATGGGCGCAAACAACCTGGAGGACGTCTTTGTCACCCTGGTCAAGGAGGAGGAAGCCCGGCAGGCAGCCGCGGGCAGAGGGGAGGAACGCCGATGAAGCGGTTTTCCTGGGCGCGGTACTGGTCGGTGGTGAAAAAGGAAGTGATCCAGATCAGGCGGGATCGGCCCAGCCTTGCCATCGCGCTGGCGATGCCGCTGATGATGCTGTTTTTGTTCGGCTACGCCGTCAATACGGACGTCAACGACATCAAGACGGTCGTGTGGGATCAAAGCGCCTCGCCCTACAGCCGGGAACTGGCGGCCAACCTGGAAAACACGCGGGTGTTTCAGGTGGTCGCCCACGTCGGCGGGTATGCGCAGATCGAAGCGATGCTGGACGACGGCAGCGCGGACGTGGCCTTGGTCATCCCGCCCGACTACGCCCGCAAGCGCGACCGCGGCGAACCGGCAGCGGTGCAGATGCTGATCGACGGCTCCGATCCCAACATCGCCCGGACTGCCTTGTCCAACGCGCAGCTGATCGTGCAGAACCGGGCCGTCACCCTGGTGCAGGAGCGGATGGAAAAAGAGGGGATGGGCCGCTTCGAACCAAGCATCGAACTGGACGCGCGCGTGCTGTTCAATCCCAACATGGAGAGCATCGTGTTCAACATTCCCGGCCTGATCGGCCTGATCATGCAGAACGTGACGATGATCCTGACCGCGTTTTCGCTGGTGCGGGAAAAAGAGCGGGGAACGATGGAGCAGCTGATCGTCACCCCGATCCGGCCGCTGGAGCTTTTGCTCGGCAAAATCACGCCCTACGTCTGCATCGGCTTCTTCTCGTTTTGCCTCGTCCTGCTCTTGGGAAGCTGGTGGTTCGGCGTTCCGGTGAAAGGCAGCGTGCCGCTTCTGATCGCCTTGTCGGTGCTGTTTTTGGTCACCACGCTGACGCTCGGCATTTTCATCTCCACGGTGTCCCGTACCCAACTGCAGGCGATGCAGATCGCGTTTGCCTTCATTTTGCCCAGCGTGCTGCTGTCCGGGTTCATGTTCCCGCGCGAAACGATGCCGCTCGTGATACAATGGTTAGGCGGGATTGTCCCCTTGACTTATTTTTTGGAAATTCTCAGGGGTATCTTTTTAAAAGGGGTAGACCTGTCCGCCCTGTGGCAGGACACGTTGGGAATGGCAGTGTTTTTCCTGCTGATCCTGACGGTCGCCATGCTGCGGTTCCGCAAGAAGATCGAGTGACACGGCGCATGTGAAGCTCGGATGGAGGAGCGTTTGCAAGGATATGAGCCGATCGTTTGAAGAAAGCCTGATGCAGTTTGTCGAGGAATTGAAAGACGAGAGCGAAATGACGGAGAAGCAGCGCCGCATCCTGCAGGCGTCGCTCAAGCTGTTTGCCGCCAAAGGGTTTCACGCCAGCTCGACGGCTGAAATCGCCAAAGAGGCGGGAGTGGCGGAGGGCACCATCTTCCGCCACTACAAGTCCAAAAAAGACCTGTTGCTGGCCCTGGTGGCCCCTGTGCTGGTCAAGTTTGCCGCCCCGTTCATTTTGAAGGACGTGCGCGTCATTTTTCAGGAGCAGGCGAAAAAGCCGCTGGCCGAGGTGCTCACCGAGCTGTACCGGAACCGGCTGGAATTGATTGGGGCCAATGAAAAGCACGTCCGGATTCTCCTGCAGGAGGCGTTTTTCCACGAGGAAATCCGCGAAGCGATGCTTTCGACGGTATTTCAGGAGATGAAGCGGCTGGCGGCGAAACTGATCGAGGAGCGCAAGGAAGCAGGCGAACTGCGCCCACTGCCCACGGAGGCGGTGTTTCGCATGATGCTCTCTTCGCTGCTTGGGATGATCCTGTTCAAGCACGTGACGGAGCCGGAGGAATACACCAAGCGCTCCGAAGAGGAACAGATCGCTCTCACCGTGGACATGCTCCTGTACGGTATCGCCAACCGCTAGACGGTTCGCCACGCGGGAAGACGACTCCAGGAAAAAGGCCGCACGTTGCGGGAGGCGGTGAAGCGCAGCGCTAGTCTTTTTCGTTCAGGATGTAGCGCAGCGTTCGTTTGGAGATGCCCAGCTTTTTGCTTAACAGCTCCCGGTCTCCGCTGGTTTCGGCCAGCCCTTTGGCAATCACCTGGCGGCCTATTTCCGTCTCCAGCCTTCTGATTCTGCCCAGCAGTTGGACAAAGTCAATCTCGTCCACCGAACTGATTTGCCCGATGACATTCTGTACAAACCGGACCGCTTCCTGTTCGATCGCATGGTGAACAGCAGGCGGTCCGGCTGTTTTGTCCCGGGGGGCGCCCGCACCGCTCACGATCGGCTGCGGCAGGTGTTCCGGCTTCAGGACGGCGCAGTCGTGGATGGCGACCGCCTGGTTGACCACGTTGATGAGCTGGCGGACGTTGCCCGGCCATTCATAGTGCTGCAGCAGCGTCATCGCTTCCGGATCGACCCGGCAGGCGCCGCCAAACTTCTTTTCCAGGAAGGCGTGCACAATGGCCGGGATGTCGTTTGGCCTCTCGCGCAAGGGGGGAATGGTCAGCTTTACTCCTTCCAGGCGGTACAGCAGGTCGGCGCGAAACCGGGACGATTCCGCCTCCTGTTCCAGATTCCGGTTGGTGGCAGCGATAAACCGGACGTTGCACTTCAGCGTCTGCTCGCCGCCCACCCGCATGTACTCGCCTGTCTCGATGACCCGCAGCAGCTTCACCTGGATGAGCGGGGGGGCTTCTCCGATCTCGTCGAGAAACAGCGTCCCGTTATTGGCCAGTTCGAAGATGCCTTTGCGCTCTTTGACCGCACCGGTGAACGCTCCCTTTTCATGGCCGAACAGTTCACTTTCCAGCAGGGACTCCGGGATTGCGCCGCAGTTGATCCCGACGAAGGGATGCTGCGAACGGGCGCTGACTCCGTGCAGAAAGCGGGCCATCAGTTCCTTGCCGGTGCCCGTTTCGCCTTCGATCAGCACGTTGATCGCCTTTTTGGCCAGCTTGTCCGCGACGGACAGGACTTTTGCCATCGGGCTGCCGGCTGTGTAGATGATGCCAAAGCGGGCAGCCGTCTCGGCCAGTTCATCGGAGAGGCCGCCGGGCTTGTCCCAGACGGAGAAGATCACCTGTTCCAGACTGTCCAGATCGTCAAACGGCTTTTCCAGATAGTCTCGCGCTCCCGATTGGATGGCGGTCACCGCCGACTTGATCGTGCTGTAGCCGGTCATGATGATGACCTCGCAGGCGGGCTGTCGCGCCTTGATGGCGGAGAGCAGCTCCAGTCCGTTGGCATCGGGCAGCTTCAAATCAATCAGCGCCAGGTGAAACGGGAAATCGCCGGCCAAAAGCTGCCGGACCGCTTTTCCCGAGTGGGCGACCGTCACGTCGCACTGCTTGGCTTTGAGAAAATAAGAGAAAAAGGACGTAACCTCCACTTCGTCGTCAACGACTAGCACCTGTTTCGGATTCATCAGCACTCTCCTCATCTGTGTAAATGGGCAGCAAGAGCGTAAACGTACTGTACTCCCCTCGCACGCTCTCGGCGGTCAGCGTTCCGCCGTGCGACTCGGCAATCCCCAGACTGACGGACAGACCCAGTCCGGTTCCCTTTGTTTGTTCCTTGGTCGTAAAGAAAGGATGGAAGATCTGCGGCAAATGCTCTGCGTCAATGCCTGCGCCGTTGTCGCGAACGGACATGCCGACGTAGACGCCGTCGTCCGTTTCCTGGCGAAAGGTTGTGATGACAATCTCGGGGCTGGATGCGCCGTGCAGCGCGTCGCGGGCGTTCAACAGCAAATTGATGATGATCTGCTCGATCTGGTGCCGGCTTCCCCAGACAGCCAGCGGCTCGTCCGCCAGCCGCTTCGTGATGCAAATGCCGGACACGGTAAGCTGGTAGCCGATCAGGCCGAGCACGACTTCGACCAGGTCGTTGATGAACAGACGCTCAAACTGGTACTCCTCCTGCCGGGAAAAGGTCAGCAGGTTTTGAATGATCTTCTTGCAGCGGACGCTGCACTGAAACACGTCCTGCAGCATTTGCCGCTGCGGCTCGGTGTGCGTCTCCCTCAGCAGTAGCTGGACGTTCCCCAAAATGGCGGTAAGCGGACTGTTCAGTTCGTGCGCCACTCCGGCGGCCATTTCGCCGATGGCGGCCAGCTTGGCTGATTGGATCAGCCGGGCTTCGATCTGCACTTTCTCACTGACGTCTTTAAACAGGAGGATGTTTTCCACGGACACCCCGACGTGTTCGGCAATTTGCTGAAAGAGGAGGAGATGCTCTCCGTCGTCTTGCGGCTGTTGCTGATGAAGCAGGGTGATAAAGCCAAACGGTTTGTTCAGCCGGCTTTGCAGCGCGACGGAGGTGAAGCGGCAGCCGGGGTGTTCGGTCTGAAACAGGCGGTCCAGCGCGCTCGTGGAGACGGACTCTCCCCGTTTCAATGATTGGGTCAGGGTGCGAACCCGCCAATCCGCCCCGTTTCGCTTTGCAACATAGGCGGAGAGGGACGTTCCCTCCACCAGCGTGAGCGCGAACAGGTCAAACGGGATCAGCCGGGACAACTGCTCCGCCAGATAGGCGCTGACTTCGCTCCAGTCCGCATCAATCTTGATTTTCGTCAAGCAGTTGATGACTTCCAGCTGACGGTTCTTTTTCTTCATTTCGTCCACGACAAGGTTCAGTTCGCGGTAGTAGCTTTTGCGCGAGGATTGGATGCCGGTCAATTTCTCCAGGATTTCTTGTTTGTGATGCATGGCGTCCTCCTACAATGCATTGCAAAACAGCATGTGCACGTCTTCTTCCGTCATGTCGCGGGGGTTGGTGGCCATACAGACGTCGCGGACGGCGTTGCGGCTCAACACCGGGATGTGCTCCGGCTGCAGCCCCAGCGTGGACAGGTGGTCGGGGATGCCGAGATCGCTCGCCAGTTCCTTGACCGCTTTCATCGCCAGGCGGGAAGCGTCGGACAGGCTTAATCCGGAGACGTTTTCGCCCAGGGCTTCCGCCATCTTTTTGTACTTTTCCGGAGCGGCGAGGAAGTTGTACTCCAGCACGTAGGGCAGCAGCACGGCGTTGACCTCCCCATGCGGCAGGTCCAGCAGCCCGCCCAACTGGTGGGACATCGCGTGGACGGCTCCCAGGATCGCGTTGGAAAAGGCAAGTCCCGCCTGCAGACTGGCCATCGCCATGCCCTGCTTTGCCTCGGCATTGTACCGGCTGGCTGCCGACGGGCGCAGGTGCTGGGCGATCAGCCGCATCGCCTGCAGCGAGAGGACTTCCGTCAGCGGCGTGGCTGCCAGCGAGACGTACGACTCGATCGCGTGCGTCAGCGCGTCCATTCCCGTGTTGGCCGTCAGCTGCTTGTCCTTGGTCATCAGTGTCTGCGGGTCGATAATGGCGATGTCGGGGATCAGTGATTTGGAGATGATCGTCATCTTGACCTTGCGCTTGGAATCTACGATGATCGAAAATTGCGACACTTCCGAGCCGGAACCGGCCGTCGTCGGCACCATGACCATGGGCGGCAGGGGACGCGTGATTTTGTCTACACCTTCGTATTCAAGGATGCTGCCGCCGTTCGACGCGAGCAGGGCAATCGCCTTGGCTGCGTCCATGGCGCTTCCGCCGCCGATGCCGACAATCGCGTTGCACCCGTGGCGAAGGTATTCGGCTACGCCGGCGTGCACCTCTTCGTCTTTCGGGTTGGAGGTGAGGTTCGTCCAGAGGTGCCACTCCAGTCTGCTCTGCTTCAGGTAGCGGATCGCTTGCTCTGCCCATCCGGCGTTTACCACGCCCGGGTCGCTGACGAGAAACACGTTTTTTGCCCCCAGCCGGATCAGACTTTCGCCGACTTGGCTGATCGACTGGTTGCCAAAGATAATTTCCGGCGTCATGAATTTGGAGATTTGCATGGGAACACCTCCTGTCAGGTTCTATTGTAAACAGGGGCGGCTCGCTTCCCAAGGACAAAATTACGGCCCGCGGGCCGATTTTTTGGCAGATGGCCGAAAAATTGTCCCGACAGCATTGTAATAGGTTGAATGATCCTAATATTTGTTCATTTTTTGAGCTTGGTATGCTTTTTGCTGAAATGGAGCGGTACAAGCACGTAATTCATGTTTCAAAGGAGGAGAACAGATGAAAGCAGCAGTTGTCAATCACTTTCGCGAAAAGCTGGAGGTAAAGGATGTGCCGATCCCCGAGATCGGGTTTGGCGAGGTGCTGGTTCGGATCAAGGCGTGCGGGGTCTGCCACACCGACTTGCATGCGGCGCACGGAGACTGGCCGGTCAAACCGAAGCTGCCGCTGATCCCCGGACACGAAGGCGTCGGGGTCGTGGAGAAGGTAGGCGAAGGGGTAACCTCGTTGAAGCCGGGAGACCGCGTCGGGATTCCCTGGCTGTATTCTGCGTGCGGTGAGTGCGAGTACTGTCTGACGGGATGGGAGACGTTGTGCAAGAAACAGCTGAACGGCGGGTACTCCGTTGACGGCGGTTATGCGGAATACTGCAAGGCGCCTGCCGCGTATGTGGCTCGCATCCCTGACGGCCTGAGCGACGTGGAGGCTGCCCCAATTCTGTGCGCCGGCGTGACGACGTACAAGGCGCTGAAAGTGGCCGACATCAAGCCGGGGGAATGGGTGGCCATCTACGGCATCGGCGGATTGGGCCATCTGGCGCTCCAGTATGCCAAAGCGATGGGGTACAACGTGGCGGCAGTCGACATCAACGATGAAAAGCTGACCTTGGCCAAAGAACTGGGGGCCGACCTGACAGTCAACGGGGCCAAGACAGATCCGGTCGCGGAGATTACCGAAAAAATCGGCGGAGCACACGCCGCGATCAGCGTCGCTGTCACGCGCAAGGCGTTTGAACAGGCGTACCGTTCGGTGCGGCGCGGCGGATCGCTGGTCGTGGTCGGACTGCCCAACGACGAGCTGCCTGTCCCGATTTTTGACACCGTGCTGAACGGCGTTTCTGTGAAAGGTTCCATTGTCGGGACCCGCAAGGACATGCAGGAGGCGCTAGACTTCGCTGCGCGCGGTAAAGTAAAGGCGATCATTGAGACGCAGCCGCTGGAAAAGATCAACGAAGTATTTGAACGGATGGAAAAGGGACAGATCAACGGCCGTGTCGTGCTGACCCTGGAATAATCAGCTCGTCTCGGGCAAAAAGGCACCGCGCGCCAAAGCCCGATACGCTTTGCAGCACCGCTTTCTGAAAGCGGTTCCAGACTGAAGACAAACGGTTCCTTGAGTAAACGCCCACAAGAAATGATTTCCAGACCGAAAGGCCTGCCTATTCATCAACCGAAGCGAAAAGACAATGTGCATCGCATGGCGGGATGGGCCAAGCGAGCTCCTTTGACGACCGACTCAGCGGAAAAACGAAGACGCGGGAATCAACAGGGGACACAAGTCTCACTTCATCGAAACACCCAGATGTTTGTCCCCTGCCCGCGTCTCGTTTTGGAGCGGACTTCATCCGCTTCTGTGCTGGGCGTCAAACGAGCGAGCGGGCCCGCTCTCCCATGCGCCGCGGACTTTGTCTACACGCTGAGCACCGCTTTCTGAAATCGGTTCATACCCGGATTGGGGAAACACAGATTGATCGGGCAAATAAACTTGATTGCATGGCTGTCCTCCTCTGACGAAAAGATAGGGATGGAAACGACAAAAATGGATGATATGATGATATCATGACTAGATCATCCTGACGTTCATTATTGGAGGAGAGAGATCCATGCTTCGTTTGTCAGAGAGAGAATGGCAGGCGTACCGGCAGAAAAACAAGGACCGGGCGCGCATGCTGATTTCGTGTCCGGACCGGGCCGGGATTGTGGCGGCCGTGTCCACCTTCCTGTTTGAACAGGGGGCCAACATCGTTCAGTCCGACCAGTACACGACCGATCCGGAAACGGGCCGCTTTTTCATGCGGATTGAATTTGACGTGGTCAATCTGGAGGAGCGCTGCGAGGCGATCAAGCAGGCGTTCCGGCCGGTGGCGGAGAGCTACGGCATGGATTGGTCGCTGGTGGAGGCGAAGAAGCGGAAGCGCATGGCCATCTTCGTCTCCAAAGAGGACCATTGCCTGTTGGAGCTGTTGTGGCTCTGGAAGTCGGGCGCTCTGCACGCCGACATCGAGGTCGTGGTGAGCAACCACCCCGACATGCGGGAGACCGTGGAGTCGTTCGGGATTCCGTACCGCCATATCCCGGTGACGAAGGAGCGCAAGGCGGAGGCGGAAGAGGAGCAGTTGGCCGCGCTGGGCAGCGGCGTGGACGTAATCGTCCTGGCCCGCTACATGCAGATTCTGTCGCCCCGCTTTTTGCAGGAGTATCCGATGCGGATTATCAACATCCACCACTCGTTCCTGCCTGCCTTCATCGGGGCCAAGCCGTACGAGCAGGCTTACCGCCGCGGCGTCAAACTGATCGGCGCCACCGCCCACTACGTCACCGAGGAGCTGGACGCCGGCCCGATCATCGAGCAGGATGTGCTGCGGGTGACGCACGAGCAGGACGTGGAGGCGCTGAAACAGTTGGGCCGCCAGGTGGAGCGGACCGTGCTGGCGCGCGCTGTCGGCTGGCATCTGGAGGACCGGGTGCTGGTCTACGGCAACAAGACAATCGTGTTTCCGTAAAAGTGGAGCCCTTCCTAAATGGAAGGGCTCTCAGACTGAAGACAAACTGTATTTTTATCATTGAGGTTCCGTAAAGAAACGATTTTCTATCGTTACCAGGCCGATAGGCCTGCACATTAATCAACCGAAGGTGGAGAAAAATACATGGTATGGAGTGATGGGCCAAGCGAGCTCCTTTGACGACCTGCCCAGCGGAAAAACGAAAGACGCGGGGAAAACAGGGGGCACAAGTCTCACTTCCTCGAAATACCCAGATGTTTGCCCCCTGCCCGCGTCGCGTTTTGAAGCGGACACTGCCACCTGCTTTGCTGGTCGTCAAGAGAGCGAGCGGGCCCTATCACCCATGCGCCACGGACTTTGTATACACGCTGAGAGCCCTTCCTAAATGGAAGGGCTCTTTGCCGTTGAGGGATCATTTACGGGCGCTTTTCCAGGGCCAGCGTGACGCCGAACGCCACCAGCGCAAGGCCGGTGATTCCTTGGATGGCCCGCTGCGTGGACGCTTTTTTCATCCAGGCGCGCAGCCGGTCAATGAACCGGACGTACAGGAAAAACCATGCGACCGTAAGCAGTGTGTAAGTCAAACCCAAGGCGAGGAATTGCAGAAACGCGTAGCTGCCGGGCGTTACAAACTGCGGAAGGAATGTCAGGAAGAAGACAGCCACTTTCGGATTGAGCACATTGGTCAAAAATCCCTGCAGAAAGGGGGATTTGTTCTGATGCTTGGCATCTGGCTGCTCAACAGCCGCGGTTTTCTGATTCCGAAGCGACCACAACGACGTAATTCCCAGGTAGAGAAGGTAGACGGCCCCGACGTACTTGATGATGGAAAAGAGAAACGCGGACTTCACCAGGATCGCCGATATGCCGCAGACAACGGCCAGCGTGTGGATCAGCAGTCCGGACGTGCTGCCCAGAACCGTTTTCATCCCGCCTGAACGGCCGTGGAAAACAGTGTTTTGCGTCACCACGCCGGTATCGGGGCCAGGCAGAATGATCAGCAGGATCGACATAAGCACGAACAACGCATAATGTTCCATTGGAATCCCCCCAGTTTAAGCAGACATGTTGCGGCGACCAATCATTTTGCATTGTATCCATTGTAACAATAACAACGAATCAATCAACTCTTTTTAATAATCAATCAATTCTTTTTTTGATTGGGACGACGGCGACTCGCCTCTCATCCTCACGTCTGCATGCAGGGCGGCAGGATCATCTCCAGAAACCGGGCGGCCGCAGGGCGCAGGGCATCATCCTCCTCGCGGGTGCAGATGTAGATCGGCCGTTTGATCGTCACACCGTCGACCAGCACTCGCCCCACTTCGCCTCGTTCCACCAGTTCACGGACGGACGGTTCCGGTGCCAGCATCGAGCCGTACCCCGCCCTGACGGACTGGATGGATTCGAACAGGCCGTGGTATTCAAGGCCCGCTTTCGGCGGAGCGACGCCGTGCTCGCGGCAGAGGGAAAACAGCCTCTCCCGCGTGGAACTGCCCTTTTCCCGCAGCAAAAACGGCTCCCGCATCAGCGCTGCCAATGAAACCGTCCGGCCGGCAAACGGATGACCGGCGGGGACGATAAACCAAAAGGCCACATCCGTAATGTGCCGACGCCGGATGGGCAGGTGTTCGTCCCACGACTCGTTGGTGACCACGGCCAGGTCCGCCTGACAGCGGAGCAGACGTTCCAGCGACTGCTTCGAGTTTCCGGCGCGGATTTCCACGTCCGCCTGCGGGTGCTGCTGTTTGTAGGCGGCCAGCCATTTGGGCAGGAGGTAATGGGAGGGGAGAAAAGTGGACGCCACCCGCAGCTTTCCCCGCTTGCCCTGTTTGATCTCCTCCAATTGGGACTCGATCTCCCGTTCCCAGTCAAAAATCCGCCGGGCTTTCTCATACAAAAAACGTCCTTCGGGAGTGAGCGCAATGCCTCGTCCCTGCGGCGTGAGCAGCTTGATGTCGAGATCCCGTTCCAGTTTGCGGATGTGCGCGGTCACGGCCGGCTGGCTGATGGAGAGCGCATTGGCCGCGCCGGTCACGCTGCCCCGTGCCGCCACTTCCACGAAGATGCGCAGCGCGTGAAGGTTCATGATTTTCCTCCATTCATAAGGATTGCTTATGAGTCGGGTGCCAATATGTATTGGATTTTTGTCAGTCTCCTTTGTAGTGTAAAGCATATAGATTTGTTCCGGCAAAGGAGATTGCGATGGAAGGCAAACACGGCAAGACACAGGTTATGGCACTGGCTCTCGTGACAGCGATGTGCGTGCTCGGTGATTCCGTGCTGTACGTGGCGCTTCCGCTCTATTGGCGGGAGGCGGGACTGGACGCGCTCTGGCAGGTAGGTGTGTTGCTCTCGGTCAACCGGCTGGTGCGGGTGCCGCTGGGGCCGTTGATCGGCAAATGGTATGAGCGGACAGGCGGCCGGTCGGGGTTGGCGATCGCCGTGTTCCTGGCGTTCGTGACGACAGCCTCGTACGGGTTTCAGGGATTTTGGCTGTGGCTTTTGATGCGCTGTCTCTGGGGAGCGGCCTGGACCTTCTTGCGGTTGGGTGCCTATTCGTTGATCGTCAGCGTCTCGGACGACGGGAATCGCGGCCATTTCATGGGGCTGTACAACGGACTGTTCCGGCTGGGCAGCCTGGTCGGCATGCTGGCCGGCCCGCTGCTGGTCGCCTGGGTGGGCTTGCGGACGACGTCCTTTTTGCTGGCGGGGGTGTCGCTGGTGGCGTTTGTCCTCGTTTTTGCCTTCATCCCCGCATCCTTTACCGGACAGAGCGGCGATGCGTCCGCCGCAGCGGTGCGGCCGCAGCTTTGCTGGACGGGGAGTGTCGCGCTGACCATGGCCTCGGGAATGTTTGTCGCCATGTGCTACCAAGGCATACTGGTTTCCACACTGAGCCGTTTGATCGATCTTCGGCAGCCGTTTGCGGTGATCGGCGGGATGGTGGTGGGCTCGGCCGTCGTCGCCGGCGTGGTGCAGGGAGCCCGCTGGGTCTGGGAACCGTGGGCGGCGCCGTGGTTCGGCAGGTGGTCGGACCGCTGCGGACGGCGGCGGATGCTGGTCGGGGCGGTGCTGGCGGCTGCGGTGTTGTTCGGCCTCACAGCAGTGCAGCTGCCCTTTGCGCTCTGGTTGGGCGTGCTTTTGGGGATACAGCTTACCGGCACGGTGCTCACTACCGTGATGGACACGCTGGCGGCAGACGAAGCGTCCCGGCAGGCCAACGGCGCGCAGCTGCTGACGTGTTACTCGGTGGTGACCGATCTCGGCGCCGCCGCTGGACCGCTGCTCGCGTTTTGGGCAGACGGCTGGTTCGGCCTGAACGGACTGTACGCAGGAACTGCCGCCTTCCTGCTGGCGATGGCGGCCGCCTGGTCCGGGCGGGCGGGGCAGGCGCATGCGGCCGGAGAGAACAAGCCGGAGAAAACAAGATAGTGGATTGAATCGCCAACCGATTGGACGGCCATTTGCCATTTCTCGTACGTTCCGCTTCTTTCGGTTTCGCACAGGGCTTGCTCGGATTCACCGTCCGCGCTGTTTACTTACGCCGAGCCGTGTTCCCGAATTGCGTCCAGGATGCGGGCGATCGCGTCGTCGCGGTCCGGACTGTGCAGCAGCATGTGGCCGGAGTTGTCGTACCAATAGATGCGGGCGCCTGCCTCGGGGGCAACGCTATTGGCCAGATGCTCCGCGCTGGATGGCCGCACGGTATCGTCCCGTCTCGACTGCAGCAGCACGTACGGGACGCGGATGTCGGGCAAGAGCGGCTTTGTCTCTTTCAGCAAGCGGCGAAATTGCAGCATGCTGCGCAGCGGAATGTTTACCAGGCCGTTGATGTAGCGGCGGGAATGGGTGGAGAAATCGTCGCGCAGATTGCGCAGGGCCTGCCGCACCTCCCAGTAATGGTACGGGGAATTGATCGTAACCAACAGGCGGACGGGATGACGGTGGGCGACGTGAATGGCGAGCAGGCCGCCCATGGAAAAGCCGATGACAACAATCGGGTCGGCACGCATGGCCAGCCGTTTGTACGCTTCATCGGCGGAGCGCAGCCAGTCGTGCCGGGTGCTTTTGGCCAGCTGCCGTCGGCCCAAGCCGTGTCCTTCCAGGGTGGGGCACTCCACATGGTAGCCCGCTTCACGCAGTGTCTTCGCCAGCGGCATCACATCCCGGATATCGCCGGCAAAACCGTGCAGGACGAGGCAGCCAAGCGTATTGGACATGGTGAATCTCCTCTCGGTCAAGATTGTTTACTCCTTGTATTATAAACGGTTTCCCGGGCGGGAAGCGATTCAGCACCAAACAAAAAACCGGCTCCGTCC
>NZ_JAGTPT010000017.1:0-95702 GCF_018195675.1 Brevibacillus sp. NL20B1
CACCAGGAGCAGCGCTTTGCCGTGCAGGATCTGCTCAATCGCGGCCTGCCAGTCCTCTACCCGCAGTATGTCACTTGCGGATATGATGTTCTCCTGGATAAACACGATCAGGCTTTTTTCCTCGTCCTCGGCCAAAGACGTCTCCACAGCAGTCGGGAACATGCCCGCTCTCTGCTGGAGGGGAACGATCACCTGCCGGTTCAGGCGGTCGGAATCAGCCAGGCTGTACAGAAAGAACAGGCTGACATTCCTGTTCATACACGTGAAGTGGCAGGCGGCAAAATCGCTGTTGCGGCCGAGCCGCTCCGTCAGCACCTCCGCATTTTTAACCAGCGACGCGTGAAGGGGCGTCTTCTCGATTGTGTTCACCGCTTGTGTCTCGCGTAACAGGAACCGTTTCGATCTATCCACCGATTTGCGCCAAAACAGGTTGAACTTCATAGGGGGTTCAAACCTTTCCTTCCATTCATTCCCTTCAAGCCTCTATAGTGTTGGCGAAATGCGGTCCAATTATGAATAAAATCTCCGGGATTTATGCATGCTGCTTCGATTCCCATTACGGGGCCTGCACGTTGATAAACAAAGTTGGAGTAAAGCATGATGCTTGGAGGGATGGCACCTTTGCCGACCTGCTCAGAACAAACAAAAGCAGGCTTCCCACCTGCGAGGGAAACCTGCTTGTGATGTACGTAATCCGATGAACGTATTGAAAATGTCCCAACCCTGTCAAGGGAGAGTCTGGTCTATTGTTCCGCTGCGGAACTTGCCGGACGTTGGTCTTGGTCCGCAGTCGGGAGCGGCTCGGCCGCGGCCGCAGCCTGCTGAGCCGCCGGCTGCGTCACGGGCGGGGCCTCCGGTTGGGACGGCTGCATAAAGCTGGCGATCATTTTGTTCATGTCCAGTCCGGAGACGTCCTTCAACATTTCCGGAAGTTGGGCCATCAGCTTGGTCACGTTGCCGCTCAGCCGATTCACACCGTCGCCCTGCCCGCCGCCGGTGTCGATGATCGTCACCTTGTCAATCGCTTTCATCGGCTCGGCCACCTTCGCAGCCAATTCAGGCAGCATCTTGGCGATGATGTCCAGCACGGCTGCCTGTCCGAACTTTTCGAACGCTTCGGCCAATTTCTCCTTCCCTTCCGCCTCCGCTTCCAGTTTCAGGCGGGTAACCTCCGCCTCGGCGCTGCCTCGTGCCTTTTCCGCCTCGGCGATGGCCAGACCTTCCAGCCGCTTCTGTTCAGCCAGCGCTTTCGCTTCTGCCTCGATCCGATACTTCAGCGCGTCGGCTTCGCGGATTTTCTTTGCCTTCTCCGCTTCCGCCGCCTGTTCCACGGCATATCGTTCGGCGTCTGCCTTTTTCTTCACTTCGGCGTCGTACTGCCGCTCGCGGCGCAGGATTTCCTTTTCCTCCAGCTCGATTTGCTTTTGCTTGCGGACGAGGTCGATTTTCATCTCCTCTTCCGTCACCTTTTGCTTCGCGACGGCTTCCTGCAGCTTGTAGGCCTGGTCGGCGACTGCTCTCGCCTTGTCCTGCTCCTGCTTGAAAGCGGCGATCTTCAGTTCCTTGTCCTTCTCGGCCTCGGCGATGTTCGTCTCTTTCAGCAGTTCCGCCTTGCGCGCCTCTTCTTCCGCCTGGGCCTGGCGAATGCGCGCTTCCTTGTCCGCTTCTGCCTGAGAAATCATGGCATCCCGCTTGACGGCCGCAATCTGCGGAATCCCCAGCGCCGCCAGGTAGCCGTTTTTGTCGCGCACATCTAAAGCTGTTCCAGCCAATCGGAGACAGCATCGCCAAAAAACAATGTCGTCAACGTATAGACAAGGCCAAATACGATGCAGATGAGGTAGACGGTATCCATCACGCCCATGTTTGTCACCCCTTTCCATTCCTGTCACCTCTTTCATACGAATGGATAGGCCAAATGTTTCGATTTTTCGGCACGATTCTTCACCGACAGGGGGACAAACGTACCGGTGCCGCCTTTTTGATCGCCCCCGCCAACCTGCGTATCCCCTCCTCCAACGCCTCACTGCTCTCCCACGAATACGTCAAACGCATCCAGCCGGGCTCCGCTCCAAACACCTCGCCAGGCGTCATCAACACGCCGGCCTGGATCGCCGCCTCCAGCAGGTCCAGTCCGTCAATGGGCGTGTTCAGTCGGCACCAGATGTGGCAGCTGCCCGCCGGCACGTTCCACGATGCCTCCTGCCTCAGGTGCGTATCCAGTGCGGCCAGCATCCGGTCCCGCTGGGCGGTGAGAAACGGACGCAGCCGCTCCATCTGCCGCTCCCACAGCCCGCCTTCCAGAGCCAGCCGGGCCAACTGCTGCGATACCGAGCTGGTGCCGTAGTCCATCTGCTGTTTGGCGTCAGCCAGCCGTTCGATGACTGCACGCGGCCCGACCAGCCAGCCGATCCGGAGTCCGGACGCGATCGTCTTGGACAAACTGCCGACGTACAGGACGGAATCGCCGCTGTCCAGCGCCTTCAGCGGCAGCGGCGGACGCTTGTCCTCGTCCAGAGCGAGCGCTCCGTACGCGTCGTCCTCCACCACCGGAATCCGCAGTTCGCGGCAGACGGTCAACAGCTGCCGGCGACGCGCTTCACTCAGCACGGTGCCGGTGGGATTGTGAAAAGTGGGGTTGAGAAACACCATGCGAATCCGGTGTTTTTTGTACAGCGTCCACATCTCGTCAGGAATCACCCCATCCGCGTCCATCGGAAGCTGGTAGAGGCGAAGGCCCGCCGACGCGAACAAGGGCAGCGAATAAGTGTATGAGGGTCCCTCCATGGCGATGGCATCGCCCGGGGCCAGCAGGCAGAGCGAAATGAGATGGAGCGCCTGTTGAGCGCCCGAGGTAATCAGGATCTCTTCGGAAGAGACAGCAATCCCGTAATGGGTCCGCAGGTGAGCAGACACGGCTTCGCGCAGCTGCGGCTCCCCTTTGGGATGGACGTACCCCAAATCGATAGCCTCCATCTTCCCCCCGGTCAAACGCTCAAACTCCAGTGTCGGGATCATTTCCGTCGCCAGTTCTGCCTTGGCCAGATTGATGATCGCCGGATTCCACCCGGCTTCGCGGATTCGCCTGACGAGCGGCAGCGCCGGCAAAAACGCCCCGCCGGTGGTGTACTGGTGCCAGTTGGGCACTTTTTGTACGCCCCACAGGTGCCGGCTGACCCACGTCCCGCTTCCCTGCAGGGACTGGATCAACCCGGCGGCGCGCAGCTCCTCGTAAGCTGCCGAAACCGTCCCCCGATTGACGCCGTACTGGCGGGCCAGCGTCCGCTCTGGCGGCAGCGGAGCCCCCGGCGGCAGCGCCCCGCTGACGATCTCACGTTCCAGATGCGCTGCAATCTGCTTGTAGACCGGCATTTCCGCATGCTTGTCCGGCTTCCAATCCATGTCACATTCCCTCCCGTGGCCCTCGTTTCGTTTCTTGTTCTCTCGTTCGACAAATTGGCCTATCAACCCTGCGACCAATTGGCTCAAGACTTTTCACGCAGCCTCCCCTACCATGGAAAGTGCCAGAGCATGCTGAGAAAAGGATGGGATCATCATGAAAATTCAAGTCCGAAGCCGGATTCGTCAACCTTCGTCACGGGAAACCTCAGTTCAACGGCAGGAACGTGTGGGCCTGGCCTGGGGACTGCTCGGCGGCTTCAGCTTCAGCCTGACGCTTCCGGCCACCAAGGCAGCCTTGGCCTCCCTCTCTCCGCTCACCGTCGGGCTGGGGCGGGCGCTGGTTGCCGCTGTGCTGGCCGGAGTGGTGCTGCTGCTAAAGCGGGAGCGGGTACCAACCTGGCAGGAAACCAGGCAGCTTTTGATCGTCGCCGCGGGAGTGGTCGGCGGCTTTCCATTTTTATCCGCCTGGGCGATGGAACGTGTACCGGCCACCCACGGCGCAATCGTACTGGCGCTGCTTCCGCTGGCGACTGCGGGAATGGCTGCGTTTTTCGCCGGGGAGCGTCCTTCTCGGCGGTATTGGCTCTCCAGCGCGGCGGCCTGTCTGACGATCCTGGCGTACGCAGCCGGCACCGGACTGGGCGGACTGCAGCTGGCCGATCTGGCGCTGCTCGGTGCCGTGCTGGCCGCTGCCGTTGGCTACGCCGTGGGCGGACAGCTGGCGCGCACGATGGGCAGCTGGCAGGTGATCAGTTGGGCACTGGTCTTTTCCTTGCCACTCCTCGTCGTCACCATGACCGGCCCGCTCATCTCCGAACTCCGTAACGCCTCATGGAGTGCGTGGCTGGGTTTTGGCTATGTCAGCGTGGTCAGCCAGTATCTCGGTTTCTTCGCCTGGTATCACGGCCTGGCTGTTGGGGGCGTGGCTCGTGTCGGCCAGACGCAGTACCTCCAGCCGTTTTTCACGATTGCCGCTTCTGCCCTGCTGTTAGGCGAATCCATCACGCTGGGGGCTATCGCCGCTGCCGTCATCGTCGTAGCCGCCGTAGCCCAGGGACGCCGTGCCGCTGTCATGCGCATCGAGCGGTCGTGAATGAGATCCCAGCAAAAACGAAAACGGTTTGCTCGCGTCCGTCATTGTCTGGCCGGGTCATGTGGTCCCAAGCCCTTGATCGACTGGACCGCCGCTGCATCCAGCTTCTTCAGAAGGGCGACGAGGAGTTTTACCGCATGGTCCAAATCATCCCGGTGGACGACGGAGACGTGGCTGTGAATGTAGCGGGCCGGCACGCCGATCACCATGGAGGGGATGCCGTTGTAAGCGGTGTGAATCTTTCCGGCGTCGGTGCCGCCGCCCGGCATCACGTCGATCTGAAACGGGATGTTGTGTTCCCGCGCCGTCTCGATGACGAAGTTTCTGAGCTTCAGATGGGGAATCATTGTACGATCCAAAAATCCCAACAGCGGCCCTTTGCCCAATCGGGTCCGCCCGTCCTTTTGGGCCATGCCCGGCGTATCCCCGGCCACGCCGACATCCAGTGCAAACGCGATGTCCGGCGATATCTTGTGCGCCAGCGTCTCGGCGCCGCGAAGTCCCACTTCCTCCTGAACGGTGGCGCCGGCGTATACGGTATTGGACAGGTTTTCCTGTTGAATCTGCTCCATTACTTTCAGCGCGAGATAACAGCCTGCCCGGTTGTCCCATGCTTTTGCCAGCAGCAGTTTGGGGTTGGGGAGGACTTCAAACGGACACACGGGAACCGCCGGGTCCCCCACCTGGACGCCGAATTTCTCCGCCTCCTCCCGGCTGGACGCTCCGATGTCGATGAACATGTTGTCGATCTCCAGCACGTTCCTGCGCTCTTCCAGGGAAAGGACGTGAGGCGCTTTGGAACCAATCACCCCGGTCAGGTCACCTGCGCCGGTCAGCACTTTCACCCGTTGGGCCAGCATCACGTGTCCCCACCAGCCACCGAGCGGCAGAAACCGCAAAAACCCGTCATCGGTGATGTGCGTAATCAGAAACGCCACTTCGTCAAGATGCGCCGCCAACAGGATTTTTGGTCCCGAATCCCCTTTTTTCCCGACGATGCTGCCCAAGTTGTCGGTAATCAGCTCCGCTTGCAGATCGGCCAGGTGTTTTCGCATCACCTCGTGGATGCGCACCTCAAATCCGGGCGGCCCGGCCGTCTCCGTCAGTTCCTTCATCAGCAGCAAATCCTTCTCCAAAACCCATACCTCCTTTTGGCACCTCATAGTCGTTGACTTCCCCATTTGGTCAGCCGCCATGTTTACCGACACGTGTTTCCCTCCTATTGTCACCCTGTCGTGCGGAGGTTCATTCCGGTCCAACTGCTGATTCCGACAAAAAAACCCTTCCCGGTTTCGGAAAGGGCTCGTATCCATTACTCATTTTTCATATTTCTCTTTTCGTTCAAACCAAAATCTAAATAGAAACGGAGAAAACATAATCAGCAGAGGAACCCAGACTAAAACAGAATCAAGGATCCGATCAAGTATCTGAGAAAACATGCAGAACCCCTCACCCCCGGATTGGTAAACCTGGCACCGCTTCATTCCTGTTGGGAATGGCTGCCGATGTAGCCGGGGATGTACCCCGTTGTCGTCAGCGCCTGGATCACCTGCTCGCGACGCAGCGGATTGTACTCCGGACACGTGCAAAACTCCTCCACCGGCACCCACCCGGCCCAGTCAATCTCTTCGTCGTCCAGCCCGCCGGGGATGGGCGCCGTCTCCTCCCCGACCAACCGGGCCAGTACACCGATGCCAATCGTGTGCTTGCCTTCACCGGCGGTATCAATCCGTTCATCCACCCAGAGCATCCGCTCAAACTCCACCAATAGGCCAGTCTCTTCCCATACCTCGCGCCGCACCGCCTCCGGAATGGTCTCCAGAAACTCCACGCTGCCGCCTGGCAGGCTGTAACAGGGCTTTCCGTCGCTTTTTTCCCTGATCAACAAAATCGCGCCCTGGTGTTCCACCACGACGGTGACCCGCATACGAATTGCTTTCATTCCGCTCGCTCCCTTTTTATAAGACAGGGGGACGCGTTACATCCAGAGAATTGACTCCGGTCTCCGCAAAGCGTCTCTCCAGTGCGTCAAGTCCTTCGTTCGTTACAAAAGCGGCCTCCGTTTCGGAGATGGCGTGCAGCATCATCATCCGAATCACATCGCTCCCATTGGTAAACAGCTCAAAGCCGTCCGCTTCAAAATAAGGGGGCGTGGCCAGCGCCCAACGCAGGCAGGAGCCCTCGGCAATGGGTTCCCGGAGCAAAAAGACGTCCCCGTCCCCAAGCCGCCTTCCCTGTTCGCGCCACATCCGGGCCACCTGTCCGGCCACGTGTCCGAGGTGGGTGACCATCGCAGGTGTGAACCGGTAGGAATAGAACACGCACTCCGTTCCTCCCGTTTGATGCAGTTCCAGCGTCGCGTAGGTCCACCAACCCCGTTTGCGCGTAGCCGGATAGACGGCGATCAGCACATCCGCCTCTTCGGATTGATACAGTTCTCCCCGGCTGCCAAACGCGTGATTATAATGGTGAAGCAGTTGGGTTACGACTTGCATATGTACGTCTCCATTCACAGTTATGTCAGCATCCCCGCGGTCCAGTGTATTCGCTAATTCTAGTATATAGAAAGAAATGCGCCATTTGCCATGCCGAGCGGGGAGAAAATCGCGCATCCGCCCCTCACTATCCATCATCCATCAGGCGGCAACCCTCCAACAAAAAAGAAACCCCATACCAGCAGCGCATCTGCTCGTTGGGGGCAATTTGTCTGTATGGGAGAGGCTCCTCAGGAAGCATCCAGGCAACCCGCTGCTGCACTCCCCCGGAAAGATCATGAATTTTCTGCTTGAACGAAATGTTCAACCCGCCCAAAATCGATTGTAATATTGTAAAATAAGGAAAACCAGGCATTTCGCGGATTCGTCCATATGCCCGAATGTAAGGATGTGCACTCAATCATGAGCGAATTTATTCATACCGTAATGGCTATCGTTGGTTTTTTAATCCTTAAGCACTTTTTTGAAAAGAATCCGCCAAAACCATTAAAATACCATTTATTTGATTTAATTGGCATTGTTTCAATGATTTATCTTTTCAAATTCATATTTAGCATATTTTAATAAAGCTGATTTATAGCGTAACCAATCGGGATATTGGGGACTCCCAACAGCACACCGGATAACCTGGCATCCGGCCTGCATCATACCGCAACAGTTCAGGATCAAACCGCTTGCGATCAAGCCAAAGGTCTTCATCCTCCGGCCGCAGAATCACCGAACTTTCACTTATTTTTTGTCTTGCTATTTAGCAGGAACAATACCCACCATACAATTAAAAACAAATAACCTATAATTGCATATATAGACCAAATTGCTCCTTGTTGTAATTGACGAATTAAATGTTCAAATTCATTCAAACCTTCTGCCCTTCCAATACTGTTTATCAAAGCAATGGATGGAACTGTTACAGCAAACATAATGGCTAAAATGGACAACCTTATCATTTTCTTTCGTATAACACCAAATATTGCAGTCACTAATGTTGTTGATAAAATTAAGTAATAAATTACCCAAAACCAATCAGGAAGAGTCTCCCAATTCATTTTTCCACCTCTGTATTTGCAGCAATGTTTCCAGTCAAACCGATGTGTGAGCCCTGCCAAATGGAGCAGCGATTTGCGGGATAAAGGAGCGCCTTCTGGAGTATCAGCGGGGTAACGTTCAAGGCAGGCAGCAATAATCTTACTGTAAGATCAAGGTATGGGGCCGGGAATCTGTGTTAGCAAAAAAGTTTCGTCCGTAAAGTGTCCTGACGTAACACGTTAATCCGTCTAGTCGTCAACCGGTCGCCCTCTTAAAAAATTTTCGACTGTACGGTATCTATCTGTTGACACGCTCAACAGCAGGCGGCTTCCGACACCACATACCTTGAGCTGGCTTTACACCAGCTTTGGAGAATAAACCTCGTCGCCATGGTTTATTCCCCAAAGCTAGTGTAAAACACTAGCGCATGTATTGTTCGACAAACGGAAATTCAAACTCCGCGCGATGGTTGGCACTGTCAATCAAAGAAGAAAGAAAGTTTACCTTACGCTGCATTTTCAACGCTGTCTCACGGACATGATCCGGATTGAACAATGCACGACGATCAATGTAAGTCTGCATTGCCAGGTTACACCTGTAATGACATTCGCTCCCGACTCAAGTGCTATAGTATAATTTTATTAAACTTACAAATTTGCCGATAAACATGCCGAAAATTATTATACCAAATTATAGAAACAATGAAAATGCATAGAATCATAAAATAATGTTTCCAATGATAAGGCAGGCTTGACGACGTGGAGGGGTGGTTTCCCGCCCCCAACGACTCTAACGCCAGCTTGACGGCACCCGACAGGCCAGTAAATTACCGCAAGCTTTCCCGTCTTTTCTGTCACGCACTCCTTTTCTTCATCTTCACGGTTTTCGTCGCCTGTTCCCACTCAACGTCCAACGCGAGGATGGCAGCCAACTCCCGCGCAGGGGCATACGCTGTTCCGTTTTCGATGCTCTCCGTCAGGTCTTGGCCGTTCACCTTAACCTGCCTGGTGGTTGCATTCCACTCCACTGTGGCGCCGACTGCCTCGGCCACGGCCCGGATCGGAAGCCACGATACGCCGTCACGCAGATAACCCTGAACCGGCAGGAGACTGCCGTTTAATTCGATGGACACCTTTTCCACAGGCTTTGCAGGTGGAATGTAGGGCACTCCGATGTAACCGCAAAAGGCCTTAACCACTGCTTCTGCGTAAGTTTTCCAGTTATCTCTTAGCTTTTTTGCATCGACGGGATGGTCAATAAATCCATATTCCAGGATAATCGTTTCCACTTTTCCAGTATCCCGGTGCATGAAAAAATAATCTTTCCCCCCAGGTCCCACCTTGGTGTATATTTTACGAATTTTCTGACCACAATCTGCAACAGCTTGGGCAAGCAGTTTGGGAAGGGTATCTTTTGCGAAAATGGAGTAGATCGCCTCAACCCCCTCTCCCCCACCGGAGTTAATATGGTTGGAAATACAGTAGGTGGCACCGCTGTCTCGTACCAGCTTCGTGCGTTGTGACGGCGTGAGGGACGTATCTGTTGTTCGGGTGAGCACAACAGGAATACCCAACGCGTGGAACCGTGCACTTTGGTAGGTGCTGATCTGCAAGGTGAGGTCCTTCTCCCTTAGACCATTCCCCATTGCGCCCGGATCAGTCCCGCCGTGACCGGGGTCGATAATCAAAATGGGTGTTGTCACACGTTTTCACCCCCTCCGATTATCGTATTCACAAAGCTTGTACTGTTCGATTATTCGCATCCGTTCCATGCAGTAATTCCGCTCATGCAGTGCAGTATGTGCGTGGAAATAAAAAAAGAATCCGCATAAAAAAATATACGGATTTCATCATGGATGTAATGTTTTGGTTTCATCTTCTTGGTATGATCGGCAGAATAATGCAAGAAGGATGTTCGGCATCATGAAAGACGGTTTGCCGCGCGATCACAACATCCTCAGCCCGATCCTCACCGAATTGTCTTCCGGTATTGGGATTTCGGTCCCAACGCGGAAAATTACTGCTCGTTATATCCAGGCGGATTCGATGTCCTTTTTTGAATACATTGCTTGTTGACCATAAATCGATTTCATATAAATAAGCTTTTCCAGGCTCGATTAAGCTTGGAGCCTCTCCTTTGGCAGCATTCCGATAACGGGCACGGATAATGCCGTCTGTTAGATTTTGTGCATACCCGTCGGGATGAACATCTACCAATCGTGCGACAAAATCTGTATCTACGGCACTTGAACTTGCCCACAGTTTCACTTTAACCGGTCCTGTAACTTCTACATCATTTTCTAATACGGGGGTTGTATAAACCAATACGTCATTGCGTGATTCAATCTCTCTCTGATCAAATGCACCGCTGCTGAAATCGGGAGGCATCATGATCGCTCCGCCTTTCGTTATGACCGGATTCAACGGATCATACGTATAATGATCGGCTGGCTCTTGATCTGGCATGATTGTACTAAGCACACCATCGCCGTGAAGCGTATTCGCATGTCCCTGGCTGTGCAGGTAGTACGACGTATAATTTGTCCGGGCAAGCGGCCATTCATATTCATCGCGCCAAACATTCTCGCCCATCACAAATATCTTGACAGGCGCTTCATTGATGATACCGGTGTCCTTTCCTTTTACGAAATGATCAAACCATCGCAACTGGAGTCCGACCATATCCGCGACAGCGTAGTTTGCAGCCAATCCAAAATTTATTTCGCCAGCTTGATGACTGTGATCCAAATGCATCCATGGCCCGATGACTAATTTGCTCTGCCGAGCTTCCGGACTGCCGCCTTTGTTACGCATTTTAAGAAAATTTTCTATGGTTCCTTGCAAAAATATATCGTACCAACCTGCAATGTTGAGTGCAGGGACTGTGAATTTGTCATATTTCCCCTTCAACGATAACGCATCCACATAATCTTGATCCATGCCGCGCTCAACATGTTCAAGAATGAAGGGAGCCACTTTATTTCGGGCAAAGGGAGCAAACTGTTTCAATGGCAGTGTTTTCATCTCCGTTTTTAGTTGATCAATATCTGAAACTAACTGCGCCAAAGCATCAGCTCGTTCTTGCTCATCCGCATAACGTCTTGAGAGCGTGTCCAGATACATCCCTAATTGCCAATAGGACAAAAAGCCGAGTTCAAGCGCTCCTCCCCGGTACATGAATCCATCAAAGGGATCGCTCCAGGAAAAAGAAGGAGTCGCTGCTTTGAGTACACGTGGATTCTTCAGCATGCCTGCCCACTGTACAAATGCGGAATAAGATTCACCAAACATGCCAACTTTACCGTTGCTGTAAGGAAGCGTGCTTGCCCATTGAATGGTCTCAAAGGTATCAGAAGCTTCTTGTTTACTGGTCGAAATCAGCTCCCATTCTCCCTCAGAAGCGAATCTCCCCCTTGTATCTTGAACGATGACCACATATCCCTGCCGAACTGCACGGGAAATATCATACAATCCAAAAGAAATGGGGGGAGTATCTTTATTATAAGGATGGCGATGGAGCAGAACGGGCCATTTTCCTTCCTGATTGGGCCGATAAATATTAGCGCGCAACACGATTCCGTCTCGCATCTCAACGGGAACATCAAATTCTGCAATCATCTGGTTTTCCAATTGTTCTGACATATCGAGCACTCCTTTTTCATTGCATGAACCCTGCTCGCAAAATGGGCATATGACTCTCGGTCACATACCACAATTTGTTACCTTCTTGAGGCGATAAATAAATCTCTCTGCTTGGCATTTCCGGGCTGATCTGGTAGCCGTTCTCTTCAATCCAAGATCCTAGATCAATGCTCACTGGCGTATCCATGTCTGGACGGCTTATATGGGTCACCGCCGCAACGGTCAATTCCGGCAGCTCCATCGTCCGAAAACGAGCTGTGTCCTGAAGCTTGCGCGGGATTGGGCAAGCTATTTCCAGATCGATGCTGCTTTCACATTCCGGACAACCATGCCACATCACGATATGGGGGACAGGCAGCGGAATTCCATTCCATTTTAAATATTCATCGATTTCTTCGAATAACCCGGGAATATTTGCTCTGCTTGTGGTTTCTTTCAGCGTTGCAACCATTAAGGGCTCAACCTTCTTAACTACAACCTCACAATGAGAAAGACTGTCACTTTTCCGTTCAATTTGTTCCAGTCTCACCTCAATACGTCGTAAACGCTCCATTTCCGACTGAATCAGCGAGTGAAGTTCCGCCTGCTTGAGTCGAAGCATTCCTCGAATTTCCGCAGTAGATACGTTATCATTCAGAAGCTGTTTGATTTGTTCAAGTGTAAAACCGAGGTCCTTAAACGCCAGAATTCGGTGCAGATCAAGCAGCTGTTCGCTCTTGTAGTAACGGTAACCGCTTTGCTGATCCGTGTAGGCAGGTTTTAAAAGATCAATTTGATCATAAAACCGCAGCGTTTTAGCAGGCACCTGGCTTAATTTTGAGAACTCGCTGATTTTAAACATGGGGTTCACTCCTTTCCGTACTCGAATTATAAACCTTCCATCCAAGTGGAAAGTCAAGCAATAAAAAATGTTGCCAACCGACAGAAAACGTCAGTTTGCAACAAATGAATGTTCGTCAATGGCTGGATTCCACCATAAAATCATAAATGCCCAAATAAAATACGTGTCCGAGCGACTCGGACATGCAAGTGTCAAAGTCACTGCGGACACGTACGTAAAACATTACCAGGAAAGATTGAGGATTAACCGATAGAACCTTCCATCTCAAACTTGATCAGACGGTTCATCTCTACCGCGTACTCCATCGGCAGTTCCTTGGTGAACGGCTCGATGAAGCCCATGACGATCATCTCGGTCGCTTCTGCTTCAGTCAGACCGCGGCTCATCAGGTAGAAGAGCTGGTCTTCGGACACCTTGGAGACGGTCGCTTCGTGCTCCAGGGTGATGTTGTCGTTCATGATCTCGTTGTACGGGATCGTGTCGGACGTGGACAGTTTATCCAGAATCAGCGTGTCGCATTTGATGTTGGACTTGGAGCCGTCCGACTTGCGGCCAAACTGGGCCAGACCTCGGTAGGTCACTTTGCCGCCGTCGCGGGAAATAGACTTGGAAATGATCGTAGACGTGCAGTCCGGCGCCAGGTGAACCATTTTCGCGCCAGCGTCTTGATGCTGTCCTTTCCCCGCCACCGCGATGGAGAGAACGGTCCCTTTGGCGCGCGGTCCTTTCATGATTACCGCCGGGTATTTCATCGTCAGCTTGGAGCCGATGTTGCCGTCGATCCACTCCATCGTCGCGTCCGCGTATGCGACAGCGCGCTTGGTCACGAGGTTGTAGACGTTGTTGGACCAGTTTTGGATGGTCGTGTAACGGCAGCGGGCGCGCTCTTTCACGATGATTTCCACCACGGCCGAGTGCAGCGAGTCGGTGCTGTAGATCGGAGCGGTACAGCCTTCTACGTAGTGCACAAAGGCGTCCTCATCCACGATGATCAGCGTGCGCTCAAACTGCCCCATGTTTTCCGAGTTGATGCGGAAGTACGCCTGCAGCGGGGTCTCCACCTTCACGCCCTTCGGCACGTAGATGAAGGAGCCGCCGGACCATACTGCCGAGTTGAGCGCCGCGAACTTGTTGTCCGCCGGCGGAATGACGGTGGCAAAGTACTCCTTGACGATGTCCGGGTAGAGCTTCACTGCGGAGTCCATGTCACAGAAGAGCACACCCAGCTTTTCCAGGTCTTCCTGCATGTTGTGGTAGACAACCTCGGATTCGTACTGGGCGGAGACGCCGGCGAGGAACTTCTGCTCCGCTTCCGGAATGCCCAGCTTATCAAAGGTCGCCTTGATTTCTTCCGGCACTTCGTCCCAACTGCGTCCGGTCTTTTCGGACGGCTTGACGTAGTACGTGATGTCGTCGAAGTTGAGGTCATCCAGGTTGCCGCCCCACTTCGGCATCGGCAATTTCAAAAAGATGTCCAGTGCTTTCAGACGGAATTCGAGCATCCACTCCGGTTCGCCCTTGATCCGGGAGATTTCCTCTACGATCTCGCGGGTCAAGCCCTTTTTCGTCCGGAAGACGGAGACGTCCTTGTCGTGAAAGCCGTACTGGTATTCCTGCAATTCAGGGGCTTTCTTCGCCATCCTTACTCACTCCTTTTGTTGAACATGGTGGCTTGACAGCCTGACGGACTTACGACTCTCCGGCCTGTCTGATTCCTTGCTCCAGCGCCTTCCAGGCCAGCGTGGCGCACTTGATCCGCGCCGGAAATTTGGCGACCCCGGACAGTGCCTCGATATCACCCAGGTCGATCGAATCGTCGATTTCCTTGCCCTGCATCATGTCGGAGAAGATGCTCGCCAGTTTCAGCGCCTCTTCCACCGACCTGCCCTTGATCGCCTCCGTCATCATCGAGGCGGATGACATGCTGATCGAGCATCCTTCACCAAGAAACCTGGCATCGACCACCTTGCCCTCCTCCACTTTCAGGGAGAGCGAGATGCTGTCGCCACAGGTCGGGTTATTCAAATTGACTACAAGTCCTTCCGATTCATCCAGCTTGCCGCGGTTGCGCGGCTTCTGGTAGTGGTCCATGATCACGCGGCGGTACAGATCATCAAGAGAAGACATTGCCAAAGAACTCCTTCGCCTTTTTCAACCCCGCCACCAACGCATCCACTTCTTCTTCCGTGTTGTACAGGTAGAAGCTGGCCCGGGCAGTAGCTGTGACGTTCAGCCAGCGCATCAGCGGCTGGGCGCAGTGATGGCCCGCGCGAATGGCGATGCCGTGGCTGTCCAGCACAGTCGCCAGATCGTGTGGATGGACCTCGGCCAGGTTGAAAGTAATCAAGCTGCTGCGGTTTTCCAGTGGGCCGTAAATTGTCAGCCCTTCGATTTCCCGCATCTGCTCCAAAGCATATGCCACCAGTTTTTTCTCATGCCGTTCAATGTTGTCCAGTCCGATTTCCTGCAAGAAGTCGATAGCCGCTCCCAATCCGATGGCACCGGCAATGATCGGCGTTCCGCCCTCGAACTTCCAGGGAAGCTCTTTCCAGGTGGAATCGAAGTGCTCCACAAAGTCGATCATCTCGCCGCCGAATTCAACCGGCTCCATCCGCTCCAGGATCGCGCGTTTGCCGTAGAGCACGCCGATGCCGGTCGGACCGCACATCTTGTGGCTGGAAAACGCGTAAAAGTCGCAGTCCAAATCCTGCACGTCGATCTTTTTATGGGGAGCCCCCTGGGCGCCGTCAACGAACAGCAGCGCACCGTGACGGTGGGCAATTTCGGCGATCTCCTTCACCGGTGTGGTGTCGCCAAGCACGTTGGAGATGTGGTGGATGGCGACCAGTTTGGTGTTGGGGGTAATCGTCTGCTCCACCGCTTCCAGCGTCACCGTGCCGTCCTCTGCCAAGGGAATGAACTTGAACGTCGCGCCGGTCGCCTTGGCCGCCTGCTGCCAGGGAATGAAGTTGCTGTGGTGCTCCACCAGGGTGGTCACGATCTCGTCGCCCGGCTTGAGAAACGTACGGGCGAATCCGTAAGCCACCATGTTGGCAGCGGTGGTCGTTCCCCGGGTAAAGACGACTTCTGCCGCCTCGCGGGCGTTGATGAAGGCGCGGACCTTCTCACGCGCGCCCTCGTATCCGTCTGTCGCCCGGCTGCCCAGCGTATGCACGCCGCGGTGCACGTTGGAGTTGTACTCCTTGTAGTATTTGTCGACCGCTTCGATCACCTGGATCGGCTTTTGCGAGGTAGCCGCGTTGTCCAGATAGACGAGCGGGTGGCCGTTTACCTCTTGGTGCAGGATGGGAAAGTATTGACGAAGCTCCTTGGCGTTCATCAGCCCAACTTCCTTTCGAGCGCCTGGCGCAGCCGGTTCTTCACTTCATCAATCGGAATTTCAGCGACGACCGGTTCCAGGAAGCCCAAGATGATCAAACGCTCCGCTTCCTCGCGGTCGATCCCGCGGGACATCAGGTAGTAGATGCTCTCTTCGCTCACCCGACCCACCGACGCGGCGTGACCCGCTTTCACGTCATCCTCGTCGATCAGCAGAATCGGATTGGCGTCGCCGCGCGCTTTTTCGCTGAGCATGAGAATGTTTTCCGCCTGCTCGCCGTTGGCCTTTTCGGCGCCTTTTTCGATTTTGGTGATGCCGTTCAAAATGGTCGTTGCTTCACCGGTCATAACTGCCTTGCTGACCATGTCGGACTCGGAATGCGTGCCGATGTGCTGCACCTGGGAGGTCAGGTTCTGACGCTGATCGCCGGTTCCCACGGAGACAGTCTTGGTCGCGGCGGAGGAAGCAGTGCCCTTGAGGATGGTCGTGTTGTTGGCGACGGTGTTGCCATCGTTCATCTCACCCAGGATCCACTCCATCTTGCCGTCGCGGTCAACGGTGGCGCGGCGGAACGTGTAGTCGTGGACGTCCTTGGACAGGGAGCGAACGGATGCCACCTGCACGGACGCGCCCGGGCCGACGTACACTTCCACGATGCTGTTGGCCACCATGTTGCGGCCTTCGCCGGAGACGTAGGTATCCACGTAGGTCACTTTGCTGTTCGCTTCCGCCACGATCAGCACGTGCGGGCAGAGCAGCGCGTTGTCGCCTGCCACTTCAAATACGGCCTGCAGCGGCACGTCCAGCTCCACGTTTTTCGGGACGTAGAGGAAAACCCCGCCGTTGACCAAAGCCGTGTGCAGCGCCGTCAGCTTGTGCTCGTCGTACGCCACGACGTTCAGCAGGTATTGCTGCACCAGTTCGCCGTGCTCGCGCAGTGCGGTCGCCAGGTCGGTAAAGATGACACCCTTGCTCTTCAGCTCGTCTGCTGCTGCGTGAAACACAGGGGAGGCGTTTTTCTGCACGATCAGGCTTTTTACCGCGTTTGCGTCGATCTGCGCCTTCACTACGTCGTCCAGTTCGATTGCGGCAGATACCCGGGCGCTGGTCACAAACGGTTCATACTGATCGATGTTCCAATTGTCGATTTTCGTTTTCTCCAAAGCGGGCAGCGGCAGTTCGCCCGCCGCCTTCAAACCGGCCAGTCGCTTTTCCAGAAACCAGGCAGGCTCCTGGTTGGCCTTGGAGAACTCGGTGATCGCTTCACGGTCGAAGCGGAGCTGTACATCCACACTCATCTGACTGCTGCCTCCTTCTTCCTACACGTTCGCGTTTACGGTTTCATCCACGATGCCGAGCTCTTCTTTGATCCAGTCGTAGCCTTCCGCCTCGAGGCGCTCTGCCAGCTCCGGACCTCCGGATTTCACGATGCGGCCCTGCATCATCACGTGTACGAAGTCAGGCTTGATGTAGTTCAGCAGGCGCTGGTAGTGGGTGATGATCAAGAAACCGCGTTCGGGGGAACGCATTTCGTTGACACCGTTAGCCACCACTTTCAGCGCGTCGATGTCGAGACCGGAGTCGATCTCGTCAAGAATACAGATCTTCGGTTCCAGCATCATCATTTGCAGGATTTCGTTGCGCTTCTTCTCACCGCCGGAGAAGCCTTCGTTCAGGTAGCGGTGAGCAAAGGATTCGTCCATTTCCAGCGTTTTCATTTTCTTGTCAAGTTCACGGATGAACTTCATCAGCGAAATCTCGTTGCCTTCACCGCGGCGCGCGTTGATCGCGGAGCGCAGGAAGTCGGAGTTGGTCACCCCGCTGATTTCAGACGGATACTGCATGGCCAGGAACAGACCGGCGCGGGCGCGCTCGTCCACTTCCATCTCAAGCAGGTTTTCTCCATTAAGGATGACTTCGCCTTCGGTAACTTCGTATTTCGGGTGCCCCATCAGCGTGGACGCCAGCGTGGATTTCCCAGTACCGTTCGGACCCATGATCGCGTGCACTTCGCCGCCTTTGATTTCCAGGGTGAGACCCTTGATGATTTCCTTGTCCTCGATTTTGGCGCGAAGGTTTTTTATTTGCAAATGCGGTACTGCTGTCATGTGCTTTCCCTCCATCAGTATCGTGAAATGAATGGGTTATTCTCAATTCATTCTCAATGACTATCTTATAATAAGAATAATTTTAAATCAAGGAATGGAACATATCTGTAATTTTTAAATAATTATGTTTAGTATATTGGGGAAGTCGTTTCTGCGTACTGGGCATTCATATCATTTTTACTTGCTTTGTAATGAAAAATCAATTCCATCTGATTGAAAAAAATTGCCAAGAATCATCCGGGCAGCAGTCTGCCATGCAGGCCTTTCCCCTGCTCGCGAAAAAAGGCGCCCGGCGGCCATGTTCGGCCGGGGCGCCTTTGCGTATGCTGGTTATTGAACGCGCGGACCCGCCTTGGCGATCTCTGTCGCGTCGGGGAATTTCTTCTCGAAGTTCTCGATAAAGCGGGCTGCCAGTTCGCGCGCCTGCTTGTCGTACGCTTCCTTGTCCGCCCAGGTGTTGCGCGGCTGCAGCACATCCGCCGGCACGTTCGGGCAAGATGTCGGCACCTGCACGCCAAAGACGGGATCGGTCACGTAGTCCACGTTTTCCAGTTCGCCGTTCAGCGCGGCAGTTACCATCGCGCGGGTGTAGGCCAGCTTCATGCGCGAACCCACGCCGACCGGTCCGCCGGTCCAGCCGGTGTTGACCAGGTAGACCCGCACGTCGCGCTCGTCAATCTTTTTGCCCAGCATCTCGGCGTAGACGACCGGATGCAGCGGCAGGAATGGAGAACCGAAGCAGGTGGAAAACTCCGTCTGCGGAGTGGTCACGCCGCGCTCAGTGCCGGCCATTTTGCTGGTGTAGCCGGACAGGAAGTGATACATTGCCTGTTCCTTCGTCAGTTTGGAGATCGGCGGCAGCACTCCAAAGGAATCAGCGGTCAGGAAGATGATCACGTTCGGGTGGCCTCCGACGCCCGGGATGACAGCGCCCGGAATCGCTTCAACCGGGTAGGCGGCGCGAGTGTTTTCCGTGTAGGCATCGCTGTCGTAATCGGCGACGCGGCTCACCGGGTCGACCACCACGTTTTCCAGCACGGTGCCGAACTGGATCGCCTTCCAGATTTGCGGCTCGCCTTCTTCGGACAGGCGAATGCACTTGGCGTAGCAGCCGCCTTCGATGTTGAAGACGCCGTCGTCCGACCAGCCGTGCTCGTCATCGCCGATCAGGAAGCGGTTCGGGTCAGCCGACAGCGTCGTCTTGCCCGTGCCGGAGAGTCCGAAGAACAGCGCCACATCGCCATCTTTGCCCACGTTGGCGGAGCAGTGCATGGACAGCACGTTGCGCTCGGGCAGCAGCAGATTCATCACGCTGAAAATGGATTTTTTCATTTCGCCGGCGTACTCGGTCCCGCCGATCAGCACGGTTTTTTGCTCAAAGCTGATGATGATGAACGTCTCCGAGTTGGTTCCGTGCACAGCCGGGTCGGCCTTGAACGTCGGCGCGTAAATGACGGTGAACTCCGGTTTGTGCTCGGCCAGTTCTTCCGCGGTCGGGCGAATGAAAAGCTGGCGGGCAAACAGATTGTGCCACGCGTATTCATTTACCACGCGAATCGGCAGACGGTAGGTTTTGTCCGCGCCGGCAAAGCCGTCAAAGACGAACAGCTCTTTCGTCTGCAGATACTCCAGCACGTCCTGGTAGAGAGCCTGAAACTTCTCCGGAGAGATCGGCTGATTAACCGGTCCCCAGTTGACTTTATCATGCACGGAGACTTCGTCCACCACAAATTTGTCTTTGGGCGAGCGGCCGGTAAACTTACCCGTTAACGCGTTGAGCGCTCCCTTGTCGGTCAGAATACCTTCACCGCGTTTTACCGCCATCTCAACGAGTTGGGCGACAGGCAGGTTTGCGTGGACGGTCGCCGTCGCCAGTACGTCAGCAAGTTTGTAAACCGTCTTGGTTTCCATGTGTGAACGATCTCCTTCCCATAAAAATCCGAGTCATGCCTTTTTCATGTCACGTGATTTGTAATTAGTATATCACATTTCGCCAAATAAGCTACAAGATTTTATTTTTTTGGGTGTGAACAAACTGTGAAGACGCTCTGACAACAGCTACGGCCGGGGTTTCCCCATCTTTAGGGTTCCCCGGCACGTCCGCTTCCTCCGCCTCTATATCGATTTTGTCTGTTCCAGATCATGGCTGCGCTGCCTGCACAGCGTCAAACGACAAATGCCCCCGCCGGATGACGGAGGCACCGTTGCCTGTGATTACGTTGATTGCTCCCCGTGGAGGTGGGCAAATGTCCGAACCACGACACGCGCGAGGATTTCCGCACCGGCAAGCAGAGCGGTGCGATCGAAGCGCATGTGCGGATGGTGCAGCCCAGGCGTCAGATCGCAGCCGAGCGCGAGCATCGTCGCCTTGATGTGCGGCCGCTGCACGGTGTAGAAATGAAAGTCTTCCGCGCCGGGACTGACCGGAGCAGGCCGCAGGTGCTCCGCTCCCAGGACGTCCACGATCGCCTGTTCCATCAGCCGTCTGGCTTCTTCGTCCACTTCCGCCGCCACCATCTGCGAACCGGTCGTCACGCTGATGTCGGCCCCAAACATCGCGGCCGCGCCGTCAATCACCTGCCGGACGCGGGCGGTCAGCTCCTCCATCGCCTGATTGGTCTGCGCCCGCAAGTCCAGCGCGAAGCGGGCCTTGTCGGGAATGATGTTGTAGCTGTCCCCTCCTGCCTGCAGCATGGTCATTTTCACGGTCGCTGGCACCATCGGATTGGTGTGCACCTGCCCCAACCCGTTGAGAATGGCCCCCGCCACCTCGATGGCGTTTACGCCCAGGTGCGGCCGGGCACCGTGCGCCGACACGCCGGTAATCTCTCCGGTCATGAACATCGCTGCGCCGTTGTAGATTGCCGGCCCTGCTTCGCCTGCAGCCATTTCCTGAATGGGCCGCAGGTGGACGCCGTAGAGGAAGTCGATATCATCCACCACCCCTTTTTCCACCAGCTTGAGCGCGCCCTCTCCCTTTTCCTCGGCAGGCTGAAACAGGATTTTCACGGTCCCTTGCGGCTGGTATCCGGAAGCGATCAGCGTCTCCACCGCCTCCAGCACGATCGTCATGTGAGCGTCGTGACCACACGAATGATTGGCCCGCCATACGCCGTCCACTTCCTGCCAAAGCGCGTCGATGTCGGTCCGAAGGCCCACGACCGGCTTACCCTCGCCCCACTCTGCCACCAGTCCGGTACAGTCGTCAAACGTTGTCACGCGCAGCCCCAGGGCGCGCATCCGCTCGGCCAGATAGCGGGTCGTCTCCCATTCGTTCCAACTGGTTTCCGGATGGGTGTGCAGATGGTCAAACGTGCGGTATACCTGGGCTTCCCGCGCGGCCAGCGTCTCTTTCAACGGCAACGCTGTCGTCATGTTCCCCTCTCCTTCTTTCATTTTTTTGCGAATGTTCCGTCATTATCAACCATAGCTGCTCCCTGCTGTCTCGTCTTCCGACCGGAACGTTCTCCCGGCACCATTATAACACAAGACCCACCGGGCTCCGCAGCGTACCGTCACGGCACCCACGACGACACCAGGTCCCTTCCTGGCCAGCCATCCGCGATAGATCGTTCAGCTCGATAAGCGGATCAGTGCCTCCAGTTTCAGCCGATCGCCGATCCGTCCCTTGGTGGACACCTGCTGCCTGGCGTACTGGTAGGCCAGCTCATCGCCCCCGAACAGCATCGCCAGATCACTCGCGCGCCCCCGCACTTCCAGATGGACCGGTTCCTGCCAGGCCGTACACGTCACAGCGCCGCCGGAAAACATCAGGCAGTAGCGCGCCGGCACATCTTCCGCGACAATCCCCACGATGCGCTCCCATCCGGCCGTCAAGGGTTTCAAGTGGGGTTTTTGCCCTACCCGCTCCGCCTTCTCCGCCAACAGCCGCTCCAGAGACTTCGCCAACGCCATCTCCCCCTTTGCTTCTTCCCTTACGTTCGCGGAGGTCCGGGTCGAATCCTTTGACGAGCAGTCGGAACCGATGTCGGCTGGTGTCAGCCGCTCCCATTTTTTCTCGACACTTATCCGCAGGGCAGAGGGACGGCAATTGGCCCTCGGAACAGCAAAACGGCACCCAGCGCTGCCTGCAGGTGCCGTTCTCCATATCTCTCACATATCTCCAAGCCATTGTCTGGCTACTCGTCAAACTCGTCCTTGTCCAGGCGTACCTCCAGATGGTGGCCGTCCGGCGTTTCAAAATAGAGGTTATAGCTGGTCGGCCGGGCAATGGGGCCGCGGTAGCAGATATTGCACGCCTCCAGCTTGTCAACCAGGTAATCCAACTCAGCCCGGCTGGTCACGGAAAAGGCGATGTGATCCACCTGTCCGATGCCGCCTTTTCCTTCGTTATCGGTGCAGGGATGGAGACCAATCCGCGTGTAAGTGCCAATTTGAAAGTAGATAGGTGCTCCTTCTGTCATGTGTTCTTCAGGGATGGGAACTTCCAATATGTCTTTGAAAAAACGAGCTACCTTCACGACATCGCGGCAATTTAAGGCGATGTGGTGTACACCTTTCAAATGAAACATTTACACTGCCTCCTACGTCAACTCAATCACACGCTGCGCTTTCCCTTCGCTTGTTGTACTGCTTCAGTCGTTCGCTCAATCGCTTGAGGCGCAGCATCAGCGTTTCCCGCCAGTCGTCGTCGTTCAGCTCTTTGGCCACGCCCAGCAGGTCAAGGGAAATGTCAATCTGCTGTTTCAGCACGTCGGCGAAGCTGGCCGCTTCGTCCGTCATGCTACAATTCTCAAACAACTCGGATGTATTGTCAACACTCACAAAGTCGGCAAAGTCGACTTCCGGTGCGTTATCACCTTGCGCATATTCTACCAGGATCTCGTACTCTCCCTCAATGGCCGGATGGACTTCGATCCGGTCGCAAACCGGACAAAACAGGATGGGCACGTTGTGCACAACCGTCTTGTAATGGCGCACGGTTCCGATCGAACCGACCATTCCGGCTCCGCAGCAAAAGCTCATTCCTCTCCCTCCTTTTCGCCAAACGCTTGCACGTTTGCACGAATGTACCTCTGTATAGGCATTGTAGCCTACAAACGGACGTCAACTCCAGACGCAAATGATACCAGTCCCTGTTCGGAAGCGTACATTCGTATTCCCATTGTATCTGAAAACAACAGCAGCGACCACTTTTTTCTGACTAATCAAAACATTACAGGCGCGATTTTCCGCTCCCGCCTGGACGCCGCCGACCGCAGCCGCTGGCGTTTTCTCCCCTCGTCCGGGCAGCAGTTGCGCTTGGCCCCGGGGCCCGGGACCCGAAACCCGCCGCTTGTCCCGCCCCGGAGCACGGCCCGCCCCGTGAGAAAAAGGCCGGAGCATGCTGCTTCCGGCCTTTTCGTGCACATTCCTATTCTTTTACCATTGCTTCGTATTTGTCCGCATCCAGCAGCTTATCCAGTTCGCTCGGATCAGACATTTCCACGACGATCATCCACGCCTGCTCGTACGGCGACGTGTTGACCAGTTCCGGCGCGTTTTCCAACTCGCCGTTTACTTCCACCACTTTTCCGCTGACAGGAGCATACAGCTCGGATACAGTCTTGACCGACTCCACGCTGCCAAACGGTTCATCCTGCTTGATCTCGGCCCCTACTTCCGGCAATTCGACGAACACGATGTCGCCCAGCTCGGATTGGGCAAAAGCCGTAATACCGATATACGCCTTGTTTCCTTCTACGCGCACCCATTCGTGCTCTTCACTGTAACGAAGGTGTTTCGGGAATTCCATCGCTTACGTATCCTCCTATCAGGTACATTCGGTTACCCCTTACTTATTGGACAAACGTTCTAGGATTCCTCTTCAATCCCCAAAATTCGATGAAGGCGTTTTTTTACCAAATTGAGCCCCTTCTCGCCCGCCTGGAAGTGACGGAGCTGCAGGTTTTCGTCAAACAGGTAGAAAGCCGGGACGTATTCGTTTTGGAACGCGTCGGTGGTCTTCATCTGGTTGTCGATGGCAATCGGGTGCGTCAGCTTGTACTCGGCAATGGTTTCCTTGATGGCCTCCACGTTGGTGTCCGCTTCGGAGCGCGGCATGTGGATGCCTACCACCTGCAGGCCGTTGGCGGCGTATTTTTCGCGCCACTCGTTCACCTGCGGCAGCGACTCCTTGCACATGTAGCAGCTAATCGACCAGAAGTGAACCAGGACCGGTTTGCCGGCCAGTTCGGACTTGCTCGCCTGTCCGTTGATCCATTCGGTCACACCGGGGAAATCAGGCAGTTCTTCGCGCAAACGCATGGAAAGCACATCTCCTTTCGGTTCCCTACAGAAAAGCTTATGCCAAAAACGGCCCTTCTATTGAAACAGGAGTCGCTTGCTCATCGCTCCTGCAAAAAAAGGGTCTAACAGCAGGTTGTTAGACCCTTTTTCATCTGATGCCGCGATGCTTAGTTCGCCGTCAGGTGAGCTTCACCCGGACGCCAGTTGGCCGGGCACAGACCGCCGGATTGCAGTGCTTGAAGCACGCGCAGCGTTTCGTCTACGGAGCGGCCGATGTTCAGATCGGTTACGACTTGGTAGCGCAGAACGCCTTCCGGATCGATGATGAACAGACCGCGGAATGCTACGCCAGCTTCTTCATCCAGCACGCCGTAAGCACGAGCGGTGGTTTTGTTGAAGTCGGAAGCGAGCGGGTAGTTCAGGCCGCCCAGACCGTTTTTGTCGCGCGGGGTGTTGATCCATGCACGGTGGGAGTGCTTGGAGTCAACGGATACGCCGAGCACTTCCGCATCCAGATCTTTGAAGTCTTCAATCGCATCGCTCAGCGCGATAATTTCCGTCGGGCACACGAACGTGAAGTCGAGCGGATAGAAGAACAGTACCAGCCATTTGCCACGGTAGTCGGAGAGGGAAACCTTACCGAAATCCTTGCCGTTGCCAAGAGCGGTTTCCAGCGTAAAGTCAGGGGCCGGAAGACCAACAAGACGTTGTGCCATATGTAACAACCTCCTTAGGATTTGTTTTATTGCCTACAGTTCTCATCATATCAACGTAGCTCTTTATAGTCAATATAATGTAGGAATCATTTCAACCTGTAATTCCATCTCAATGGCACAACAAATAGCATTCCCACTCGCAGGAACGTTTATGCGCCGGTCGGTTTTCGAGACAATATGCCGGATGCCGCGATTCTGTCGGCCGCTTCCCGCAGCACGTCCGGCGGCTGCACCAGAGCAATGCGCACGTAGCCTTCTCCTTCCGCGCCGAATGCGCTGCCGGGGACGACCACCACGCCCGCTTCTTCCAACAGGGCAAAGGCAAACGCCCGCGAACTCCATCCGGCCGGCACCGGCGCCCAGACAAACATGGTCGCCTTGGGCGGCTCGATCGCCCAGCCCGCTTCCCGCAGCGCAGCGAGCAACACGTCACGCCGTTCCTGGTAGAGGGGGCCCACCGCGTTTGACGAACCCGACTCCCTGTCCAGCCGCAGCGCCGCCACCGCCATCTGCTGCACGGGGAGAAAGACGCCGTAATCCACGTTGGATTTGACCGCGGCCAGCGGCTTGATGATCTCTTCATTGCCCACCACGTAGGCGATCCGGCAGCCGGCCATGTTGAAGCTTTTGGAAAACGAGTTGAACTCGATGCCCACGTCTTTGGCTCCGGGCGCCTGCAGAAAACTGGGCGGCCGATAACCGTCAAACGCCATTTCCGAGTAGGCCAGGTCGTGCACCACGATGATGTCGTGCCGTTTGGCAAAGGACACCACCTGTTCAAAAAAGGAGAGCGGCGCCACGGCAGACACCGGGTTGTTCGGATAGTTGAGAATCATGAAGCGGGCGCGCCGGGCCACCTCTTCCGGAATTTTCGCCAGATCGGGCAGGAAGCCGTTTTCCGCCCGCAGCGGCATCGGGTACAGGTCGGCCCCCGCCAAACGGACGCTGCCGGCGTAGATGGGATACCCCGGGTCCGGCACCAGCACCACGTCCCCGGGGTCGGCCCAGGCCAGGGCAAAGTGGGCCAGACCGTCCTGGGAGCCCATCAACGAGTGTACCTCCCTGTCGGGATCGAGCGCGACGCCGAACCGGTACCGGTACCAGCGGGCCACTTCGGCGCGAAATTCGTCCGTCCCGTCGGTCATCGGATAGCCGAACGCTCCCGGCTGCCGCACGGCTTCGACCAGCGCGTCCACCAGTTCAGGCGCGGGCGGCTGGTCCGGACTGCCGATGCTCAGGTCGATGACGGGACGACGCTGCGCCGCGCTCCGCTTGCGCCTCGCGAGTTCGGAAAATATCGCCGACGACAGGTGCTCCAAACGCCGCGACGGGGTCCGCATCGTCAGCGCGCCCCCCAGGCTTTTTCGAACTCATCTTCCTTAAAGCCAACTGTCACCGTGTTGCCGTCCGTCACCAGCGGGCGCTTGATCAGTTTGCCGTTGGACGAAAGCAGCTCCAGCATCTCTTCCTCGCTCATCGCGGGCAGCTTGTCCTTCAGTCCCAACTCGCGGTAGTGCTGGCCGCTGGTGTTGAAAAACTTGCGCAGGTCAAGCCCGCTCGCCTGCCACATCCGGCGCAGCTCCTCCTTGGACGGCGGAGCCTCGACAATCGGAATCTCCTCAAAGGCGACACCGTGCTGATTCAGCCACTGCTTCGCTTTGCGGCAGGTGCCGCATCTGTCGTAGAGGTATGCCTTGATCGTCATACTGATTCACCTCGAACGCGTGATAATTAACAATGGAAAGAATTGTTCCTGCTACTAGCATACCACGATGTCCCTCGCGGCAAAAACGATTCAGACTGGAGCCCGCAAGTAACGTGCAGGAGAGGACAGGTGCCCCCCTCCCGAAGTTACGCGGGCTTTTTTTCATGCGACCAGGGCAGTCCTTAAAAAACGGCAGCCACACATCGCTGCTGGCTGCCATACCCTGTCATCCGTCTTTTAATTGGTTGTCCGTACCGGTTCACCAGGCTCGCCGCCCGGCTCCGCCGTTTCCGTACCCGGATTGACCTGCCACGTCTGCGCCAGCGGCGAAAAGGGCACCCCCAGCGGGTCTGCTTCTGCCGCTTCTGCGAGCGTGCCGGTCAGCGGTTCCGTGTATTGGATCTGCTCTCGGGTCACGTGCGTTCGCCTCCTCCGCTCCGATTTCTTTCAGTGTGGAGCGAAGGGGGCTGGTTTATGCACGTCAGGCGGTGACGGTCACCTGCACCTGGTAACCGGCGTGTTTTTTCGCCTGGAAGACGCCGTTTTCAAAAATCAGGTACTGGGCCTTCACGCCGATCAGCTTGCCGCCGAGACTCTCCTGCTTGTCCAGCGTCAGCGATTTGATCTTGTCCAGCGACTCCAGGATCGGATAGGTGATGTCTATCCATTCGTCTTCCCGGTACTGAAACGGCTTGAACTCCTCAGGGAAGTGGGCGTACACCTCTTCGCGAAGGGCGAGGAGATCCACTTCCTTGACATCCCCTTTCAGCATTTTTCGCCAGTTGGTCTTGTCGGGCAAAAACTGGCTCAGGTGCACCTCCAGCTCTCCCGCCATGCGCCGGGTCGGCACCTCCGCGATCGGGATGGCGCGGATGGCTCCCTGGTCCACCCAGCGCTTGAGCTCGTTGTTTTTTCGCGTCAGCCCCACCTTCACGTCGCTGGATACGGCCAGGTAGACGTAGTGCGGAATCATGCAGTGCGCCTCTCCAAAGCTGGCGTCTCGACAAGTCCCCTGATCATAGTGGCATTCGTGCGGTTTGACGATGCACAAGTCGTTTTCCGGCAGCTTGGTAAAACAGGGGTAACAGTACCCGTTGTTAAACGTCTTGTTGGTCTTGCGTCCGCAGGCGATGCAGTTTTTCTCGCCGAGAAAGGCGATCGTCAGTTCGCGGCCCAGCCATTCATTCAACGGCAGCCGGTCTTCCCCCACCTGCAGATAGTAGTCAACAGGATGATCCTTGCCGTGGTACTGGTGGACCAGCCCATGCAGAACACCGCGGAGTTCCACCATTACTCTCTCCTCCCCTATGTACGGTCCCTTCATTCTACCACATCCCGCTTTCCCGCAGACCGCTGTTTTCTTTTGGCAGCATGTTTTCCCGGGGCCCGGTGAAGCTAGAAAAAGACCATTCATGCAAAGGAGGCGGTAGTCTTGCGCCGCAGGATGCTGTTTGCCTGTCTGCTCCTCTGCCTCTTCGGATGGACGTCCCGCACCGCCGCGTCTGGTCTGCCTGTCCCCGCCTACGAGCCCATCCATCGCATCGACACCCAGAAAAAAGTGGTGGCGCTCACCTTTGACGACGGACCGGATGCCGTCTACACGCCGAAGATCCTGGAAGTGCTGCACCGCAACAACGTGTTAGCCACCTTTTTCGTGCTCGGTTCCAAAGCGGAGCAATATCCCAAGATCATGCAGTGGATCCAGAAAGCCGGGCACGAGATCGGCAATCACGGGTACCACCATTACGACCTGAACAAGCTGACCGAACAGGAGATTTACGACGAGATCAAGCGCGCCGAGCAGTCGATCCTGCGCACGACCGGCGTGCTGGCCCAGTACTACCGGCCGCCCGGCGGCGTCATGACCCACGACGTGTTGAACGCCGTCCAGTCATGCGGGTACGACATCATCCACTGGTCGGTCGATCCGCGCGACTGGTCGTTGGCCCGCACCGCCTCGGTGATTGCCAAAAGCGTTAAAAGCAGCGTCTCGGCCGGAGACATCATCCTGTTTCACGACGGCGGGCTGAACCAGCGGCAGACCGTAGCGGCACTGCAAGAGCTGATTACCGATCTCCGCTCCCAGGGCTACCGGTTTGTCACTGTGAGCCAGCTTCTCGATGCGGCACAATAGGTGCTTGTCTTGCGCGCACCAAACCGCAGGAGGTATATTTTTCTACATTTTTCATTTGGTTTCAATGAAATACGCAATCATTGGAAACCGATTTGAAAGTAAACCGCCAAGCATTGCGCACAAAAAAGGCTGGCTCAAAAGAGGCTGTCCCCGATTAAAATGAAAAACCCAGGAATGTTGATTTTCCAGCATTCCTGGGTTTTGTCTTTGTTAGTTATCGGGTTGAAAATCATGTTTGCACGCTTACGCCGACGTCCTGCCCAAAAAGGCGCGCAGCCGGTCGTTTCGCGGACTGGAAAAAATCTGTTCGGGCGTTCCTTCTTCGACAATGACGCCTTGATCCATGAAAATCACCCGGTCGCTCACCTCGCGGGCAAAGCCCATCTCGTGGGTGACGACGATCATGGTCATGCCTTCCCTGGCCAGGTCTTTCATCACACCCAGCACTTCGCCGACCAGCTCCGGATCAAGTGCGGAGGTGGGCTCGTCAAACAGCATCACTTTGGGGTTCATGGCCAGTGCACGGGCAATCGCCACCCGCTGCATCTGTCCGCCTGAGAGGCGGTCCGGGTAGACGTCCGCCTTGTCTTCCAGCCCCACCTTTTTCAACAGGGCCAGTCCATGCTGCCGCGCTTCCTCCAGCGGCATCTTCTTCACCTTGATGGGAGCGAGGATGACGTTTTCCAGCACGGTCTTGTGCGGGAACAGATTGAACCGCTGGAACACCATGCCGACTTCTTCCCGCACCTTGTTGATGTCCACCTTGGGATCGCTCAGGTCGCGACCGGCGATGACGATCCGTCCGCCCGACATCTCCTCCAACTGGTTGAGACAGCGCAAAAACGTGCTTTTCCCCGAGCCGGACGGCCCGATCACGCACACTACTTCCCGTTCCGCCACCTGGGTGGTGATGCCTTTCAGCACTTCCAGCTTTCCGTAATTTTTTCGCAGGTCTGTCACTTGGATGATCACGACTTGTACCCCCTGGTTCCGTCTGTCTGTATTCCTGTCTCCCTATTGTAGCCTAATGTTTCGAAAATTTCAGCAGTTTAACATATTTTATCAGCGGGTACTCCACCTTCGTGCATCAGATGACAGGATTAGTGCAGTTGGCTATAATCATGAATTTTATTTTGCTGTTCATGTAAAAACGTCTCTTTGTATACCATATTAGACGGGCTTGAGTTTTTCATTGCTGTATCCAAATCCTTCACGTTCGCTTTTCTTTTTGTTACGCGGTCATACACTACCCCAAAAACCAAAAGACCCCCAACAATGATGGACAGGAAGATCCACGTCGACATGATAATTCCCTCCTTATACTTGGGTTCGCGAAGGCAAAGGGAGCCAACTGCAGCGGGATGCGTCAGTGGCAGATGAAAAAAAAAGCGAAGAGATATGGAACGCCAAAAATATCTAAACATATTTTTAGGGAAGATAATATTTTTCTTTATGTTGTTTCCACTTATACCATACGAGGTTCATTAGAAAAACGACAACCAACTGGATTAAAAAAACTAGTTCATCATTTTTCCCATCATAGAAAAACCTAAAAAACAATAGGCTTGAAAGTGCAAAGGTAGCAAGAAAGATTAAAGCAATCCTGATAATAGTAAAAATATCCCTGACCAAGTTTTTCATGAATCCAGTTCACACCTTGTGTTACCGTTTTTTTATGTCAGCGAGTGCCTGCCATTCAATCGTTCTTTTTTTTAAAGTCTAGCTCTTTAACAAACTTCATGAATTTTATGCCCTTCCTTCCTGAGCCTTTCGACGTATTCATTGATATCTCCTTCCCCTCCCGGACAGCCCCCCAAACGTAAACATCCCGCACCACGTGGATTGTGGATACGGGATGCCGGGGCACGCCATGCATCTCGCCGGCCGGACTGGCCGTGAACGCGGGTATGTGTGCCGTCGCCCTATCGGACTGTCGCCTGCGGAGCGGCGGGAGCGGGCGCCGGATTGCTGTCATCTGTAAAGAAGGGAGCGACGACCAGACTCAGCAGAAAAAACAGAATCCAGATAATCCCGCGTTTAAATACGGATGGCGTAAGCATCGGGTCGACCCCTTTCGACAAAAAATGGGACTATCCTTACGTTTCCCCTGCTGTTCTCAGTTTATGCCGGGAGCGCCGCTTATTCTTTGGGTCTGCGCCCAATTTGAAGGACGTTCAGCAAAAACAGCCCGTTAGTCGGGCTGCATGACAGACGATATTGTGACGGCAGAGGGATGCTGCGCCTAGCTTTCCTGGGTATGAAGGCACATCTTTTCTGACTGGGTCCGCTTCAGCAGGCAGGCGACGGCGAAAGCGAGAAGCTGCCCGCCCATCAGCCAGAAGATGGTCCACGGCTCCCACACCTGCATCATGAGACCGTTCAGATTGGGCGCAAGAATGCTGGCCACGCCGAAGTTCACGCCGGCAATGATGCCCGCCGTCGGCACCATGGACGCCGGCAGGATGTCAGCCGCAAAGGCCAGGCCCAGCGAGTAAAACGACCCGACCGCCGCACCCGCCAGGGCCAACAGCAGCATCATCGCCCAGACGCTGTCGCCGCTCAACGGGAACAGCAAAAACGCAGCTGCCCCCACCAATGCGCAGACACCCATCACCAGTCTGCGCCCAATCCGGTCGCTCAACGCCCCCAGCGGCATTTGCAGGATGATGCTGCCCACGACAAACGACGGCAGGATCAGCGACACCCACTCCACTGAGATGCCTGTTCGCAGCGCGTAGACGGGAAAGCTGCCGTTGAGCGACGTCTCCATGAATCCGTACAAAAACGACGGAATCAGCGCCAGCCACCCCAGCCGGAAGACGGCAGCGTAGCGGTTTTCCCGCCTTCCATCCGCAGCCGGCGGTACCGGATCGGGATACGCATTGCGGATACGGGCCAGCAGGCAAAACGCCAGCACGTACAGGACAGTGACCGCCGCAAACGGTGCCCAGATCCCGAACGGCAGCAGATTGATTCCCAGCGGTCCGATGCTAAAACCGATCCCGTATGCCAATCCGTACAGCGACAAATCCCGTCCCCGCCGCTCTGGCGGCGCAATTTTCGTCACCCACATCTGGCTGGCGTAGTGCAGCGAAGTATCGCCCACGCCCATCAGCAGGCGCAGGGCAAACCAGACAGCCAGATGGGTAAAGAACGGGAGCAGCACGGTGGAGGCGGTGACCAGCACCAATCCCCACAAAATGGTGGAACGGTAGCCGATCCGTCTGAGCGGGATCTCCAACCACGGTGAAGCCACTACCATCCCGATGTACAAGGCGGCCGCGTTCAGGCCGTTGGCCAAAGACGACACCCCCTGCTGTTCCAGCAGCACGGCCAAAAGCGGGATGGTCAGACCCTGGCTGACGCCGCCGATCACCACCACCAGGATCAGTACCCAAAAGGTATAACGCGATGACGACATAATTTCCGGTAACTCCTCTCAAACTCTTCCTTATTCATATGTGCAGCCTTCCCGCCACGTCAGCGGCACTCCCTGGCTGCGCCGCAGAGAGAAAACCTGCTGCAACAGGTACCTGTTTGGATGCAGCCCCTCCTGCGCTGGCTGGACAGCCGACTCTGTATCACGGTCAAAGCTGGCAGTGTCCCGCATCAGGCAGGCACGCCGCTTGACCTATTGCTTGTTCGCAACAAAGAAAGGGATGCGCTGCACGCAATCCCTTTTTCGCTAGTCATGTTACGATCGTAAGTTATCCAAATTTTCTTGTCAATCCAACATATTCTCTCAAATCCCGCTCCTGCTCATCCCCGCGGATCTCCGGCCTCGCCACTCGGCAGCGAGCATGCTGTAGACGGCGTGGTCGACGAAATGGTCGTACAAGAATTCGTTGCTGCGCAGCACGCCTTCCAGCTGAAAGCCAAGCCGCTCCGGTATGGCCCGGCTTTTTACATTGCCCGTCGCCGCCTGGATGGCGACGCGCTCCAGATTCCACTCGCCAAACACGAGATGGTCCAGGTAAGCGGCCACTGCCTGAGTCATCAGCCCTTTTCCCTGAAACTGCTCCCCCAGCCAATACCCAATGGACGTCTTCCGATTGTTCCAGTCGATGCTGTGGACGCCCAGCGTCCCGGCCAACCTGCCCTTGTACCAGATGCCGTAATGGGTGCCCTGGCGGCGCTTGTGCTGGTCAATCGTTAAGGCGATGAACTGGGCTGTGTCCTTTACCTCGCGCACGATGTCAAGCCACGGCAGCCACTGGCGCAAATAGGCCCGGTTGACATCCGTCAGCCAGAACAACTCCTCCGCGTCGGCCGGTTCCAGCTGCTTCAGGCAGGCCTCCATCGTCATGGGAATCACTCTCATGTCTCTCCTCCTCCAGGAAACGCAAACAGCGCCCGGGGGCGCTTTATCGGTGGGAAAAAGGACCTCCGGACGAGACGCCCTTCCCTGGGCCGTCCGGGGCTGTTTGCGTCAGCGTTTGCAGTTGCGGATTTCGTCCGGTTTGTAGATGCCGTTTTCGGTGACAATGGCCGTGATGTAGCGGGCCGGAGTGACGTCAAACGCAGGATTGTACACCTTGATGCCGTCCGGCGCCACCTGTTTGCCCAGTCCATGTGTAATCTCCTCCGCCGGCCGCTCCTCGATCGGAATGTCTGCGCCCGTCGGCGTGTCGAGATCGATAGAAGACAGCGGGGCCGCCACGTAAAACGGTATGCCGTGCGCGTGTGCCAGAACGGCAACACCGTAGGTCCCGATCTTGTTGGCGACGTCACCGCTGGCAGCCACGCGGTCCGTGCCGACGATGACTGCCTGCACCTTGCCCTGGGCCATCACCATCGCCGCCATGTTGTCACAAATCAGCGTGACGTCGATGCCCGCCTGCTGCAGCTCGTAGGCGGTGAGGCGCGCCCCCTGCAGCACAGGCCGAGTCTCGTCAGCGTACACTTTCAGGTTCCAGCCGCGCTCCTTGGCGAGGTAGAGCGGGGCCGTCGCCGTGCCGTAGGCTGCTGTCGCGAGCGCCCCCGGATTGCAGTGCGTCAGGATGCCCATGCCGTCTTTCAGCAGGGTGAGCAGATGCTCTCCGATCCGGCGGCACACTTCCGCGTCTTCCCGCTGGATGGACAGGGCTTCATTCAGGACTGCTGCCTTCAGCTCTGCCACCGGTTTGCCGGACTCGCGCTGCACGCGTGCTTTGATCCTGTCCAGGGCCCAGAACAGGTTGACTGCCGTCGGGCGAGAGGTGCCGAGGTAGTCAGCCTGTTCGCTCAGGTGTTGCCAAAACGTATCGAAATCGTTGGCGTCGCTGTTGCGGATGCCGAGGTACAAACCGTAGGCGGCCGCCATGCCGATGGCCGGTGCCCCGCGTACCTGCAGATGGCGGATGGCCGCCCACACTTCTTGTGCAGTCGTCAGTGTCAGGTATGTCGTTTCAACGGGCAGCCGGGTCTGGTCCAGCAGGACGAGCGCGTCATCCTGCCACTTGACCGGCGCAAATGGCGTGCTGGTCGTTGTCATACTACAGCCTCCTGGTAGTATCGTGCGGTAACCGTCCGAACGATATCTGTGATGTCTGTCGATACTTCCACCTTGTTCCGCTCCAGAATCAGCGCCTGGCCAATCGCCAGCGCCAGCCGTTCTGCTTCCGCGCGGGTCTGGTCATCGGCGATGCTGTTCAGGTCGGCGACGCCCGCCAGTCCGATGACGCGGCGCAGGATTTTACAGCCGGCAAAGCCTGCTGCGTCGCGGATCAGCCGCTGCACGTAGCCCTGCCAGAAGCCTTCGGTGTGGGCGCTCCGCTCTTTCGCCTGTTTGTGCCAGAGCTGGACGAACTGGGAGACAAACTCGTTCCAAACGTCTTCCACCGTTGCCAACAGATATTCTCGATAATCCCCCCGCTTTCCTGCGTCCGGCTGCAGACCGTGCTGGCCCGCGTAGTTCAGCAGCAGGTTGGCGATCACCGCGCCAATGTCGAAGCCGATCGGGCCGTAGTAGGCAAATTCAGGGTCGATTACCTTGACCGACGTCGGCGATACAAAGATGCTGCCGGTATGCAGGTCGCCGTGTATCAGCGCCTCCGCCCGGGTGAGAAAATCGTACTTGAGCTGCGCAATTTCCAGCTTCAGCTGCTTGTTGTTCCAGATCGCCTCCACCTCCCGCTTGATCAGCGGGTTGAAATTGTTGGTCGGCGCGTCTTCGTAAGGATCGGTAAAGACGAGGTCTTCCGTGATTTTGCACAATTCCGGATTTATGAATCTTCCGACAAGCGCTTTTTTGTCGTAGGGATGCGCCCCCAAGTCGGACGTGTAAAACAGCGTATGGGCGAGAAAGCGGCCGATCTGTTTGGCGAACAGCGGGTAGCGGTTGCCCTCGATCAAGCCTTTTCGCATAATCACGTGGTCGCTGACGTCTTCCATCACGGTCAGGGCCAGCTCCTCGTCGTAGTGATACACCTTCGGCACGAGATCCGGCACGTATTTGTGCTGGATGCGCAACGCCTCGCTTTCGATTCGGGCGCGGTCCAGCGTGAGCGGCCAGGATTCACCCACTACGCGGGCGTAGGGCAGTGCCTGCTTGACGACGACGCTTTTGCCCGTCGCTTCCTCCCTGATGTGGAATACCAGGTTGAGATTGCCGTCACCAATCTCCCGGCTGGTCAGTTCCGCTTCCGGCGCAAACAGGTCCGGCAGTTGTTTTACGTACTGCACTGCTTCTTGTTCGCTCAATGCGCGATACGCCATGGTCCAATCCCCTCTCCTTTGACAGATTCTCTTGTCTTCACATTCACTTGTCTTTGCACTTTCGCTTTGTCTATGTTGGCGGCCGCCGGGCGGCGTGTGTGCTGCTGCCGCCTCCAGCCGGAGCATTCCGCACATACAAAAAACCTCTTTTCCCGAAGAAAAGAGGTCTGTTCATACGCGTCTGCGTGTCGTCTCCCCCTTATCTTCCAGAATACTTTTGTTTCTGCAGGAATTAGCACCGTGCATGCGCTGCACGTCTGTCGCCAGAATCGCTCGAACAGCGTCATGTCGGTTGCCGGGTTTCATCGGGCCAGTCCCTCCACCTTCTCTGGATAAGGTATCCAACGTATGCGGTTTTGACGTTTGTTTGAATCATACAACCCCGTCTTCTCGCTGTCAACACCCTTTTTTGGGCGAATTGTCCAGTCTTCACGGACTGGTTCGCTGGCCCGAAGCACTCGGCCGGTCCCAGTTCCACCAGTCGATCCGGCCCACGAAGGCAGCCGTGATCGACGGCTCCTGCCGCAGCTTTAGCAGTTCCTTGACAGGGCCCGTCACGACCGCCCCGTAGAGGCGCACACCGTTCTGCTGCAGGTAGCGGCAGCGTTCCTCGATGCGCAGCCGGTTTCGGGCGGTCACAAGCCGCTCGCCAATGGCGTTCGTCAGCCGTTCCTGTCCCGCGAGATACTCCATTTCCGCCAGGTACGCCCGGGCGCGCCGCTCACCTTCGCCATGTGCCTGAATCGGTGCTTCGCCGTAATCGAGTTCTCTTTCCGCGTATCCCCACACGTCACCGGCCGACAGCAGCAGACTGCCTTCCGCCGCGTCCGGATGGTTTCGCTCCTGCCCCGTGTCCACGGCGAACCAGGTGGTATCCAAATCGTAGCCGGAAAAAAGGGCGTAGTACTCATCATGGGTCAGCAGCCGGTCAAACGAGACGGCGAGCTGCGCCACCGTTCCCTCCGGCAGCTTTTCCAGCGTGTTCCAGGCAGGATTTCTGCGGATGGCGCTTTCTTCCCGATCGTCCGCTGACAACGGAAAGAGAAAAAAGAGCCGCTCTTTCCGCAAACCGTCGGTCCATGCCGGCTTCGCGGAAATGATCGAGAAGACGTTGCTGATCGAAAAGGTTCCGGCGTTCTGATCGTCTCTCCCCACCTGTTCACGCAGTTCCATGGTTATCTCCCCGTACAAAAATCCGATTTGCGAACCGCTGCTGCCCACCGTGAGCCCCGGCTGGGTAAAGTGCACCATGTCCCGGGCCACCCGGTAGGCGTCCTCGTACAAATACCAGCCGATCCACCCGTTGGTGAACATCAGGACGGCCCCGACGAGAAGCGAGATGGCCACCGTGTAAGCCGCGTTGCCGAGCCTGTGGCGCCATTTGCTGCGGCGGAGGATGGCGCGCTGCGTCTCTTCGGACAGCACGTCCGTTTCTCTCTCCTCCTCTCCGCCGCTGCCCAGCAAAAGCTCCTCCAAGCGTTCCGCATACAGTTCGTCCGCTGCAATCCTCGCACGGAAAGAGGCAGCTTCTTCCTTCGTCATTTCACCGCGCAGATATGCCAGCAGTTCCCGTTCCCGATCCTCATTTGCCTTGTCCGTCGTCAAGTTCATCCCTCCACATTCTGCGTAATTTTTGCCGCCCGCGAAACAATGAGCGCTTTACGTCCCCCGTGTCGATGCCCAGCACCTCGGCGATTTCCGCGTAGCTGAGCTGTTCGTAATGCAGCAGGATCACCTGTTTTTGCTTCTCCGGCAGCCGGTCCAGGCACGTCCGCAGCGATGACCACGCCTCTTGGCTCAGCAGCGTCCGCACCGGGTCCGCCGCCGCCCCGTCCGGCTGTTCCGGAATCTTCTCCACCAATCGCCACGGACGCTTCTTCCGCCTCCGATGCCAGTCCACAAACGTGTGGTAGGCCGCCTTGTACAGCCAGGGGCGCACCTTTTCCCCACGATAGTCATCCAGGTATTGATACGCCCGAAAAAAGGTCTCCTGCGTCAGGTCTTCCGCCTGCACCCGGTCAACGGTCAATCGGCAGAGGTAGCGGTATATGTCGTTGACGTACAAGCGGTACACGTCTTCCAGTCCGACCTTTTCCACGGATTCACACCCTTTCACTCCTATCCACGCACATGGCGGGGAAAAGTTCCACCGCGCCGCAGCATTTTTTCAAAATATTGAGGTTTATGGTAAAATAAGGGGTATTATAACACGGTGTCCAAGGGGCGATTTGATGGGGTATGGCATCGACCTGCTGGAGCACATGCGGGCATTGGAGCAGAAACTGATACGGGAAGGACTGGACAGACCGCTGGAGTATATCCATTTCCGGTTTGCAGACAATTCCTTCCGCTACACGATTACGCCGCCCGACCTGCACGTCTTTGCCGAGACCGGCTGCGACGGCATTCATTACGGCTTTTTGACCGATTTCGGCCGCATCACAGATCTGGAAGAGGCCTCGATTGTTTGTGTCAGCCCGACGGACGACCCACCTTTGCGCATTATCGCACGTAATCTGGAAGACTTTTTCCGCCTGGTGGTGACGATCGGATCCGCCGGCGAACTTGGCAGTCTGGTGTCCGTCCGCACACCCCGGCAATGGGAGCGGTATTGGGCCGATCTCGCAGAAAGCAGGCATGAAGAGGCAACAGACCCGCAGTTACGAAACTTCGTTACGTGCCGCCAGACCGTTTTGCATCACATGCAGACAGACCTGGGCCTCGAACCGATTCCCGACGTCATGCGGTATCTGAACGACCTGGAGAGCCAGCGCCGATCCGCTGGCTGGATTCCGACCATCGACGGGCTGGGGGTCGTGCCAATTGACGGACCGGACGGAAAGCCTGCTGCTGACTACGTGTTTCCCTTTGCCGACACCAGCAGGGATCACATACCGCTGGACGACATACGCGCCTATCTGGCCGCCGCTCCGCCTGCACACCGATGCGCCTTTGCACGCGATGCCTTTTTCTGGTGGGTGGTGGACGAAACATCTGAACTGTGGCTCCTTCTCCATAACGTACACATCCAGCACTGAATCGGCGCCAGGGCCGGATTTACTACCGGCCGGACAACGCCAGGCCCGGCTCCCTGCAGCGTGACAACAGCCTGCACATTTCCACCGATCAAGGGTTGACTCCCTGCAAGGAACGTCATATCATGGGGGTAACTGCCAAGCAAAACCGCATAGCAGACGATTCACACTCTTATCACGAGCTGGCTGAGGGACTGGCCCTATGATGCCCGGCAACCGGCGCTTTCCCGTCTGGGGGCGTAACGGTGCTAAATCCTGCGGAAATGTTTTCCGAAAGATGAGAGGAGACGCTGACTGAACGACAACCGCCTCCCCTCCTCCATGGGGAGGTTTTTTGTTGGAACACAGCGGCCCTGTCCGGCTCGTCCACAGCACGGCGGCAATCCCGCCCGCAAGCCGGGAGGGCACAGCACAAGGAGGATCATCCCATCCATGAACGAACAACGCATCCTCGTCACCTATCTGACACAAGCGAAAGACCTGCGCAAAAAAGCAGAGGGGATCGCCGTCGGGATGACCGTCGGCACCTGGACTGACCTGCCCGCCGCCAAACAGGCGGAACTGAAACCGTACCTGGGCGAAGCGGTGGACGCTCAACCGCTGGAGACGCTGGAAAACGGGGAAACGCGCGGTCTGATCACCGTCAGCTACCCGGTGCGCAACTTTACCGCCGACATCCCGTCGCTGCTGACCGGCATCTTCGGCAAGCTCTCCATGGACGGCAAGATCAAGCTGATCGACGTGCAGTTCCCGGAAGCGTTTCTCAACGGCTTTCCCGGTCCCCGTTTCGGCATCGATGGCCTGCGCAAACGGCTCGGCGTGCATGACCGCCCGCTGCTGATGAGCATTTTCAAGTCCTGCCTGGGTATGCCGTTTGACGATCTGAAAGCCCAGTTCCGCGCGCAGGCGCTGGGCGGCGTGGACTTGGTCAAGGACGATGAAATCTTTTTCGCCGATGACCGCGCCCCGTTTCTGGAACGGATCAAGGCGTTTAAACAGATTGCCGCGGAAACGGAAGTACAGACCGGCAAACCTGTCCTCTACGCTGCCAATCTGACCGGTCCGGTGCACGAGTTGAACGAGCGGGCCAAGCGGGCCGTGGAGGCTGGCGCGGACTGCCTGCTGTTCAACGTGCTGGCGTTCGGCTTTGACGCCCTGCACCGCCTGAGTGCCGACCCGGACGTCCACGTGCCGATCATGGCCCATCCGGCACTGGCAGGCGCATTCTACCCGTCGCCCGACTACGGCATCGCCACGCCGCTGCTCTTGGGCAAAATGATGCGGATCGCCGGCGCCGACCTGGTGCTCTTCCCGTCGCCATACGGCAGCGTGGCTCTGGACAAGACGGAAGCCCTGCAGCTGGCCGAGCATCTGACCGCTCCCCTGAACGGCTTGCGGCGCGCCTTCCCGGTCCCGTCTGCAGGCATTCATCCCGGCCTGGTGCCCCAACTGTACGAAGATTTTGGACAGGATCAGGTGGTCAATGCGGGCGGCGGCATCCACGGCCATCCCGGCGGGGCGACCGCAGGCGGACGCGCGTTTGTCGCCGCGATTGACGCGGTCGTCGCCGGACGTTCGCTTGCCGACGCGGCAGCCGAGTCGCCGGAGCTGGCGGCAGCCCTGGAGAAATGGGGGGGCGGACGATGAGCAAATCGCTCGTGCTGTTCTGCGACTTTGACGGCACCATTACGGAAAAGGACAACATCGTCGCCATCATGCGCCGCTTTGCTCCCCCGCAGTGGGAGGCGCTGACGGAACAAATCCTCTCCCAGCAGGTGAGCATACGCGAAGGCGTGGGCAGGCTGTTTCAGCTCCTCCCTTCCTCGCTTAAGCAGGAGATTGTCGACTTCATCGTCGAGGATGCGGTGATCCGTCCCGGCTTTGCCGAATTTGTCCGCTTTTGCCGGGACGAAGGCATTGAACTGTTGATCACCAGCGGCGGCATCGACTTTTTCGTGGAGCCGATCCTCGCCCCGTTTGAGCTGAACGTGCCCATCTACTGCAACGGCAGCGACTTCAGCGGCGAGCACATCACCATCACGTGGCCGCACCGCTGCGACGAACACTGTGACAACGACTGCGGCATGTGCAAGACGTCGATCATCCGGAGATACGACCCGGACCGCCACTTCCGCGTGGTCATCGGCGATTCCGTCACTGATCTGGCGGGCGCCAAGATTGCCGATTTCGTCATCGCCCGTTCGCTGCTGGCGCAAAAATGTGCGGAACTGGGCCTTGCGCATCGGACGTTTGCCACCTTCCACGACGTCATCGACATTGTAAAAGATTTACGTACCAAACAGGAGGTCGGCTCACCATGACAGTGACTCTGGAACAACGCGCAGACGCGTTTCGCCGGCTGGACGAAGCGAAGCTGACGTTTGCCCGCCGCGATTGGTTTCCCGGCACCAGCGGCAATCTTTCGATCAAGCTCTCTAATGACCCGCTGCAGTTTGCCGTGACGGCCAGTGGAAAAGACAAGACCAAGCTCTCCCCGGAAGACTACCTGGTGGTCGACGGGGAGTCCCGCCCGGTCGAACCGACGACGCTCAAGCCCTCGGCGGAAACGCTGATCCACGCCGTGGTCTACAAGCGCATTCCGCAGGCGGGCGCCTGCTTCCACGTGCACACCGTGTGGAACAACCTCGTGTCCGAACTCTACTTCGGGCAGCGCGCCTTTTCCATTCAGGGGCAGGAGCTGATCAAGGGACTGGGCATCTGGGAAGAAAACGCGCGCATTACCATTCCGATTGTCGAGAATTTTGCCCACATTCCGACACTGGCAGCTGCGATCGAAAAAGTGATCACACCTGATGTCCCCGGCGTGCTGATCCGCAACCACGGCATCTACGCCTGGGGTGCCAACGACTTCGAGGCGAAGCGCCACCTGGAGTCGTTTGAGTTCCTGTTTGAGTACCACGTGCGCTGGCTGCAGCTTCGCCAGACCGCCGTGTCCCTCACACACCCTCAATAAATTGAAAATCATTAAAGGAGGTATTGCATCATGGCAAAAGTACGGTTTCACGACAACAACGAGTACATTACGGCACCGGAGGAAGTTTCTAAATTCCTGCAATCCCAAGAAATCATCTATGAGCACTGGGGAGTAGACCGCCTGGATGCCAATCTGCGCGACAACTACAACCTGACCGACGAGGAAAAGCAGCAGATTCTCGACGCGTTCCGCCCGGAAATCGAGGACATCAGCAAGCGGCGCGGCTATCTCACGGCCGACATCGTCGTCCTGTCCGATCAGACGCCCAACCTTGATGAACTGCTGGTCAAATTTAAAGCAGAACATCATCACACCGACGACGAGTGCCGCTTCTGCGTGGACGGCCACGGCATCTTTGCGATCAAAGGCAAGGACGGCCGCTACTTTGACGTGGAAATGGAGCCGGGCGACCTGATCTCCGTCCCGTCCTACTCCCGCCACTACTTCACGCTGATGGACGACCGCAAGATCAAGGCGATCCGCCTGTTCGTCACTCCGGCCGGCTGGGAAGCCATCTACTAATCCGAAAACGAAAAAAAACGAAGCCGAGGGACATCCCCTCGGCTTCTGTTCATTTCACCCGTTACAGCACGTATCCGTCCGCTTCGATAACGCGGTCGGCGATGGCCCGTTTCAGGTGGACGGTGTTGATCGGCGTCCGGCGGGTCAGCTTTTTCAGGATGGACAGGCGCATGCGCAGTTCGTCGCCCTCTTCCATCGCCGCCAGCGCCTCTTTTGCCCAGCCCTCGATCCGGTCAAACGCTTCGTGTACATACAGGGTGGCGAGATCCAGCTTTTGCCGCTCGTTTTCCACGCCGTTTTTCTCGATTGCCTTTTCCGTCCGCTTCACGACGCTGTCCATCGCGTACAGCTCGATCAGCATGTCGGCGGCCAGCGCCAGGAGTTCCTGCTCCTTGGCAATCGCCTGCTGGTACTTCATCAGCGCGGAACCGGCCACCATCAGGATGATCTTGCGGGTCATCTCGATCAGGTGTTTTTCTGCCGCCAGCGGCGCTTCCTCGATTTCTTCCGGATAGTAGCTCATCAGCTCTTCCTGCAGGCCGGCGGCTGCCTGCATCAGCGGCAGTTCCCCTTTCATCGCCTTTTTCACCAGCATGTCGGGGATCAGCAGGCGGTTGATTTCGTTCGTACCTTCAAAAATCCGGTTGATGCGCGAATCGCGGTACATGCCCTCGATCTCGTATTCCTGGATATAGCCGTATCCGCCGTGGATCTGTACGCCTTCGTCCACGCAGTAATCCAGCACTTCCGAAGCAAATACCTTGTTGATGGAGCATTCGATCGCGTATTCGGCGATGGCCTTGGCCACTTCACGGCCGTCCTCCGCCTTTTCGCCAAGAGCGGAGAGGGCGGCATCGAACAGGCCGACCGTGCGGTACACCAAGGATTCCGCGGCGTAGATTTTTGCCGCCATGGTGCCCAATTTGTTCTTGATGATGGAGAAGTTGGCGATCGGCGTTTTGAACTGTTTGCGCTCCTTGGCGTAGGTGGTCGCCAGATGCAGGGCGTGTTTCGCCGAGCCAACCGCGCCGACAGCCAGTTTGTAGCGACCGACGTTCAAGATGTTGAACGCGATCACATGCCCTCTTCCCGGCTCGCCCAGCAGGTTTTCCACCGGCACGCGGGCGTCTTCGAGAATGAGCGGACGGGTCGAGGAGCACTTGATGCCCATTTTCTTCTCTTCGGCGCCGACCGATACCCCCGGGAAGTCGCGCTCCACGATGAACGCGGAGAAGTGTTCCCCGTCAATTTTCGCATAAACGATGAAGATATCGGCAAAACCGGCGTTTGTGATGAACTGCTTGGTCCCGTTCAACACGTAATGCGTGCCGTCTTCGGACAATTTGGCCGTCGTTTTGGCGCCGAGCGCGTCCGAACCGGAGCCCGGTTCCGTCAGGCAGTACGCGGCAATCCGCTTTCCGGTGGCGAGATCGGGCAAGTAGCGCTGCTTTTGTTCTTCCGTGCCGAAGTACACGATCGGCAGGGAACCAATGCCGACGTGCGCCCCAAACGTAATCGCAAACCCGCGCCCCAGCGCAAATTTTTCGCCGATCAGAGCGGAACTGATCTTATCCAGGCTGACACCGCCGTACTTCTCCGGCACGTCGGCAGCCAGGAGGCCCAGTTCCCCCGCTTTTTTCAGCAGCGATACGGACAGCTCAAAGTTTTGCTGTTCCAGCTCTTCCATATGCGGACGCACTTCATTGTTGATGAAATCCTCTGTCGTCTGCGCGATCAGTTTTTGCTCGTCGGTGATTTCCTCCAGCACAAACACGTCGTCCGGCGAACCGGCATTGATCAGAAAGCTGCCGCCGCGAATCAGATCTTTCGTTTCAGCCATCAAATCCCTCTCCCTTTTTATAAAATGTGGTGTTTCTCCGTGCCTACAGCATTTCGAACACGCCGGCGGCCCCCATGCCGCCGCCAATGCACATCGTCACGACGCCGTACTTGCCGCCGCGCCGCTTCAACTCATTCAACAGGGAAACGGTCAGCTTCGCCCCGGTGCAGCCCAGCGGATGGCCCAGGGCAATCGCACCGCCGTTGACGTTTACTTTTGCCGGGTCGAGGCCCAGTTCGCGGATGACGGCGAGTGACTGGGAGGCAAACGCCTCGTTCAGCTCAAACAGGTCCACATCGGCCAGGCTCAATCCAGCCATTTTCAGCGCTTTTGGAATGGCGACTACCGGACCGATCCCCATCACGTCGGGATCGACGCCGCCCACCGTAAACGAGCGGAATCTGGCGATCGGGCGAACGCCCAGACTGTCCGCCTTTTCCGCCGACATCACCAGTACGGCGGCTGCGCCGTCGCTCGTCTGCGAAGAGTTGCCTGCCGTGACCGTGCCCTGCACGTGGAACACCGGCTTCAGCTTGGCCAGCGCTTCCAGCGAGGTGTCAGCCCGCACGCCCTCGTCCGTGTCAAAGACGCGCTCCGTGACGTGCAGCTTGCCGTCATCGTCCACGCGGTGCTGCTTGACGGTCAGCGGCACAATCTCGTCCCGGAACTTGCCGGCGGCGATGGCGGCTGCAGCCCGCTGATGGCTTTGCAGCGCAAACGCGTCCTGGTCTTCGCGGCTGACGCCGTAGCGCTTTGCCACTTCCTCGGCTGTGTGCCCCATGCTCATGTACGCTTCCGGCATTGTCTCCATCAGCGTCGGATTGAGCGCCACCTTGTGGCCGGCCATCGGCAGCAGGCTCATGCTCTCCACCCCGCCGGCCACGATCACGTCAGCCCCGCCGGCGATAATCTGCTGGGCGGCGTAGGCGATGGTCTGCAGGCCGGACGAGCAAAAGCGGTTGACGGTAATGCCGGGAACGTTGGTCGGCAATCCGGCGCGCAGGCCGATCAGGCGGGCCATGTTCATCCCCTGCTCGGCTTCCGGTACGGCCGTCCCCATGATCACGTCCTCGATCTCGGCCGGATTAAGCTCGGGGACGCGGCGCAACAGGTCGCTCACGACCGCAGCCCCCATGTCGACGGGATGCACGTCCTTCAGGCTGCCTCGCTTCGCTTTTCCCACCGCGGTGCGGGCGCCGGCGACGATCACTGCTTCTCTCATGTCTTTCCCCCTCCCTAGTTACGCAATGGCTTGTTTTTCATCAGCATGTGCTGCATGCGCTGCTGCGTCTTGGGCGTCTTGATCAGCTCGAGGAACGCCTGCCGCTCCAGCTCCAGGATGTAGGATTCCGTCACCTCGGTGCCGGCCGGCACGCTGCCGCCGGACATGACGTAGGCGATCTTGCTGGCGATCAGTTCGTCGTGATCGCTGATGTAGCCGCTCTTTTTCATCGAATAGATGCTTTGCCGCAGGGTGGCATACCCCGACTCGCCGATGACGCGAATCTTGCGCGGCCGCTGCGGTGTATACCCCTCCTTGACCATCGTCAACACGAGCTGCTTGGCGTCGTAGAGGAGGTGATCCTGATTGATGCTGATCCGGTCGCTCGGGCGCAGGTAGCCCAGATTGATCGCTTCCTTCCCGCTGGTAGAGACTTTGGCCATGGCAATCGTCTCGAACGCACGGGCCACGAACGGGAATGGATCAACCGGCACGGTGCCGCCTTCCGGTACTTGTTCCATCGCCCGGAACAGCATCTCCTTGGTGCCGCCGCCGCCGGGCAAGAGGCCTACGCCCACTTCCACCAGCCCCATGTAGGTCTCGGCGGCCGCCTGCACGCGGTCGGCCAGGAAGCAGACTTCCACACCGCCGCCGAGCGTCATGCCGAACGGCGCCGCTACGACCGGACGGTGCATGGTGCGCAGCGCGTTCCCCACCTTGTGAAACTGTCTGACCAACATGTCCAGTTCAAACCAGTTTTCGTCCTGCGCCTCCATCAAGGCCAGAGCCAGGTTCATGCCGACACAGAAGTTTTTGCCCTGATTGCCGATCACCAGTCCGAGGAAGTTGCGCTGCACCTCTTCCACGGCGAAGGCCGCCATCTGCAGCACATCCATGCCCAGCGCGTTGTGCGGAGAGGTAAACTCCAGGCAGGCCACACCGTCGCCCAGGTCCACCAGCGCGGCACCCGCGTTTTTCCTGATCAGCCGGCCCTGTTCCTTGAGTGCCGCCAGGTTGATCTGCTCTTTCTTTTCCTCGACGTCCTTGTAGCGGCCGCCGACGGCAAATACAGCCACACGCCCGTCCTGTTTCTGATAGAACGAGGTCTTGCCGCTCGCCAGCAGTTCCTCCACCAGCGCCGGGATTGTCTCGCCCTCTTCGCGCATGCGGGCCACCGATTTTTCCACACCGATCGCGTCCCAGGTCTCAAATGGTCCCAGTTCCCAGCCGAAGCCCCATTTCATCGCCCGGTCGACAGCCACGATGTCGTCGGCGATTTCGTACGCCTTGGCCGCCGAGTAGAGCAGCACCTTCTTGAAGACGCTCCAGAGAAACTCGCTCCCCTTGTCCTTGCCGTACACAAGCGCTTTCAGCTTTTCCGGCAGCGTCTTCGCCGTCTTGGCCGCCTCCAGCGACGGAAACTTCGCCTTGACGCGCGGACGGTATTCCAGCGTGTTGTAGTCGAGTACGAGAATCTCTTTGCCATTCTCCGTCTTTACCTGCTTGAAGAAGCCCTGACCTGCCTTTTGGCCGAGCCAGCCCTTTTCCACCAACTGCAGCACCAGGGACGGCACTTCGAAGATCGCTTTTTCCGCGTCATCCGCGGTCTTGTTTTTCACGTTGTTGGCCACGTGCACATACGTGTCCAGCCCGACCACGTCCAGCGTGCGGAAGGTGGCGCTTTTCGGACGACCGATCACCGGACCCGTCAGCGCGTCTACCTCGTCGATGCCCAGTCCGAGCCGCATCATCTCCTGGATCGAGACCTGCAGGCCGAACGTCCCGATGCGGTTGGCGATGAAGTTGGGGGTGTCCTTGCAGAGCACCGTTCCTTTGCCCAGCACGAATTCGCCAAAGTGCATCATGTAGTCGACAATCGCCGGATCCGTGTCGTTTCCGGGAATAATCTCAAGAAGTTTCAGATAACGGGGCGGATTAAAAAAGTGCGTGCCCAGGAAATGCTTGCGAAACTCGTCGGAACGTCCCGCGCATATCTCGTTGATGGAAACGCCCGACGTATTGGAGGAGACGATGGTGCCCGGCCTGCGGTGCGCCTCGACCAGTTCAAACACCTTTTTCTTTACGTCGAGGTTTTCCACGACCGCCTCGATGATCCAGTCAGCCTCGCCGAGATAGGACAGGTGGTCTTCCATGTTGCCGACAGTGATCAGGTCCAGGTTCGCCTTGTCGTAGAGCGGAGCCGGCTTTTCTTTCAGCAGCCGGTCCTTGCCGGACTGGGCGATGCGGTTGCGGACGACGGGATCAGCCAGCGTCAGTCCTTTCTTTCTCTCGTCCTCTGTCAACTCTCGCGGCACGATGTCCAGCAGGTAAACGGGGATGCCGACGTTGGCCAGATGAGCGGCGATGCTTGCTCCCATCACGCCGGAACCGAGCACGGCCGCTTTGTAGATGTTGCGTTCCATCCATTACCCTCCTCACTAAAGAAATGGGGTCCTGCGAAAAAGGCAAAACAGTCTGAACTTGCAGAGTTTTTCACGAAGGATTTCTACCTGTTCAAACGTATTCCTTTTTTTCGCCGCACATGTCACCCCTTGAATGAATGCTCATTCATTTTGCTGGTGTAAAAAAACACCCCACCGTATAAGCCCTCGCACCTGTGAGATGTTTGGCGATTCAGACGCGACTGAATGATCGCTCAGTTTTATTGTAAACGAAAAGGAGAGCGGTTGCAATCTTCATTTGCTGCTTATTCGCTCTCTCCCCTTCCCGGAAGTTTTCCCGCCGCAACAGCCAAAGACAGGGCAGGCGGCCACGTACAGGCAGCAAAGACGCAGCCGCCCCTGCCGTTTATGCCGTTACTTATGGATGATGTTGATCGACATCACCTTGCGGCCAAACGGATTTCCGTCATCCGGTTCCAGCAGGTACTCCAGCTCGTATTTGCCCACTTTGCTGTCTACGTAAGCTGCCGTGACCCACAGCTTGTTCTTGTCGGTGTCATCCTTGCGCAGCGTGAGCGTCACGCGATAGTCATGCAGCGGCACGCCGATTTTGTCGATGCTCTCCTGCGCAGACTTGCTCAGATACGCGTCCAGCCATTTCTCATTCTTTGTTTGGTGCGCATAGTTGGCGGCGGTTAGCAGCATGTTCACCGCTGTTTGCTGCCGATTTTGCGATTCCCGGAACTGTTTGGCGGCGTCTTCCGTGTAAAAATCGTACAGGCGCTTCAGTACGGTTGCAAACTCTGCGCGTGTCATGTTTTTGTACGGGTTAAACAGGCGCGTTTCGTTGAACAGATGGAATTCGCGAATCGCTCCCGCATAAGGCGAGGCAGTATCAGGATAATAGCTTGGCTGTTTCCATCCTTGGTACCCGGCGAAAAACGAGGCGACATCCTGCGACTTTGCATTCATGGTTCTCAACTTGTACGGGGCGAGCAGGTGAAAGAAGATCATGCTGGCTTCTTCCCGCGAAAGCGGATACTGCAGGAACTGGGTCGGCACCCACCAGTCGACCAGTTCTTTCTGCGGTGTTTTCATCAACTGCCCCTGCGAAACCAGATGGAGATAATAGAGAATCTTGTCACCCGGCCGGTATTCGTTGACAAAGCCTGTCTGGACGTCCAGCAGCACCTGCAGGTTGGCCGTCATCGCTTCGATTTCCTTTCGGAGCGGATACCTGTAATCGAGGTAAGCCTTCTGCTCGGGAGCAGCCAACGGTCCGTAGACGGCTTCAAAGACGCGGTTCGCCAGCACCAGCGCCTCGCCGCGGGTAATTGGCTTGTCCGGGTAAAAATGGCGCGTGCCGTTTCCCTTGTATATGCCCCGTTCGGTCAAGAACTGAATCTGCTCGCTGGCCCAGTGCCCCTTGACGTCGTCGTACGCGGTTTCGGCGTTTGCGCAGGGCACGATGACGACCTGGAACAACAGGCAAACCATGAGTACCCACAAAAGACTTCTCTTGAACATGATTTCTCCTTTCCTCTCCAAGTGAATTTGCGTCGAATGGTATGATTTGTACAGATGATTTCCGGGAAAAACTGCCTGTTTTACCGCCCAACCGCTGCTAAGTTATGAGAAAAAAATACCAACAGTTCCCACCTTTGTAAAGATAGCTTAAAAAATTTAGGATGGGATGCACAAGCTCTCCGCCTGACCCAATAGTCCGATCATCCTGCAATCAGGAAACATCATCCAGTTTTTAAGCTCTGTGTCGTGTGTCTTTCCGCTCCCTGTGCCGCACCAGGCCAAGCAAAAAACCGAAGGAATGACTCCTCCGGTTCAGCGTGCAGACAAAGTCCGCGGCACATGAGTGATGGGGCCCGCTTGGCTTTCTTTGCCCCATTTCTCCTTGCCATGCACTTTTTCTTACGACTTGATCTTCTCCATCCATTCTGGTCCTTTGGTCACCAGCACCCGCCAGAGCACCAGGTCGAAGACGGCAAACAAGCCAAACAGCAACAGGCTGATGCCGTACAGCGACGGCGTCACCTGGAACACCAGGTACAGCGTTGGCGCTGCGATGACCACCACGGCCGCCAACGAGAACAGCGTGTTCCAGTTCTGCTTGACCGCCTTCTGCTCTGAATCCCAGTCCAGTTTGGGCATCCTGAGGTCTATCATGATCCCGAACAGGTTGAGGAATACGATGCCCGGCAGGCTGGCAAGCAACGCGATCACGAGAAATTGCAGCGGCGGATGAAACACCAGCCCGAGGACGGCACACAGCAGCAGCATACTGATGATGCCCAGTATCGTGCCCGGCACCACTTTGGCCGCGATGATCTGCACGTAAGAAACAGGCAGGTACTTGTTGACGAAATAGGACTGCCCGTCGCGCGAGAAGGCCGTGGCGGAGACGCTGTTCATGACCGTCATGAAAATGGCGAGCACAAACAAGACCGCCACGCCAATTCCGGCAAAGGCGTCTTTCTGGAGAAACCGCCCCCACTCGCCCACTGTTTCAAACCCGTCCGGGCGGCTGAGCACGGGAATGAACACCAGCAAGGGAAACAAGAAGCAGGACAGGACGCAGTTGAGGAAAAAGGCGGGGGTGCGCAGCAGCACCTTCCATTCCTTGCTGGCGAACGCCAGCACAGGCGACCTTCGTCCGGTCAGCTTGTCAAACTCATCCCCGCTGACACGCCTGCGCCTGGCCGCCGTCTCGGAGATCCCCATGACACCCTTCAGGTACAAGCGGTCTCCCAGCATGACAAAGCCCGCGGCAAACACCGCCGACACCAGCACAAAGGCGAGCAGGTACCATAGGCCGGCGAGAGCTCCCGACTCGACAAGCGCCAACGCCCCCAGCCTGGTGTTCGGGAACAGTCGGGTGACCAGCGAAAGCAGGGCGTTATTATCCGAGATCAGCATTTGTGCCAACTGCTCGAAGCTGTGTTCCCCTGCGTTGTTCCGATTGATGGCAACTTGAACGCCAATCACGGCCGCGATCCCGATTACGCCGCTGATCAGGCGGAGCCGGTCCCTGCTTTTCCCCACGCTTGTCACCCGCATGAACAGCATGGCCACCAGCGAGGCGATGACCAGCGGAATGACCGGCAGCGTCAAAAAGACGACGGCCGCGTACAGGTAGTAGAGCGGTCCGGCGCCACTTTTCACCCCGTACGTAATCAGCAGCGGCAGCAGCAAAAACGCGGTCGGCACGTACTCGTACACCAGCGTGACGAGGAACTTTGCCCCGAGAATGTCGGACGGCTTGAGCGGCAGGGGCAGCAGGTGCTCCACGTCCTGCGAGTAGTAGTATACAGTCAGAACGTAAAAAAGGGCGAAAATCAGGATGCCCATACTGGCAATTGCCATCCCCATCCCCAAGAGCGCGCTCTGCTGCCCGCTCGCCGCCAGTCCGTCGTACAGGCCCATGACCCCCATCACGTATCCGGATATCATCGGAAAAAAGGCGACAGCCAACAGCAGGATAATCAGCGCATTTTTCCACCAATTCCCCCGCTTCCCGCTCAAAAGGCCGCTGCCGTTTTTCATCAACACCTTGGTCAACTTCCAGGTCCTATTCATGCTTCGTCAGCTCCAGGAACAGCCGTTCCAGCGATTCGCTGGAGCGGAAGTGCTCTTGCATCTCCTTGAACGTGCCGCAGAACAGAATCTCGCCCTTGTTGATGATGGCGACGCGGTCACACAGCTTCTCCGCCACTTCCAGCACGTGTGTGGAGAAAAACACGGTCCGGCCGCTGTCAGCGTGTTCCCGCATCATTTCCTTCAGGGTGAACGCTGATTTTGGGTCCAGCCCGGTCAGCGGTTCGTCGAGAATCCAGACTTCCGGATGGTGGACGAGGGCCCCCATGATTACGATTTTTTGCCTCATGCCGTGCGAATAACTCTGAATCGGATCAGAGAGGGCGTCGGTCATGTCAAACCGTTCGGCCAGCCGGGCGATCCGCTCCTTGCGCACGTCCTGCGGCACTCCGTACATGTCGGCCATAAAGGTGACGTATTCCAGCCCTTTCAGGCGCAAAAACAAGTCGGGACTGTCCGGCACATAACCGAACTGCCGCTTGGCCTCCAGCGGTTCGGTCCCGATATCTCGGCCGTTCACCCGGATGGTTCCCTCGTCCGGCCGGACGATGCCGGTAATCATCTTGATCGTCGTTGTCTTGCCCGCCCCGTTTGGCCCGAGAAAACCGAAAATTTCCCCGCGGGGAACGGTCAGGGTGAGGCGGTCAACCGCCTTGACAGTACCGCCGTAGCTCTTGCTCACGTCCACGAGTTCGATCATGGTCGTCCTCCTTTTGCCGGGAAGTGCGTCGTACTTACACGTAATACGAACCAGCCGATAATGAGTTTCGTATCTCCCCTGCCGCCTGCGGTTCTCCTGCGCCTGAGAAAAGAGCCGGCAAGAATGCCGGCTTGCGTGTTACTGCGGGATAAAACTTCCGTCGCGAAGCATGGTCAGCTCGCCCATGAAGAACGCCACGTCTTCCGATTCAGGCAGCTGGCCGTTTGCCTCCAGCGTCTCCAGACGGCGCAGCAGAAAGTTGGCAAAGTCGCTGATTTGCAGCGGATGCGCCTCCATGTCCGCATCGTCCAGCACCTCATATCGGGTCATGGCCTCCAGGTGGATCATGATGCGGAATCCGCCCAGTTCCCCCAGGTATTCCCGATTGTTCAGCGGCGATTTTTCCAGCTTTTGCAGCATGCTGACAATGTCATTGGCATACATGCTGGGAAACGCGACCATGTAGATGTCGCGAAGTTGCGATTCTTCCGTCTTAATCAGCAATACATCGATGCCGTCCATCTTTTTTTCCTTTTTCCCAAAACCGAACATGCCTATTCCACCTCAACTGTTTTTCAACCTCATTCCATGATAGCCATAATTTCTCCACGGAAACAACCCCTATCTCGCAACCAGCTCACATCGTTTTGCCGCACCGTGTTTGCGCGCTGTTTTTCGCGGGAAACATAAGCGCAATCACGAGTCAGACGGTGTCGGGAGCGGCAGCCGTAATCCGGACATGCGAAAAAAATATGTGCGCAAACCCCCTTGACATTTGCACAGGCCCACGCGAATAATTATGAATTAACAAACGCGATTGAACAAAAGTGTATAGCCTATGGCGATGACGGGGATCAGTAAAACCGCCCTTCAGGTACAGAGAGCGAGATTCAGCGGCTGAGAGATTTCGCCCATGAACCGGTTTGAACCCACCCCTGAGCGGCCAGGGATGACCTGGACAGGTTTCTTTCACCTGTTATCAAAGAAAGAGAGCCGAACGGTTTGGCGGCTGAACACGAGGACAACGCCTCGTGCTTTACGCCTGCATACCGTTAAATAAGGTGGTACCGCGGAAGAGAGATACCCTTTCGTCCTTATGTGTGGGATGAAAGGGTTTTTTGCTTTTTTGTTGCTGGAATGAGGAGGGTTACACGATGAAGAAGGGAAAAATGCGGCTGGTGGTAAAAGTGGGCAGCAGTTCGCTGGCGGCGCCGGGCGGCGGGTGCGATCCGGCGAAAATGTCCCTGCTCGTATCGGCCGTCAGCCGTCTTAGAGACGCCGGCCATCAGGTCGTGCTCGTCTCCTCGGGAGCGGTGGCGAGCGGCTTTCGGAAGCTGGGGTACCAACAGCGTCCCCGCACGCTGGCGGCCAAACAGGCAGCTGCGGCCATCGGGCAAAGCCTCCTGATGCAAACCTACACCGAACTGTTCGCCGCATACGGCTACACCGTGGCGCAAATCCTCTTGACCCGGGGCGACTTTTCCGACCGCGAACGCTATCAGCACGCCTTTCAGACGCTGTCTCTGCTGCTGGAGAAAAACGTCCTGCCGATCATCAACGAAAATGACACCGTCTCCGTGGCGGAGCTGACCTTTGGCGACAACGACATGCTGGGCGCGCTGGTTGCCGGTCTGGTACACGCCGACCTGTACCTGATCCTGACGGATACCGACGGGCTGTACGACAAGGACCCGCGCACCCACGCGGACGCGGTCCGCATTCCCTATCTGTCCGCCGTCACCGACGAAGTGGAGGCGCTGGCTGGCGGAGCCTCCCGATTGGGCACAGGCGGGATGCGCTCCAAGCTGATTGCCGCCAAGACTGCCCGGCAGTTGGGCGTTCCCAGCTTTATCGGCCGCCTGGCGCAGCCGTCCGACCTGCTTGACGTGCTGGATGGCAGCGGCAGCGGCACCTACGTCGGCTTCCGTCCCGAATCGCCCGCCGGCCACGCGCTGCCGACCCGCAAGCAGTGGATCGCGCTTCACTCCCCCGTCCGCGGGCGGATCAGCGTGGACCACGGCGCCGCCGAAGCTGTGCTGCTACACCAGCGCAGCCTGCTTTTGGCCGGCGTGCGGGACGTGGATGGCGCGTTTGCCTCCGGCGAGGTGATCGAGGTGTACTGCGACGGCCAAATGATCGGTCGCGGCGTCAGCCGCTGGAGCGCCGCCGAGCTGCGGGCAAAGCTCTCTGCCGCCAGTCCGCCGAAAGGCATCGTCATCCACCGCGACCAATGGACGGAAGCAGCGTGCTTTGCGGCAATCGGCGGCAGCGAGAGAACGTGAAGCAGGCGGGGGATTCCCTCGCGTTAAAGGAGATGAGGAATGTGGAGAAGAGCCAAACTGAGAAAAAACCACACATGGAGCAAAACCTGAAGGAACGCGTGTACGAACAGATCCGCCTGGCCAAACAGGCGTCGCGGCACCTGGCCTTGCTGTCCCGCCCGGAAAAGGACCGCGCCCTAAAGGCAATCGGCGAACGTCTGCTGGCTGACGAAGCAGCCATCCTCGCCGCCAACGAGCGGGATATGGCCCGTGCGGAAGCGGACGGTCAACCGGCTGCCTATCTGGACCGGCTGCGCCTGACGCCGGATCGGCTGCGCGATCTGGTCGAAGGGCTTGGCCAACTGGTCGCGCTGAACGATCCGGTGGGCGAAGTGACAGCCCAATGGACCCGGCCAAACGGTCTGGTGATTCAGCAGGTGCGGGTCCCGCTGGGCGTGATCGGCATGGTCTACGAGGCCCGGCCAAACGTCACCGTGGACGCCGCGGCGATTGCGCTCAAGACAGGCAATGCGATCGTCCTGCGCGGCAGCCGCAGTGCCCGGGAAAGCAACCTCGCCCTGACGCACAGCATCCGCGCCGCTCTGGCGGACAGCGGGCTGCCGGCAGAGGCCGTGCAGTACCTGCCCTATGACGCACACGAATCGGTCGATCTCTTGTGCACGGCCAACGGCTTGATCGACGTCGTCATTCCGCGCGGCGGCGCCTCGCTGATCAGCCGCGTACTGCGCACCTCCACCGTCCCGGTGCTGGAGACGGGCGTGGGCAACTGCCACATCTACATCGACCGAACCGCCGAGTACGCCATGGCGGAAACGATCACCCTCAACGCCAAAACGAGCCGCCCTGCCGTCTGCAACGCGGCCGAAACCCTGCTCCTGCACCGCGCCTGGCCTGAAGCGCACCGGCGCGACCTGTTGGCCCGTCTTATGGAGGCCGGCATCGAACTGCGCGCCTGCGAGGAGACGCGGCGGCTCCATCCGGAGCTGGCGGACCGGCTCGTACCCGCCACGCCGGCGGACTGGGATGCGGAATACCTTGGCTTGATCCTGGCCGTGCGCACGGTAGACAGCATGGACGACGCACTGGACCATATCTCCCGCCACGGCACCGGCCACTCTGAAGCGATCGTGGCGCAGGACGCCGCGCGAGCGGAACGGTTTCTCGCCGCCGTCGATGCGGCCGCCGTCTACCACAACGCGTCCACCCGCTTTACGGACGGCGGGGAATTCGGCTTTGGCGCGGAGATCGGCATCAGCACGCAAAAGCTGCACGCCCGCGGTCCGATGGGCCTGCCCGCGCTTACGTCCAGCAAGTACGTCGTGCGCGGCAGCGGACAGATTCGCTAACGGAAGGAGAATGCAGCATGAGTGAACATTCAACGCTCTCTTTCGATACGCGGCTCGGCTTTCTCGGAGCCGGTTCGATCGTCGAGGCCATGCTGGCCGGCATATTGAAAAACGAACTCATTGCACCGGAGCGGATTTTTGTCGCCAACCGCAGCGACCAGGCGCGGCTCAGGCATCTGGCAGAGACGTTCGGGGTGAACGCCTGTGAGGACAAAGCCGCTCTGGTGGAGCAATCCGATATTCTCATCCTGGCGATGAAGCCCAAAGACGCTCCGGATGCGTGCCGCAGCCTGCGCGGACTCGTCCGTCCCGATCAACTGGTGATTTCCGTCGTCGCCGGCGTTTCCACGGCTTGCATCAGCGACTGGCTGGGCACCAATGGCCCGATCGTCAGAACGATGCCGAACACGTCGTCCGCCGTCGGGCTGTCCGTCACAGGCCTCTCCGCCAACCACGCCGTGAGTGAGCAGCAGCTTGGCTCCGCCACTGCCCTGTTTGAAGCGATCGGCTCCGTCCACATCGTGTCTGAAGACGAGCTGGACATCATCACCGGCCTCTCCGGCAGCGGCCCGGCCTACGTGTACTACCTGGCAGAAGCGATGGAAGGCGCGGGCGCGAAAGCCGGCCTGTCCCGCGAAATGGCCCGGCAGCTCACCGTCCAGACCCTGCTGGGAGCAGCGCAGATGCTGCTCCACTCCAGCGATGAGCCCGCCCTTTTGCGGAAAAAAGTAACCAGTCCGGGCGGCACCACCCAGGCCGGTCTGGAAGTCCTGGATTCGTACCGCTTTCAACACGCCGTCACCTCCGCGGTGCTGCGCGCCGCTGAACGGGCCCGCGAGCTTGGCGCCCAGTACCGGTGATCCGTTTTGCGCCTGCGCCCGATCGTGTATACTAAAGAAAAAACACGGACGAGGAGGAGCCGATGGAGATTTACGCCCTCTACGGTACGAGCGGGACGGGAAAAAGCACGAGTGCGCTGCAGCTGGCCCACCAGATGGACATCAGCGCCATCATTGACGACGGCATCCTGATTTACCAGGGCCGCAAGGTGGCCGGCACCTCCGCCAAGTACGAAAAAACGAAAATCCAGGCGGTCAAGCGGGCCATTTTCCACTACCGCGACCACGCGGAGGAAGTGCGCCGCGCTCTCGCCGCCCTCCGCCCTCAGCGCCTGTTGGTGATCGGCACCTCGAAGCGAATGATCGAGCGGATACGGGAAGCGCTGGACCTGCCCACCCCTGTCCGCTACATTCCGATCGAAGCGATCAAACCAGCGCATGAGATCGAAGCGGCCCGGTACATTCGGGAGACCCAGGGAAAGCACGTGATCCCGATTCCCCGCGTCGAGGTGGAAAAAGACTTCTGGCAGCGGATGATCGCCTCCGCCCAACAGATTTTTTCCGCCAAAAAGGAAGTGATCGGGGAAACGACGGTGGTACACCCGCCGTTTACCGGCGGCCGCATCCTGATTCATCCGCAGGTGCTGCGCAAGATCGTCCAGGTGACGTGCAGCCGCTTTCCGTACGTCAGCCAGGTGAAGAACATGACCTACACGTTTGAAGACGTGCCCCGTCTGCAGGTATCCCTGGATGTCCGGCTCCCGTATGGGACGTCCATTCCCCCGTTGGCCCGGGAGATTCAAGAGGCGCTACATCAGGAAACGAGCCACTGTCTCAATTTTGCCCCGGTCAGCATTGACATACGGATTATGCGCTTGCAATTGGTTTAATGGATTTCCTCCCAAGTACTCCCACATACGCAACGGCTTCTCCGGTTTGCCGACTGTCATTTGACACGAGGCAAACCGGCTTTCATTTTGCCTGCAAATACAAGTCATGACCCGCCTTCCCGCTGCTCAAGCTATGGAGTGTATCCCATTTTACCTGAAAGGAGATCGCCTCATGTCAACGACGATGTTCACTCCTCAGCAAACGCAGGCGCCGATGCCCCAACCGCCCCGCGTGATTTCGACCAAAGACGCCAGCTATTTGAAGGACGCCCTTTCCTGGGAACTGCTGGCGTTTAAAAAGCTGCACTTCTTCGCCCAACAGGCGACCGACCCGCAGGTGAAACAGGCGCTGGAAAAAGCAGGTCAGATGCATCAGCGCCACTACCAGAAACTGCTTAGCCACCTGCAGGTAAACAACGCACAGGCGATGGCTGCCATACCCCAGACACAGGCACAGCAGCAACAGCAGCAGATGCAGTAAAAGGAGGGATATGAGATGCCAAACCAAAACCAGATTGCCAATCCGCAGACGGGTGTTCCCAAGGTAAAAGGGCCGGAGATGAACGACCGTGACTTCTTGAACGACGGTCTGGCGACATGCAAGTACCTGACGGACAGCCTGAACGTCGCCGTACGGGAAGCCAGCCACCAGCAGCTCTACGACGACCTGCTGCACATCCTGACGGAGACGCACCACAGCGCCCGCGAGATGTTTAATCTGATGTTCCAAAAGGGATGGTACAAGCTGGAGGCGGAAGACCAGCAAAAGCTGCAGCAGGCGTATCAGCAATTCAGCGGATATTCCACGCAGTTTCCGTATCACTGATAGACGATCGCTGCAAACCGGGAAATTTGTCTTCAGTCTGAAGGGACATCCGACAGGGGATGTCCCTTCTGTTTGCAGACAAGTCCGTAGCCCATGGGTGATGGGGCCCGCTCGCTGCTCTGCCGACGGTCACATCATCTCTCTGATCAATCGGGACAGGCGGTGAAGCGCCCGCTCCATCTGCTGCTTATCGGCGTATGCGTACGAGAGGCGCAGGTGGCAGTCGTCCGTGCCGTCATAGATGTAGCCCGGATTCAGCAGAATGCCCTCGGCCAGCGCCCGCGAAAAGAGAGTCCGCATCGACACCGCCCGGCGCAGCCGCAGCCAGATGTAAAAGCCGCCCTGCGGATATCGCCATTCCGCCAGATCGGCAAACCAGCGCCTGAGCGACTCGCACGCGCACGCCCTGCGCGCTCGAAGCGCCTCCCTCACCGTTTGCAGATGGCGTTGGTACAGGCCGCTGCTCAGCCATTCCGCCGCCACCAGCTGGGACAGAGCGCTGGCTCCGTAATCGGTCTGCATTTTCACGTCGGCCAGTCGTTCGACAACCGGTTCCGGCCCGACAACCCAGCCAATCCGCAGCCCGGGGCTGAGCGATTTGGACAGGCTGCCCACGTACAGGACCAGCCCGTTGGGGTCGAGCGCCTTCAGCGGAGGCGGCCCCGGCTCGTCCAGCCACAGTTCGCCGTAGACGTCATCCTCCAGGATGGGCAGCCGCTCCCGTTCGCAGACGGCCAGCACCTGCTGCCGCCGTCTCTCCGACATCAGGCTGCCGGTCGGATTGTGAAAGGACGGTATGGTGTAGAGCAGAGCGGCCTGGTGAGCCTGTTTCAGCCGTGCCAGCGCATCCGGACGAATCCCTTCCTCGTCCAGCGGAACGCCCGTCAGCCGCATGCGCGACGACTGAAACACCGGCAGCGAGTACAGATAGGAAGGGCGCTCCAGCAATATGGCCGAGCCTTGGCGCAAAATACCCAGCGAGATAAGCTGCAGCGCCTGCAGTGCACCGGACACGACGAGAATGGACGACGGCGGAGCGTCGATGCCGCGCGTCCGCAGGTGGGCGCTGATCGCCTGCCGCAGTGACTTCAGCCCTTTGGGTTCCGTATAGCCGAGCTGGGCAATCTGTCCGCCCAATCGTCCCATAATCTCCGCCATGCCGGCAGACGGCAGCAGGTCGGGCGACAGTTCCCCCGTGCCCAGCCGAATGATCTGCGGATCGTATTCATGCCGGTTGATGGCCTGGATGGTCGGCTGATTGGGCGGATGTTCGCCCGCCTGGACGTAGCTCAGCCAATCGGGAGGCGGGGCGGACGCCAGCAGCGACCAGGTGTTGTTGCTGACCACGGTGCCGCTGCCCACGACCGCTTCGATCAGCCCTTCCGCCTTCAGTTCGTCCAGCGCCGTCACCACCGTGCTCCGGTTGACGCCAAACGCCTCGGCCAGGGCCCGCTGCGTCGGCAGTCTGCTTTTGACCGGCCAGTCGCCGGTGGCGATTTTTTCCCGGATGTAGGCGACAATCTGGGCGTAGATCGGCACATCCGACGCCCTGTCCGGCTTCCAGTCAATCGTCGGCACCATCGCGATCCCTCCTCCGGTCTTCATGCTTCCCCTATTGTAGCCAATTGGTCGGGTCGCTGCCAAACCAATTGGCTGGAGACAGACGGCCCGATTTGTCTTACTGTGGAAGCCATGAGATACACCGCAAAAGGAGGAGCTTTTCGCATGTGGGAAGCCGCGTTGCACGGATTTGTGCTCGCATTCGGATTAATCCTGCCGCTCGGCGTGCAAAATGTCTTTGTCTTCAATCAGGGGGCGGCCCAGCCGACGCTGTGGCGGGCGCTGCCTGTCGTCCTGACCGCAGCCGTCTGCGACACGCTCCTGATCCTGCTGGCCGTGCTGGGCGTGTCGCTGGCGGTGCTCACCTTTGCCTGGCTGAAAACCATCCTCTATGCCGGGGGCGTCTGCTTTCTCATCTACATGGGCATCCTCACCTGGCGAAGCCGCCCCTCTGCCGAGACGCAGGAGGCGGAGCAGTTCCCGCCGAAACGCCAGGTGATGTTCGCCGCATCGGTGTCGCTGATGAATCCGCACGCGATCCTGGACACGATCGGCGTCATCGGCACCAGCTCGCTGGGCTATGCCGGAGCGGCGAAGTGGGGATTCGCCGCCGCCTGCATTCTCGTCTCCTGGCTATGGTTTTTCGGACTGGCGCTGGCCGGACGGATGGCGGGCAGACTTGACTCGTCCGGCCGGCTGCTGCGCGCCCTCAACGTCGCCTCCGCCTTTCTCATCTGGGGCGTTGCTGCGTACATGGCGGTTTCGCTGGTGCGGGATCTGACCGCGTAAGGATCGCCAGGAAGCAAGAAAGGGGAGCACGTGGCTCCCCTTACAAATAATTTTTATTTATTAATTAATGCCCCGGGTCATATACATGTGGCTGGATATTTCTCGTATACAATGCGTCAGCGCTGGCCCCCCCCTCTTTTTGTATGGGCTGATCATTCATAAATACAACAATAAACAGGGCTAATACAGTCAATGTCTTCAATGTTTTCATTCTTACACATCTCTCCTTTGCTTTTTTTTATCAATTTTACCATACAACCTCTCATTTTTTCCACATATTGTATATCAATTGATTTTTTCAACTTATCGAACTGTGACAGAATGTCAGTCATACATTCGGTTATTTCCTGGTAGGCGCTCACCTCTCCGTAGGCGCTCAAACCATTAATATAGCTGTCAATCCCTTCATCGAGGGAGCCTGTCTGTATCTGAAACGCCCCCTTGTAGCGATAGTATCTTCCAATCGACAGATGCTTATAGGGTGTCTGTGGATTCTCCGGCAGGATTTCCTTTTCCTTTCTCAGCAGCTCGGCAATTTCATGGTGATTGTTCGTCTGCAGATAAATGTCCAGCAGTTCAATCACAACATGAATGCGAGAATCCGGGCTAATCTCGCGTAAACACTCTTTCAGCATGGGAACAGCCACATCATACTCTTTTTTCCGTGCTTTTACGATCGCACGGGTAAGCTTGGCCGCTTCCGTAACAAATTCATAATCAAACCTTTCAAACAAACACAAGTGGGATTCAACAGCGTCGTATTCCCCCAAACTATACAATGAGTTGATCATGGCCAAATACGCTCTGGCTGCCAGTTCCGTGTCAGCCGTATTCAACGCAAGGCCCGCTTCACAACATTCAATACACCGTTTGTATTGCTGGATGTTGTGGGCATGGAGCGCCATCCTAAAATAATAAATTGTCTGCTCCTCTCGGGTTAAAAAGTCGATATAATGCATGATTTCTTCGCCAACTCGGAACGAATCGTCCAACCGCTTCAAATCATACCTTTCAATCAGATATTTTTTGAGCAGCCCTTTGGCAATATACTGTGGGATTCCGTGTTCTCTCGCGTATTTGACAATGGTGTTGAAAAGCGGCAGGCTGAGCTCGGTATTGGTGGTGGTGTCAGCGAGGTGATACAGCCGTTCCAACGCTGTGTAGGTGTCTGTCTGGGGAGATTGCAGGAACTTGACGGCCACTTTTTCCAACAGCGAAATGCTGCTGCCTCGTTGCATGACATCCTGCAGGATTTCATATAACGTCTCTGACCGTTGTTCGTCTTCCACGTAATATTCAATGATTTTTTCATAGGGATGAGGCAGGACAGCCGCTAACGCCTTAACTGTTTTGTATTCCGGCCGCTTCGTTTCCCCGCTTTCAATCTTATAAAGTGCCCCTTTGGTCACACCAGTTTGTGCTTCCACTTCCGAAAAAGAAACCCCGCTTTGCTTACGGTAAAGAGATAACAGATCTCCGAGGGTTTTCCTTCGTGGCAGGTTCCTTTCCAACTATAACACTCCATTTCCAAACATTACTATTTAAAAGAAATTATAAACAGAAAATAAATTCAAATCAATAAAAATTATTTTTCCTTATATCAGTGTATAAAAATGTCGAACGTTTTCTAAAAAGTGAAGTTGGTGACATTTGGTAAATAGTAGGTACAGTAAAGGAAGGAAATGGAATCGCACTATCAATTCTTGGAGGCATTCGGACATGGAGGGCTGGCGCGCCAAAAATCACGAAGACGTTTCGCAAATCATTGAGAACCTCCAAAAACAACTGAATGAGATTGTCAAACAAAAAGGATCGTTGACGGATTGTGCTGTATTGCGTGTAAGCCAGGAACTGGACAGGTACATCGTGGAGCGTCAGCGAATGTTGCTGGAAAGCAGGAAAGGCAGGATTCTTCTCCGCTCACCTTACCGCAAAAATCCCGGCTAGAGCGGGACATCCGAGCGATAAAAAGGAGTTGATGGCTTCTTGAAAAAACCTTTCGGATTCGCAGCAAGTGCCGTCATTGTCGCTGCGGTTGGAATCACATCGGCTGCCGCAGCACAGCTGACCGCTTCTTCCCCCGATCCGGGACAGGAGCGAACGGCTGTGTATGCCGCCGAGGTTCAGCGACTGGCAGAAAGCCGCACGTTTGTCGACAACGGATTGAACGTCCAGGCATTGGATGAAGCGGCAAAAGTGGATGAAAACACTGCGCTTGCAGCGGCGAAGCGATTCATTGGTTCCTCACGCGCAACGACTGCCGAGAAGGTGACGATGGCGCTGGCGCGATTGACGGATGCGCATGGACAAGGCGTTCCCGTCTGGATTGTGACCTTCCACGGCGTGGAGATGCCGAGAAACGGGAAGCCCGGCAGGAACCAATACGTGAACGCTGATGTTCACGTGATGATTGATGCCAACACCGGCGAAGCGATCGAAATGATCGTCGGCAAGCATGGACAATACAGCAAAAGCCCTGATCCCGACATCATGTTGGGAGAAGGGCTTTTTTCGCGCTCGGATCAGCCATCATCTGCGCACCATCGCTGTGTTTATCCCCGCCCAGGCCAGGACAGGATAATAGTAACAGCACAGATCATGCACACGCGAAGGAGCTGAAGTGTAATGACTCGTCACCGTTTCAGGCAGCTTCGCTATCCGTTTATCGCGCTGGCGCTGATATCGGGGTTATTAGCCTTGCATGACCACTACCGCATAAATACCTCCCCGGTCGCGGCCCAACGCGTGCAAACCGTCACCATTGCCAGCGCCGGCTTTTTGCCCAACCGGCTCGTCTTTCACCAGGGAGAGACCGTTTCCCTGACGGTCGTCAACACGGACACCCGTCCCCACAACCTGGTGATTCGCGAGTTGAACATCTCTTCCGCCGATCTGAAACCGAGCCAGTCGACGACGCTCCAGTTTACGGCCAGCAAAAAAGGGCGCTATCCGTTTGTCTCGGATACGCCCGGTTATCCGGAAACAGGGTATCAGGGACTGCTGATTATCGACTAAGCTGTCCTGACGCGAACTGTTCCTGCTGCTCGGCCGAAGCGTGCTTCCACGGCCCAAAGCGGATGATCAGCAGCGGAATGAGTCCGGCCACCGAGGCCAGACCGAAAAACAGGTACGTCTCCAGGATGGAAAACGTGTCCTTGATCCATCCGCCCACCAGGTTGCAGGTCATCGAGCCCAGACCGTTGCCGATGGAAGCGTAGATGGCAAGCGCGGTCACCTGCAGGGAAGCGGGCGTGTTTTCCCGCACGAACTGCGCTGCCGTGGCCAGATAACATCCGACGGAGAGCCCCTGGATGAAAAAGAGGGCGATCACCCAGGTCGTGTCGGGAGCCGTGCTGTACCAGAGCCAGCGCAGGGCGGAGACCGTGCTCGAAAGCAGAATGGTCAGCTCCAGCCCCCAGCGGCGCACAAAGTAACCGGCGACTTTCATAAACGGCGCCTCACTGCCGGCAAAGAGCAGAAAGGCCAGACCCACGCCGGCCACCGTTCCCCCGATGTGCTGGTAGTACAGGGAAAACCAGATGTTATGGGCATTGATCGTCCCAAAGATAAAAAAGGTAGCCGCGAGAAACAGGACAAACCGCGGCAGGCGGATCAGCTGAGTCAGTCCCTTGAACACACTCACGGTAAACGGCGCCGCATCCGTGTGTTCCGGAATCCGGCGCAGAAACAGGCAGGCGATCAGGTAGGCGCCACAGTACGAGTAAAAAATGGCGGCAGGCCCCCATTGTTCCACCGCCAACCCGGTCAGAAAGGCGGCGAGGGCAAACCCGACTGCGCCCCACATGCGAATGTCGCCGAACTGGACGTTGTGCCGTTTCGCATACCCCAGTGCCAGGCTGTCCGACACGGGTACGACCGCACTTTGAAACACGGACATGGCGATGTAGAGCAAAAACACCCAGGCAAACGTGGAAACGGCGGGAAACAGCAGCCCGATCGCCCCCGCTGCTGCCAGGGTCAGCATCAGGACCTGCTTGCGGATGTGAAAGCGGTCGCAGATCATGCCCCACAGCGGCTGTGTCACAATGGAGATCACCGGTGTCACGGCGCTGATCACGCCGATCTGCGTTCCGGTCAGGCGGATCGAATCGTAGTACTGGGTAATGAGCGGAAAAAACGAGCCGAATCCGTAGTAGGCAAACAGGTAAAATGCGTTCAGGTGGATGCGCTGTGCCCCGCGTTCGTCGCTCGCTTGACTGGTCAGTGCTTCAGACATAAGCTCTCCTTTGGTTCTGGCCGAGGAGACGAGCGTGCCTGCTCGTCTCCTCGGCCAAATTGCGCTTGGGTTCAGATGTCGGAAACGCGGTAATTTCTTGTGGTGACAGTTCTCGTCTCCGGCGGCAGCGGCCCGCTTTACTGCTTCACTGCCGGGAGGATTTTCTCCATGTTGACTGTCCGCTTTTTCTCCCAGGTCTCCGGCTTTGTCTCGTCGTACTGCTCCAGGAACTGGATCACCTCTTTGGTCAACGGCGTCGGCGTGGACGCACCGGACGTGACCGCCACCTTTTTCTTTCCTTTCAGCCATTCCAGATTCAATTCGGACAAATCAGCGATGCGGTAGGCCGGCACGCCGGCAATCTCTTCCGCCACCTGCGCCAGCCGGTTGGAGTTGTTGCTGCGCGGGTCGCCGACGACGATGCAGAGATCGGCCTCTCCGGCCTGTTCCGCGACTGCCTCCTGGCGCACCTGTGTGGCCAGGCAGATTTCGTTGTAGACCTCCACCTGCGGGAAGCGTTTGATGATCGCGTCCATCAGGTGTTTGACGTCCCACTGGCTCATCGTCGTCTGGTTGGTCACGATCAGTTTGTCGACGGGCAGATTCAGCGCCTCGATCTCGTCCACGGTCTGCACCAGATGCACCCTGTCGGGAGCAATGCCGACGGCTCCCTCCGGCTCCGGATGCCCTTTTTTGCCGATGTAGATGACGTGATACCCGTCCGCCACTTTTTCGCGGATCAGGTCATGGGTCTTGGTGACGTCCGGGCAGGTGGCGTCTACCACGGTCAAGCCCTTTTCACGCGCCTTTTTCCGCACTTCGGGGGAAACGCCGTGCGCGGTGAAGATCACCGTCCCCTTGTCAATCTTGTCGAGCAGCGCCAGCCGGTCTTCGCCGTCCAGCGTCTTTACACCCAGTTTTTCAAACGCCTCAACGACGTGGGCGTTGTGTACAATCATCCCCAAAATGTGAATCGGTCGGGGCAGGTCAAAATTTTGCGCCGTTTTCAGCGCCAGCACCATGGCGTCCACGACGCCGTAACAGTATCCGCGGGGGGAAATCTTGATCACTTCCATGTGTACCCCTCCTCTCGAAATAAATAAACCGTTACTATTATACCTTATTTGCCTGCTTCCCGCTTCCGTTCGTAAACCTTCAGATTATTGTACACAACTTTGAGCAGCGGCGCGGCCACACCCAGTTCCTCCGCCCGCCACAGCAGGTAGCCCTGCAGGTGATCCGCTTCCACCGGCAGCCCTTTTTCCATGTCGCGCAGCATCGAGGACTTCATTCCGTAGCCCAGATTTTGAAACGTCTTCATCTGCTTCTCGACGATGTCTTCGTCGATCGGGGCATGCAGCGCGCGCATCACGGCGGCCGCCTCTTCGGCCAGTTGGCGCGTCAGCTCCATCCCGTAGACGGCATCGCGGATCGGCCCTACCGCTGCGTTCATCAGCGTGGTCATGCCCGACAAGGTGGTGATGAACAGGTACTTGTGCCACATGTCGCGCTGGATGTTGGCGCTCGCCCTGATCGTGGCCGCCGTCCCCTCAAAAGCCCGTTCGATCGCGTCCACCCGCTCGCTTCGCCCGCCTTCCCACTCGCCGAACACCGCTTCGTGCGTCGGGCTGGTCTGCACCACATCGCCATCCTCGTTCAGCGTCGTCTCGATAAAACAGAGACCGCCGAGGACCCGCTCCCGTCCAAAACGCGCCCATAACTGCTCCATGTGGGCAATCCCGTTCAAGAGCGGCACCACCACCGTCTGTTCGCCCACGTACGGAGCAATCGACTCCAGGCTGTCGTCCAGATGATAGGCCTTGTTGGACAAGATCACCACGTCAAACGGCCCTGCTTCTTCACCTGCGACGATCAACTGCGGTTGGTCGAGATGAATGTCGCCGTGCACGCTATGTACGCGCAGGCCCCGCTTCAACAGCTGTTCCTGCCGACGTTTTCGCACGAGGAAGGTAACATTTTCCCCCTTTTCCGCCAATCGGGCGCCAAAATATCCGCCCACCGCACCTGCTCCCAAGATCAATACGTTCATCCGCATTTCCTCCCCATCTTAGTTCAAAATAGTCTGTCTCCATTCTAATAAAACGGAAGCTGATGCGATACCCCGCACTATTATGTAATAAAACCTAACATTATGCGTCATAAAACCTATTGACAGCGCAAAAATCCAAACACTATAATCGCTAATATGAAATTAAAAATCGAACATTAACACAAATTTCACCTAAGAATATTCGTCGTGGAGTGATCAAAATGGATATGAAATCAGTTCTTTCCCTGATTGAATCAGAAAACATCGAATATGTTGACTTTCGCATCGTCGACCTGTCCGGCCGCCAGCATCATGTGACCATCCCCGCCTATGCGGTTGACGAAGGGACCTTCCTCAACGGCGTCGCCTTTGACGGCTCCAGCCTGGTTGGGTATAAAGGCATCGAAGACAGCGACATGGTGGCGATGCCCGACCCCGCCAGCGCATTTATCGACCCGTTTGTCGAAGCGAAAACGCTGAACATCGTCTGCGACATTTACAATCCCGACGGCACACCCTACGAACGCGACCCGCGCGGCATCGCCCTGAAGGCGGAACGCTACCTGAAACAGACAGGCCTGGCCACCGACGCCTACTTCGGGCCGGAATCGGAATTTTTCCTGTTTGACAACGTCCGCTACGCTTCCGGACCGTCCGGTTCCTTCTTCCATATCGACTCCGAGGAAGCATTCTGGAACACCGGGAAGGAAGGGCAAAACCTCGGCTACAAGGTGCGCAACAAGGGCGGCTACTTCCCCGTGCAGCCGACTGACACACAGGTGGACATCTGCAATGAGATGTGCACACTCATGACCCAAGCCGGCCTGAAAGTGGAGCGCCATCACCACGAGGTGGCCACTGCCGGGCAAGCGGAAATCAACTTCCGCTTTGACACCCTGACGCGCACGGCTGACAACCTGCTGCTGTTCAAGTACATCGTCCGCAACGTGGCGGCCAAACACGGCAAGACGGCCACCTTCATGCCGAAACCGATCGTCGGCGACAACGGCAGCGGCATGCACGTGCATCAAAGCCTGTTTGACGGCGAGCGACCGCTCTTCTACGAAAAAGGCGGCTACGCCAACCTGAGCCAAATGGCGCTCTATTACATTGGCGGCATCCTGTATCACGCCCCGGCCCTGATTGCGCTGACCAATCCGAGCACCAACTCGTTCAAACGGCTGGTGCCCGGCTATGAAGCGCCGGTCAACCTGGTCTTCTCCAAAGGGAACCGCTCCGCTGCCATCCGCATCCCGGTGGCTGCCATGACGCCGAAAGCGGCTCGCATCGAGTTTCGCACCCCGGACTCCACGGCGAATCCGTACCTGGCCTTTGCCGCCATGCTGATGGCCGGTCTGGACGGAATCAAGCGCGGGCTTGATCCGCGCGAACTGGGATTCGGGCCGGTTGACCGCAACATCTACGACCTCACCGATGCAGAAAAACATGAGATCAAGAGCGCACCCGGCTCGCTGGAAGAAGCGCTGAACGCGCTGGAACGCGACCATGACTTCCTGCTGGAGGGCGGCGTCTTCACTCACGACGTGATCGAAACCTGGATCGCCCTCAAGCGCGACGAAATCCAACAAGTGGAGCGCACCGTCAATCCGAAGGAATACGAACTGTACTACGATCTGTAAGCCAAGCGCTCGGGCAATCCTCCAATCTGGAACCGCGAGAAACCGAATCCGCCGCAAATACAGAAGCAACAAAAAGACCGAGGCATTGTGCCTCGGTCTCAGTTTGTTTGCAGGCAAAATCAGTCATGTGTGATGGTGCCCGCTCGCTCTCTTGACAACCAGCAAAGTAGTCGAATGCGTCCACTCCAAAACGCGACGCGGATAAGGGGCAAACAACGCTACAACAAACGCAGCCGCTCCGCCAGCTCGCCCGTCGTCTTGGGCAGGCCGGGGCCGAGCCGTTCTTTCACATGGCCGGGAAGGGATTCCCACAGTTCCAGCACGGCGGGCCGTTTGAACTGCAAAACCTCCAGGATGTCCCGACGGGCAAAGACACGCTCCGGCTCCCCTGCCAGCACAAGCCGCCCCGCATCCATCACAAACACCCAGTCCGCCCAGGCGTATGCGAAATCCAGGTCATGCGTCGCCATTACAATCGTCGTGCCTGCTGCGTGGATGCGCTCCAACTGGCGGACAAAGGCCTCTGTCTGCCACGGGTCCAGGTAGGACGTCGGCTCATCCAGCAGCAGCAGTTCCGGTTCCATCACCATCACGCCGGCCAGGCCCACCCGCCGCTTCTGGCCGAGACTCAGATGATGCACCGGAGTGTCAGCCCACTCGCTCAGGCCGAATGCCTCCAGTGTCCGCCGCACTTTTTCCCTGATCTCCGCTTCCGGCAGATGGAGATTGCACAGCCCGTACGACACATCCTCGGCGACAGTGGCAGCGATCAACTGCTGCTCCGGGTCCTGAAACACAAGCCCTACGTTTCGTTTGAGCGCCTGCAGATCTGCCCGCCGCGAACTGATCGGCACGCCTTTCCACAGGACCTGTCCCTTGTGCGGGCGAAAAATGCCGTTTGCATGCAAAAACAGCGTCGACTTGCCGCAGCCGTTGCGGCCGAGCAGCGCACATCGCCGGCCTGCCGGCACGGCCATTGTCACGCCGTTGAGCGCAGGCTGAGCGGCGCCCGGATAGGTGTAATGCACATCGGCAAACTCAAGCACATGCGTTGTCACGTCTCATCCTCCGATCCACCATTCCCATGCCGCCAGCAGCACGCATCCGACCAGTGCCTCCCGTTCGTGCCGCTTGGAGCGGACATGTGTTGACAGGCTGACGACGCGAAAGTCCTCCGTGAAACCTCGCGCCATCATGCCCAGGTACAGCTGCCGATACCGGAGCATCGCACGTGCAAACAGCCGGCTGACCAACCTGCCGGTGTCGCGGAGCGCCGCGCGAATCCCCTGATAGCCGCCCCTCGCGATTTGCGCGGTCCGCAGCCAGGCTGCCGTTTCCAGAAACACAAACCCCAGACGGTACATAAGCATCACCAGATCGGTCAGCACCGCCGGCAGGCCGATGCGGCGCAGCACCTGGAGCAGTTCGGCAAACGGCACGGTAAAGAGCACGAAATACAAGCAGGACAGTGCCGCGAGGGAACGGCACATGAGGGTCACTGCCCGGGCGACGCCGTCCGTGGTCACATAGATCACCCAGCCTCCCCACTGCCAGGCGGCCAGGACATTGGCGCCGCTGCTCCACCCGGACGAAGGCGCCGCTTCCACCAACAGGGCCGGCATTCCCGCGGCCAGAAACGAACATGCGAGAACGAGCCCGACCAGGTAGACGCGCCAGGGAATGCGGGCGTAGGCGACAATCCAGATGCTGATCCAGACAAAGGCGGCAATCTGCACGGGCGGATGGCTGACCAGGACGATCAACATCAGCGCCACGGCAAACAGCAGCTTGCAGCCGGGGGACAGGCGGCGCAGCCGGTTGGTGTAGGCGAGCGTATCCAACTGGTCGATCATTGTTCTTTGCCGTTGTTCAACCGACCCCGGTACAGGCCGATTGCATATCCGATAAATCCGGCGCCCAGCGCGGCCTGCACGGCAAACAGCAGGCTTTCCGTCTCGCCGCCCGGCGGCTCCACAAGCGGCTGGAACCAGGGCTCATAGTCGGGGGCCACTTCTTTGATCGCTTCTTCCGCCGCGCCGTCCGCTCCGCCAAACTCCGAATCTTTCACCAATATCAGCGGCAGCACGGCCAACAACGCCACCAGCAGCAACAGCACCCGGTTTGACCAGCGTTTCACTTACATCCCCTCCCGTTTGAGCAGCGGCAGTTGCGACAGTTCTTTTGCATTGTACGACTGCAGCCAGTTCCAGACGAGCACCGTCAGCAGTCCCTCGCTTATGGCCAGCGGCACCTGCGTCAGCGCGAAGATGCCGGCAAATTTGGCGAACGAGGCGGCGACACCACCGGATGCTGCCGGAAACGCCAGCGCCAGCTGCAGTGACGTCACCACGTACGTGGTCAGGTCGGCCAGGGCAGCCGCCAGAAACACTGCCACCCGCTGGCCGCCGTTGGCCCGCAGCACCAGCCGATACACCCCGTAGGCCACAAACGGCCCGACCACTGCCATGGAAAACGCGTTGGCCCCCAGCGTGGTCAAGCCGCCGTGGGCGAGCAGCAGGGCCTGGAACAGCAGCACCAAGGTGCCCAGCACCGACATGACCAGCGGACCGAACAGGATGGCTCCCAGGCCGGTCCCGGTCGGGTGGGAACTGCTCCCGGTCACAGACGGAATTTTCAATGCGGACAGAACAAAGGCAAACGCCCCCGCCACCCCCAGCAGCAGCTTCAACTCGGGGTTATCCTGGACCAGCCGCTTGATGGAGCGCAGGCCCAGCAGGAAAAAGGGCAGAAACGCGGCCCACCAGAACAGCGCCCACTCCACCGGCAAAAAGCCTTCCATGATGTGCATGGCGTGTCCGGTCTCCGGCTCATTCAGCAGAAAGTACAGGACAAATCCCGTCACAAGCATTCCGCTCATCAACGAACGCGAACGGCTCATCGAGCATCCTCTCCCTATCTGGTTCGACATCCAACGTCCAAGAAAAAAACTCATCCGGCCGGATGAGCTTTGCGCAATGTGAATAGACGACTACTTCCTCAAACAAAACAGTCGTACTGCCTGGGCTCACCTCTCCTTTCCTCGAAGGCTGTTGGGTGCGGCAGCTAGGTAGGTCTCCTGGCTTCCAGATCATCACGCTCTTTTGCCTTCCCCGTCCGGCGAGCGGCGAGTGGCCTGTCAAAAGAGAATTCCCTGGTTACAGTGGCGGGACCGCTCGGGATTTTCACCCGATTCCCTGTTACCCCTTATCCGCATAAGGGCACCTAGCTCCGTTGTATTCGGTTTTTTTCCTTTCCATCTTGGACGTTTGCGTCCATTATAAACGAGCCCCCGCGAAAGCAAAAGAGGGGAGAATCGTCTCCGAGGTGCGCTATCTATCGTGCGTCCACGCCTACCGCGTCGCTGATGCGGGCAAACCCGTCCTTCTTCAACAGCTGCACCAGCCGTTTGTTAATCTGCCGCGCAATACCCGGCCCGCGGTAGATCATTCCCGTGTACACCTGCACCAGGCTGGCGCCGGCGCGAATCTTGCGGTAGGCGTCGTCACCGGTGAAGATGCCGCCCACTCCGATGATCGGCACCTTGTCCCCCACTTCCTGGTAAATTTCTCTCACCCAGGCGGTGGACCGCTCCTCCAGCGGCTTTCCGCTCAAGCCGCCCGCTTCTTCTGCGTACGGGTGGTTTTCCACCCCATCACGGGACAGTGTGGTGTTGGTGGCGATGATGCCGGCCGCCCCTTCGGCCACCGCGGCCCTGACCACGTCACTCATCTGCTCGTCCGCCATGTCGGGCGATACCTTCACCAGGATCGGCTTCGCCTTGGCGCCGCGCATCTCCAGTTCGGCCGCCTTGGCCTTCACTTCGCGGAGAATGGACCGCAGGCTGTTGGCCTCCTGCAAGTCGCGCAGGTTGGGCGTGTTGGGCGAGCTGACGTTGATCACAAAATAATGGCCGTACGAATAGAGCAGGTCCAGGCACTTGCTGTAGTCGGAAGCCGCTTCTTCATTGGGCGTCAGCTTGTTCTTGCCGATGTTGATGCCGATCGGGATGTCGGCATAGGCGTAGTCCAACAGGTTTTGCGAGGCGGTGTAGGCGCCGTAATTGTTGAACCCCATGCGGTTAATGACCGCCTGCTTCTCCGGCAGGCGGAACAGCCGCGGCTGCGGATTGCCCGGTTGTCCCTGCGGCGTGATTGTGCCCACTTCCACGAATCCAAAGCCCAGCGAAGCCAACGCGTGATAGACTTCGGCGTTTTTGTCAAATCCGGCGGCCAGGCCGACTGGATTGGGAAAGCGAATGCCCCAGAGCGTTGTCTCCAGACGTTCGTCGCGGAACTGATACACCATCTTCAGGATGCTTTTGCCCGGTGCGGAGTTTTCCACTGACCGGAGCAGGTGTATGGTCTTCTCATGCGCTTCTTCTGCGCTCATCTTAAACAGGAATTTTTTGACCAGTTGATACATCACTGCACTCCTCACTCGTTCTACTGCCTAGTAGCATACCATATTTGCAAAAGGGTGCGCACTACGAGAGAAGTACCCTTTCCCTTCGGTTACGGAAAAACTTCTGCCGCGATACGAGGATAGACCCTGGTCCATTGGCAGCAGACGGCTGTTTCGGTTCCTACTCCTCCCGTCTGCAGGCAGCCGGCCCCTCTAGCAACTAGTATCCTCATTCCCTATGCCTGTATTCTCTTAAACCCGATCTCCCGACAAAAAAACTGCCTGCCCCGATTGGCAGGGCAGGCAGTTGGTCACGGTTTTGCTGTGTCGGCTGGGATCGTCCCGGCCCGGTCAGTTTTTCACCAGCAGCACGTCGTCGATAGAGACGTACGGCAGGTTGTGCGCTTCGGCGACGGCCTTGTAGGTCACGTTCCCCTCGATCACGTTGACCCCTTTGGCCAGCGCGCGGTTGTCCAGAATCGCTTGGCGGTAGCCCTTGTTGGCAAGCTGCACAGCGTACGGCACGGTCACATTGGTCAGTGCCAGCGTGGAAGTGCGCGCCACCGCGCCCGGCATGTTGGCAACCGCGTAGTGGATCACGCCGTGTTTTTCGTAGGTCGGGTTGTCGTGCGTGGTGATGCGGTCGATCGTTTCGATGGAACCGCCCTGGTCGATCGCCACGTCGACGATCACAGAGCCCGGTGCCATCGTTTTGACCATCTCTTCCGTCACCAGGCGAGGTGCACGGGCACCAGGGATGAGCACGGCGCCGATGAGCAGGTCCGCCTTTTTCACGGCGTTGGCGATGTTGAACGAATTGGACATCAGGGTTTGCACGCGACCTTGGAACAGGTCATCCAGTTGGCGCAGGCGATCAGCATTCACGTCGATAATCGTGACGTTGGCGCCCAGACCGACTGCCATTTTGGCAGCGTTGGTGCCGACGATGCCGCCGCCGATGATGACCACTTCACCTTTTTGCACACCAGGTACGCCGCCGAGCAGCACGCCCTTGCCGCCGTACGGTTTCTCCAGGAACTGCGCGCCGATTTGCACGGACATGCGGCCGGCCACTTCGGACATCGGCATCAGGAGAGGCAGTGAACCGTTGTCCAATTGAATGGTTTCATACGCGATCGCCACCACTTTTTTCTCCATCAGGGCGCGAGTCAGCTCCGGTTCCGGCGCCAGGTGCAGGTAGGTGAACAGGACCAGGCCTTCGCGGAAGTAGCCGTATTCGGACGGAAGCGGTTCTTTTACTTTCATCACCATATCGGCTGCCCACGCTTCCGCTGCCGTGGCGACGATCTCCGCTCCTACCGCCGTGTAATCGTCGTTGGTAAAGCCGCTGCCCAGGCCGGCACCGTTTTCGATGCGAACCGTGTGGCCGTTTTGCACCAGCGCAGCCACGCCGGCAGGGGTAATGGCTACGCGATTTTCGTTGTTTTTAATCTCTTTGGGAATCCCTACAATCATGCTGGTTATCCTCCTTCGCAACGCCGTATAACGAGTTACTGCTATTGTACAGCGTTTTCAAAACGCGTTTCCTTGGGGATTCCCTTAATCTTTTGCCGCTCTGTTTGTGAATTTTCACAAACGAACTAGCGTTCCTGGTCCAACTTATCCATTTTCAGTTCCAGATACAACGCGGCGCGCTGATTCATGTCCTCCAGGTCGACTCGCAGAATCTCCTCGATCCGGCGCAGGCGGTACCCAAGCGTGTTGATGTGGATGTGCAGCCGCTGGGCGGTGACGTTGGACCGGCCGGCAGCGTCCAGGTACGTCTCCAGCGTCTCCATCAGCGCAGTCTGGTTTTCCCGGTCATACGCCTTGAGCCGGGCCAGCCGGTCGTTTTGGTAGCCCTGCTCTTCGTCCCACTCCTTCAGTTTCAGCAGGTAGCGGTAGATGCCCAGTTCGTGGTACCCGTGAATTCCTTCTGTCTCACGCGGAAACAGCCGCTTTACCCGAACCGCGTGGAGCGCTTCCCGGTAGCTTTTTACGATGTCGGGGTAGGCCCTGTAGACGCAGCCGTAACCGGCCGTCACCTGGCCTTCGCGGACGTGGGTCACCAGCTTGCTGAGCGAGTCGGCCAGAAACTGCTCGGTTTTGCGCAGCAGCTCGTCTTTCCCTTCCTTGCCTCGACCGAAAAGACCGATCAGCAGCACGATCTGTCCGTCATCCACCACCCACAGCAGCTTGTCGCGCATCAAAAGCGGGTAGAGGTACTGCTCCAGCCCCGTTCCGGCCGCCTCGATGACGCAGATGAGGTAGGAGGAAGGCAGCTTCATCTGCAGGCTTTCCGCTTTTTGCCGAATCAGCGCGTCACTGGTGTGATTGCCCAACAACAACTCCCAGAGAAACTCCTTGCGCCGCCGCTCCTCCGCCTTCCGCTTTCCCTGCCGCTGCACCAGCCGGGTCACCGCTGCCCGCGCCGCCTGTCGCAATATTTCGTCGTCTTCCTCGGTCAAGGGGCGGTTTACTTCCTGGGCCCAGATGTATCCCAGCACGTCGCTGCCGCGGCGAATCGCAATCGCCACCCGCTTGCCGAGCCCCACCTCGTCTTTTGCCGGGATGTGCACGGGGTCGTCCTTGGTCAAAAGCTCCTGAAACACCCCGTCTTTCCACAACCGGGTCAGCACGTGTTCCGGCACCCGCCGGCCCATGATCGTCGACCAACGGGCCTGGTCGGTGCTTTCGCCGTGGGAGCTGTAGGCGATCAGCCTGTGGTCGGCGTCTTCGATCGTGATCGGGTTTTGCAACAGATCCCCGATGATGTCCGCCAGTTCTTCAATATCCGCATGTTGGTACTTCTGAAAGTAATCAGGTTGAACAGGCACGGTTCCACCTCTTTGCCGACCATGTGTACGTAGTTCTATTATACCGGAAAGGTGGAACGAGGCGGAACAAAAGATAGCGAGACACCGCAATGCCCGCCCGGCAGCGATACCTGCCTGACGTCATGCATGGACAGCCTGGCCGATCCCGCCCCGAACTGCCTCCCAGAGCGTTTCGGACAGTGTCGGATGGGGCGCGATCAGGGTTTCCGCCGCCTCGGCTGTCATTTCCGTGTGCAGCATCAGCGAAGCCTGACCGATTAACTCAGTAGCCCGCGGTCCCACCAGGGAAATGCCCACGATTTCATGATAGCGAGGTTCGATCAAGACTTTTGCCTTGCCGGCTGTCTCCTGCAAAATCTGCGCCTTGCCGTTGGCCGCAAAGGGAAACTCGCCGATCCGGATCTCGCCGTACGTTTCCCGCGCCTGCCGCTCAGTCAGTCCCACCGACGCCACTTCCGGCGAGGTGTAGATGCAGCGTGGCACTGCGCGATAATCGACGCTGCGGTCCCCTCCGCAGATGTTGACGGCGCTCACCTCTCCTTCATGAAACGCCACGTGCGCGAGCTGAATTCCCCCGATCACATCGCCCGCCGCGAAAATGTGCGGCAGGTTGGTCTGCATCCGCTCGTTCACCTCGACCCCGCGCGAAGTGACGCGCACCCCGATCCGTTCCAACCCCAGACCGGCCACCCGGGGCCTGCGCCCGATTGCCACGAGAACAGCCTCTGCGGCAATTTCGATCACCCCCTCCGGTGTACGCACCCGCGCTGTTTTCGTCGCGTGATCCAGCGCTTCCACACGGCTGCCCAAATGAACGGTGACCCCCGCTTGCCTCAATCCCCGCTCCAGGACGGCGGCGATGTCTGCGTCTTCGCCAGGCAGCAGTTGGTCTGCCATTTCGACGACGATCACGCTGCTCCCCATCCGCCCGTACAGCGAAGCAAATTCACAGCCGATCACGCCGCCGCCCACGATCAGCAGGACGGGCGGGGCGGCGTCAAGCGACATGGCATGACCGCTGTGCAGGACCCACTCGCCGTCAAACGGCGCAAACGGCAGGGCGATCGGCTCCGAGCCGCTGGCGATGAGAAAGCGGTCCGCTTCCAGCCGCTGTTCACCGTCACTCCGCTCAATGAGCAGCCGGTGCTCGTCGATGAAGGACGCCCTCCCGCGGATGACCTGCACCTGGTTTTTCTTCATCAAGTGATGAACCCCGCTGGTCAACCTGCGCACAATGCCCTGCTTGTACGCCTGCACATTTTTCCAGTTGACGCTTGTTGCTTCCGCCGGCACGTCAATGCCAAAGCGGCCGGCACGCTGAACATGCTGGTACATCTCTGCCGACTCCAGCAGCGCTTTGGTCGGCATGCAGCCTTCGTTCAGACAAGTGCCGCCCAATTCCTTTTCTTCGATCAAAAACACCCGTTTCCCCAGGCGCGTGGCGGTGATTGCCGCCACGTACCCTGCCGGACCTCCGCCAATAATCGCAACGTTTTGCATGTGATGTCCTCCCTAAAGCAGCAGGTTGTACGGCTCTTCCAGATAGCGCTTCACCGTCGCCAGAAATGCCGCTGCCGGAGCGCCGTCAAGCACCCGGTGATCAAAGGTGAGCGAGAGCGGCAGCATGCTTCGCCGCACAAGTTCGTCGCCGACAAAGACAGGCGTATCCTTTGCGGCCCCGACACCGAGAATCCCCGTCTCCGGCGGGTTGAGGATCGGGGTAAAGGTGTCCACGCCGTATCCGCCCAGATTGGTGATGGTGAAGGTGGAGCCTTTCATCTCATCCGGCGCAAGCTGGTTTTGGCGGGCGCGATCCACCAGCGACCTGATTGTTCCGGACAGTTCTGCCAGCGACAGCGTCCCGGCCCGCCTGATGACTGGCACCACCAGTCCTTTTTCCAGAGCGACGGCAATGCCCAGATGAATCTCCTCGTACCGCTCGATGTGATCGCCGAGAAACGCGCTGTTCATGTCCTTGTGGCGGGACAGGGCCAGCACGACCGCCCTGGCGATCAAATCGGTGACGGTCAGCTTCACCCCGCAGCGCTCCTGCAGCTCGCCAGCTACTTGTTCCTTCATCCGCAGCAAGTCGGTCACATCGGCATGCATCGTTATGGTGAGCTGGGCGCTCTGCATCAGGCTGTGTTTCATCCGCTCGGCAATGACCTTGCGCATGCCCGCCACCGGAATGCGTTCGGCGCTCATTGTCCCAACCGGCTCCGCGTCAACCTGTCCGGCCGACGCGTTTGCTGCGTTTTCCCGCGCCGCCAGCGCCGCCTCGATATCCTCCTTGGTAATGCGTCCCTGCGGACCCGATCCGACGATGCGCGTGTAGTCCAGTCCAGCCTCTTCGGCCATTTTGCGGGCCACTGGCGAAATCTTGACGCCTTCCCGCGACAGGGCCGAACCTGCCGCCGGTGTCCTTCCTGTCGCCGGTGCTCCCGGCGCGGCAGTCGCAGTCGTCACCGGCTCTGCAGCCGCCAGCGAAGCGGCCGCTTCCACCTGTGCAGCACCAGCTGCCGGCACCTCTGTTATCGTCTCGTTTGGTTGGCCTACCACACCCAGCACGGTACCGTAGGGAACGACACCCCCCTCGGCTACGTCAATGCGCAGCAGGACGCCATCGGCCGGTGCTTCCACTTCCATCTCGATTTTTTCCGAGCTGATCTCGACGATGCCCTCCCCCTTTTTCACGGCATCGCCCACTCGTTTTTTCCAGGCGATGACGGTCCCCTCCACCATCGCCATGCCCAGTTTGGGCATAATCACTTCATGTGCCATGCTGATCTCTCCTCCCCCTGCTTCGACGTCACCCAAAAACGAGCCAGGAGCACCCGGCGCGGCTGCCGCACCGAACCGAATGCTCCTGGGCAAACAACCATGTACCGGTCCCGCTCACTCCCGCGATCAGGACGGCCAGCGGGCTTTTCCGCCATCGGGCAGCGATTACGTCACCGCCGCGATGGACGCGTCACCGATCAGTTCCGAGACGGCCTCCACCACTTTCTGGGGCGAAGGCAGATACAACTCCTCCAGGGGCGGCGAAAACGGCACCGGAGTATGCGGCGCGGTGATCCGCTTGATCGGCGCATCCAGTGTATCGAAGCCCTTGTCCGCCACCAAGGCCGCGATATCGGTCGCCACGCTGCAGCGCGGATTGGCTTCGTCGACCACGATCAGGCGATTGGTCTTGGCGACCGACGCGAGGATGGTGTCTTCGTCCAGCGGCGAAAGCGTGCGCGGGTCCACCACTTCTGCCTCGACGCCTTTTTGGGCCAGTCGCTCCGCCGCCTGCAGCGCCGTGTGGACCTGCTTGCCGATGGCCACGATCGTCACGTCGCTGCCGACCCGTTTGATGTCCGCCTTGCCGAGCGGCAGGGTGTAATACTCTTCCGGCACGTCACCGGTAGTGTTGTACAGGGTCTTGTCTTCAAAGAAAATCACCGGGTCGTTGTCCTCGATGGAAGCGAGCAGCAGCCCTTTGGCATCATACGGGGTGGACGGGACGACCACCTTGATGCCCGGGATGTGGGTAAACATTGCGTACAGGCTTTGGGAGTGCTGGGCGGCGGCGCTAAAGCCCGCGCCGTGCATGGTCCGAATCGTGACGGGCACCTGCGCCTTGCCGCCGAACATGTAGCGGAACTTGGCCCCCTGGTTCATCACCATGTCGAGACAGCTGCCGATAAAGTCGTTAAACATCAGTTCCGCGATCGGGCGCAGGCCGGTTGCCGCGGCTCCCATCGCAGCTCCGATAAACCCGGCTTCCGTAATCGGCGTGTCCAGCACCCGCTCACGGCCAAACTCCTGCACCAGTCCCTTGGTCACACCGAGCACGCCGCCCCAGGCTTCGTCATCCTGCAGATGGTCCACCTGCGCACCTCCGGCCACGTCTTCGCCGAGCAGGATGACGTTTTCGTCAGCCCGCATGGCCAGCCTGATCGCTTCGTTGACAGCGGCAGAAAAGCTGATTTTTCTCGTCATGTTCATCCTCCTTTCTTAGTAGGACACGTACACGTCGGTCAACAGTTCGCTCGCATTCGGATACGGGCTTTCCTCCGCGAACCGGATCGCCGCCTGCACGGCTGCGTCCACGTCGTGCTCGATGCCGTTGATCTCATCAGCCGTCAGCGTCTGCGTGGCAAGCAGGTGATTGCGGAACAGGGCGATCGCATCCCGTTCGTTGAGATGTTCGGCCTTCTCTTCCTCTGTTTTGTACTTTTGGGCATCACCTTCAAAATGGCCGTAATTGCGGTAGGTAATGCACTCGATCAGCGTGGGACCTTCGCCTCTGCGGGCGCGGGCGATCGCTTCACCCGCCGCGCGGTAGACAGCCAGCACATCCTTGCCGTCAACGACCACGCCGGGCATGTTGTAACCGCTTGCACGATCAGCGATACGGGTGCAGCTTGAGGCGTATGTGAACGGGGTGGCCTCTGCATATCCGTTGTTTTCCGCCACGAAGACGACCGGCAGCTTCCAGATGGCCGCCAGGTTCAGTCCTTCATGAAACGTTCCCTGATTGTTGGCCCCGTCTCCGAAGAAACAGACGCTGACCGCGCCGCTCTTTTTCAGCTTGGCCGTCAGCGCCGCTCCGCAGGCGAGCGGGAATCCGCCTCCGACGATTCCATTTGCGCCGAGCATGCCTTTGTCCAGATCGGCGATGTGCATCGAGCCGCCCTTCCCTTTGCACAGGCCGGTGGCTTTGCCGTACAGCTCCGCCATCATGCCGTTCAGGTCACATTCCTTGGCGATGCAGTGACCGTGGCCGCGGTGCGTGCTGGTAATGCTGTCCTGCTGGTTCAAATGGGCGCCAACTCCTACCGCGATCGCCTCTTCTCCTGCGTACAGATGAACGAAACCCGGCAGTTTGCCCTGCCCGAACAGCAGGTGAACCGCGTCTTCAAACTTCCGGATCTCCACCATCTTGCGGTACATCCATCTCGCCTGTTCGCGGGACAGTACCTGTGCTTCCGCTTGTGTCGCTTTCATCGCTTACGCCTCCCATCGTGATTTGTCGGCAGCAAAAACCGCTCTTGCCTCCTGTCTGAATTGCAACCACCGTGCCAGCCGTTTACGTCTCGTGCAAACAGCAATCGGATGCGGATTTTTCCCTATTCCGCATATCCCCGCGTCCGCAGCGAGCGGCACCGGATGAGACACATTCCCAAATCGTCCCGTTTTGTCTCATGCGCTGTGCGCGTGCGGACATAAAAAAACGCCGGTTCACAACAAACCGACGTTGCCGTTTCGCTCCTTCAACGAGGCAAGCGACCGTTTCGCGTCTGCTTCCAGCGAGGCGGGGCAGGCGCTCATCTCCTCCACCGTTCCCAGCCCTGCCAGCACGTCCCGCACCCGCCCGACAAATGCGTCTACGCCCCCGCTCATGCCCAGTTCGCTCAGGCTGGCCATGCGCTCCGGCACCACACGGGGAAAGGTGTCTGCCGGTGCACCTTTTCCAGCCATCCGGTAAAAGTCTCGCGCCGCTTCACCGTACGAGCAGCCGCTCCCTTCCGTCAGAACAAACGCCTGCACGATGACAGCGCGCGAGAGCCGCCTCTGGGCAATCCCGCAAAATTTGAGACCGTCGATGCTAAGATCGTACGAACCGGGACAGTAGGCTCCCTCCACTTCGCCTGTTTGCACCCGCTGTCCCGTCGTGCCAAGGACCGCTCGAATCAAGGCCGCCATGCGCTCGAAATGCGGTTCGGGGGTGAGATCATGGGCAGGCGCCTGCATGACCAAAGACAGGTTCACCACCCCGCCGTCGAGCGGAACCGCCGCTCCGCCCGAGTGTCTGACAGCCGTCTGGCACCCCCGCTCCCGCAGCAGTCGGACGGCCAGCGCTGCATTCGGCAGCTTGGCGTCCTGCGCTCCCAACACCATCGCCCGCCGGTGCCTCCAGAGATGGACCAGCGGCGGCACCGCTTCTGTTTCCCGCGCCGCCAGCCGGGCGTATGCTTCGTCGATGCCAAACGGGATTAAAACGTCTCCGGTCTGGATGGATGCGGCCGTGTTCAGCATGCGGATGACAGGCATGTCATTCATTAGGTTCCTCCTTGCGCCTACAACTGATATTTTTTCAGCTTCCGGTAAAACGTGCTGCGCGGAATCCCCAGCATCTCCGCCGCCACGGAAGCGCTCCCGTTGCTCTTTTCCAACGCCCGGACGATCGCGTTTCGCTCCAACTGCTCCCGATACGTGAGCGGACGAGGGGAAGGGGATGGCGCTGCGGATTGCGGTGGCAGACCCGGAGAACATTCCGGCTGCACCGCCTCTAAAAGAAAGCGCTTCCATTCTTCGCGCGGCGACACCCTCATCCGTTCCAGCACGTTGAACAGTTCCCGGATATTCCCCGGCCAGTCATAGGCAAGCAATACCTCCATCACATCTGCCGGCAGTTCCAGCGCGAAGCCGTTCTGACTGCAATAGTGACGGATCAGAGACGGGATGTCTTCTTTTCGCTCCCGCAGCGGCGGAACCGTGATCGGCAGCACGTGCAGCCGGTAATACAAGTCCTCCCGAAACGCTCCTTCCTTCACCAGTTGACGCAGGTTGCGGTGCGTGGCGGCGATGACGCGAACGTTCACCGAAATCTCCTCCGCACTTCCGATCGGGGTGACCTTTCGTTCCTGCAGCACCCGCAACAGCGCCACCTGCATCGCATGCGGTATCTCGCCGATCTCATCCAAAAACAACGTGCCGCCGTCCGCCTGAACAATCTTCCCGCTGTAACCGCGGCGCCTGGCTCCGGTAAAGGCGCCCTCGGCGTACCCGAACAATTCGCTTTCCATCAGCTCGCGCGGCACCGCTCCGCAGTTCACCGCCACAAACGGCCCCTCTGCCCGCGGACTGCTGTCGTGAATCGCCCGGGCGATCAATTCCTTTCCCGTGCCGCTTTCTCCGTAAATGACAACGGTGCCGTCCGATGGGGCAATCCGTTCGACTTCGCGCAGGGTAAACTGAAAGGCGCGGCTCGTGCCTGCCTCTCCGCGAAACCGAACTCGGGAAACGGCACGGCCGGTTGCCTGCTGCTGGAACCCGGAGACGGCACTGTCGGTTGCCTGCTGCAGGAGCCCGGAGACGGCACGGCCTGTCCCGTGCAGATGGACCCGGGACTCGCTGCGGAGCAGTTCGATCCGGTAACCGATCAGCCCTCCGTGCCTGAGCGAGTACAGGGGAATCTGAATGCCTTCCCGAAAGCCGGATTCCCGCACCTGTTCACGGGGCGCTTCAGCCCAGCCGCGCATCGCCTGCCGGACGCTGCGGCTGGCGTACACCACCCGCTGATCCTGATTGCAGACCACCCAGAGGCGCTCTTCTTCGTCCGGCTCCTCCACCGCCAACCGCATCAATTCCAGGTCATCCCGCTGCCGCTCTTTCATCCACTCCTGCTCGATCAAGAAAGCCAGCGAAGAGACCGTGGCCATCATCTGGGGATGGCTGCGGGCCAACGGAGCGGAAACATCCACCACCCCGATCAAGGTTCCGTTTCCGTCCCGGATCGGTGCCGCCGAACAGCTCCAGGAGTGAGACGCGACGGAGTAGTGTTCCGTACCGTTGACCATGATCGGCTCGCCCGCCATGAGCGCCGTGCCGATCGCATTGGTGCCCACCTCGTCCTCCGTCCAGCGCACACCTTCCCGAAAATTGATGGCGTGCGCCTCCTGAAGCGTTCGCTGTTCTCCCTGCATGCTGAGCACGTAGCCCTCCGGATCGATCACCAGGGCAATCATCCCGACATCGCGAATAAACGGAGACAGCCTGCTGATCTGCGGCAAGGTCAACTCCAGAAGGCGGCGGTTTTTTTCCTTTTGCAGTTCCCAGGCTTCCCCCTTCAGGACCTTCCTCCCTTTTCCTTCGTACGGATTGACTTTCCCGATCTTGCAACGATGCCACGATTCCGAGATTCGTTTGTTGAGTCGCGCCGAGTCCAATACGCCTTCTTGAACAAAACGTTTCCACATGCTGAGCGAAACGCTTTCCTCAATCATGCATCCTCCACCCTCCGCTCCTCAATTCTGTCCCGCTGCCTTAACAATATATTGAATTTTCTGTTTTTTCAAGAAGTTATCCAGTTAGAAGCGAAGGTGAGAACCGAACAGCACCGAGCCATTCAAAAACGGCCGACTTCTCTACGAAAGGCGGCCGTATCTCCTTACAGCAGTCGCGAAATTGCATCCATCACCTGTTCTTTTTGAAACGGCTTGACGAGAAAGTCCCGCGCGCCTGACTTCATCGCTTCCAGCACTTTCTGACGGTGGCCGATCGCAGAGCAGATCAGCACCCGTGCCTCCCTGTCGTACGCCAGAATCTCCCGCATCGCCTCGATGCCCTGCATCTCGGGCATACTGATGTCCATGGTGACGATGTCCGGTTTCAGTTCCTTGTACTTGGCAATCGCTTCTATCCCGTTGGCGGCTTCCCCGCACACCTCATGCACGTCGCCGACCATGTCGGCCAGCATCCGCCTCATAAACGCCGCGTCGTCCACAATCAACAAACGGGCCACGCACTTTTTCCCCCTTGAACCGTCTCGCACTTTCTCTTTTTACTTTTACAAAAAACGCGAGACTTGTCCACGAAAGAAATTGGCTGTTTTTGTCGAACTGCCCGTCATGTCCGTTATCGACCGGTGGTAAAACCGATCGGCTGTTCCGCCTCTCCCGCAGTGGCCAACGGGCTGTCCGGTTTCGGATGGGGCGTCGTCTCGCCGATCTCCGGTATTTCCACCTGCGTGAACTCGTCCGGGATGTCCACCTGGGGAATTTCCACAATCTCCTTTTCCATGATATCCTCCTTTGCCCAACGTATTGCCGGTGTCATCGGCGCTCCCCGTTATCGTTCCCCGAGCGGCCGCGCCCCATTCCCCGCCGCATGTTTTACCCGGCAGGACATGCGCATCGCCACACCTGCACCATTTTGCTCCGTCCCTTCTCTTTTTTTCCAAACGGAGGATTTTTGGCCTATGTTGTAGAAGTGTGTTCAATTACGTTTGTTTTTTAGGGAGGATCGAGTCATGCCCAAACTGCAGCCGTTTTCCGCCCTGTTCGTGGGTCTGGTCATCGCCCTGCTCCTGTTGATCACCAGCCAGTTTATGACCAGCATGACACACCTGCAGCAGTTCAACCAAACTGGGAATGCCAAGCACAAGCTGCGGGTGGCGCTCCTTTTGGAAGGGCCCACGTACGACCAGGGTTGGAACAGCAGTGCGCTGGAGAGCCTGACGGAATTGAAGAAAACGTACGGGTTTTCCCTGGAAGTCGCCAGCAATCTGAAGCCGGAACAGATTACCGCCGTGACGCAGCAGTACGCCTCCAACGGCTATGATCTGATCTTCGGTCACGGTGTCATTTTTTCCGAGCCGTTCACCCAGATCGCTCCCCTCTACCCGGAGACGCGTTTCATCTCCTTTAACGGGGAAGCGGTCCACCCCAACCAGACGACCATCTGCTACGATATGAAACCGGCCGGCTATCTCGTCGGGAAACTGGCCGCCACCATGTCCAAGACCCGCAAAGTCGGCTATATCCTGACGGACAAACCGACCGAGTACAAGCAGTTGGAAGGTTTCCAGGAGGGGGTCAGAAACACAAATTCGCGCACGCAGCTAATCGTCGAGAAAGTGCCTGATTTCAACGACGTGGAGGGTGCCACCCGGGCCGCCAAAAGCATGATTGCCAAAGGTGTGGACGTGATCTACACGACCGGCGACAGCTACAATCTGGCGGTCATCACGGAAGCGCAGCGGGCCAACATCTACGCCATTGGCTACATTGCCGACCAGCGCTACATCGCCCCCAACCACGTGCTCGCCTCGTTGATTCAGGACGTCCGGCAGTGCTACCGAACCCTGATGGCCCAGTACACCGCCGGCACGCTTCCTTCCGGTACGGTCACCTACGGTCTGGCCGAGGGCGTAAATCGGTTAAGCACGTTTGGCCCGATGGTGCCGCCGGAGGTACGCGCCGAAATGCAGCAGGAATTTGAACGCCTTACTCATCATCGCCAGCAATAGGTGGAGGATTATCTACATGTCTCCGTTTCGAAACTTAGGGTTTCAGAAAAAAATGATGCTCAGTTACCTTGTCATGATGCTTCTGATCGGCTGTGTCACAACGTTGTTCAGCTACCAGATGACCAAAGTCACCACGGACGAGACACACCTGACGCAAAACGTGCTGCCGCAGGCGAGCAGCCTGCTTGACATCAAAAACCAGATGTACATGAAAACGTATGCGCTGAAAATGTACACCATCACCCGAGAGCCGTCCTATCTGGACGAGTACTACACCAACCTGATTGACACGTCGCGCTTCGAATCCATCCCCAAGACAGACACCAACAGCGACTTGTTTGCCATCATTGAATCTATTAGTGAACTGGATTTTCTGTTCTTGAACAAAATCAACCCGTTGCTGAAAGCCAACAACGTGGAGGCGGTCAGCTACGTCCTCACCCAGGAAGTGCAGCCGCACATCGACAAGTTGGAAAAGCAGCTCACCTTTTCGCTCAACCGGCTGGAATTCCAGACGAACAAGGAGTTTCAGCGGACCAACGAGAGCCTGAAAGTCTCCCTCATCCTCACCTATTCAGTCTCCGTGGCCGCCATTCTGTTTGGACTGTTCTGCACGTTCTACTTCCGCAAGGAGCTGCTCCGGCCGATCCAATCGCTGATCCAGCAGGTGCGCAAAGTGTCCAAAGGCACGTTCGGGCAGCAGATCATCTACAGCACCCGGGATGAGTTTTACGAGCTGGCCCAGGAGTTCAACCGGATGTCGAGAAACATCGCCCGCCTGTTTCAGCAGGATGAAGCCCGCCGCCTGGTACTGGAAGAGGAGAAAAACGTGCGCGAGCAGATCCTGAACTCGCTGCCGGTCGGGGTCATCACTCGCCACTATCACTCTGCCTGGGTGCACATCAATCAAAAGGCGAACGAACTGGTACAGCTGGACAAGAACTACTTTCCGCAGACCGACGATCCCTCCGTCTGGGAACAATCGCCGGATACGGACGAGGCGCCGTGGTTTGAAAACCGGAAGATCACCCTGTACAAGCAGGATGGCAGTTCGTTCACCGCGCTGGTCTCCTACGTGCCGCTGCGAAACCAGCACAACCGGGAGGCAGGGTGGATGGTCACCTTTACCGACATCACGGAACAGGAAAAGGTGCAGGCGTACCTGCACCAGTCGGAAAAGCTGGCCATGGTCGGCCAGTTGGCAGCCGGTGCCGCCCACGAAATCCGCAACCCGTTGACCGTCATCTACGGCTTTATTCAGCTGCTCCAGCAGCGCCTCCCCGACGAGGAGCGCGACCGCCACTACCTGCCGCTCATCCTGCAGGAGATCGAGCGGGTCAACAAAATCGTGACGGAACTGCTGATGCTCTCCAAGCCGTCACAGCCCAACTACCGGGAAGTGGCGCTGGCCCAGGTGCTGGACTCAATTCTTCCGCTGATCAAGGCGGAAGCGACGCTGCACGGCATCGAAATCGTCGACCTCTGCGACAAGGAGACACGCATGCCGGTGGACGTGGAACAGCTGAAACAGATTTTGCTCAACCTGATGAAAAACAGCATCGAAGCGATGCGGCAGGGCGGCGTCCTCACCGTGGAAAACCGGGTGGACGAGAATTATGTGAACATCCACATCCGCGACACCGGCGAAGGCATCCCGCCAGAGCATCTGAACCGGATATTCGACCCGTTTTTCTCGCTCAAGGAAGACGGCACCGGACTGGGTCTGCCGATCACCCGGCGCATGGTGGAAAACCACGGCGGAGACATGCGCATCTTCAGCAAAGTGGGAGAAGGCACGGAAATCGTCATTTCCCTCCCGATCCAGCCGCGTGCCCTCGAGGGCAGCGCTTAATCCCGGGCAACGCTGTCCAGCCAGGCAAACATCCGCCGGGTGTACGTCTCCATCCGCTCTCCCTGGAACAGGTGGCTGGCTCCGTCCACCAGCCACAGCTCACAGGGTTTGCCGCACCGCTGCAACGCGTCCGCCAGGCGAATGGCGTGCTCCACTCCCACGTTTTGGTCTTCTGTCCCGTGGATGATCAGCACGGGGCAGGCAATCTCCGCCGCCCGGTAGACGGGCGACCGCCAGCGGTACGCCTCCGGCTGCTTGCGCGGGTGGCCGACGACGCGGCGAAGCATGCGCCGCAGGTCAACTCGCTCCTCGTAGGTGAGAAACAGGTCGCTGACCCCTCCCCACACCACCGCCGCGCGAATCCCGGGACACTCGATCGCTGCCAAGAGCGACATGATCCCGCCGCGGGAAAACCCGTAGACGCTGATCCGCGTCCGATCCACGCCCGGCATCGCCCGCAGCAGCTCGTAGGCGGCGAACACATCGTGCCGGTCCTCGCCGCCGAACTCGTCCCGTCCCTCGCCTCCTTCGTTTCCGCGGTAGTGCGGAGCCAGCACCACGTATCCAAACGACGCCAATTGGCTGATCCGCTCAGGCCTCACCTTCCCGACGCCCTTGATGCCGCCGCGGCAGTAGAGCAGCGCCGGAAGTTCCGCCGCTTCTGCATCAGGAACAGCCAGAAGCGCTTTGACGCGCAATCCCTGGCTGAGATAGGTGACGGTGTACAGCCGGACGCCCGGTTGGACCGGCAGTTCGGGCTTCAGCTCCAGGAACGGCGCGCACGCCATGTTGCCTCCTGTTTGCACACGGACTCCTCCTCGTCTCCTTCGTCTTGCATTAAGATGCCCCGTTTTGCCTCCTACGCCTGGATGGGCATGGCGAAAATGCAAAAAGGGAAGAAGGGACGGTAACCGGTCCTTCTTCCCGATATGTCAAACCAGTATCAACAAGGCTTAATAGCCGCGTTTTGCGTTCTTTTTGTTGATGGTAGCAAGGTTCTCTTCGCTGTGCTTCAGCCAACGCTTCAGTTTGTCCTCGAAGGAAGCAGAGCTGTCACGTCTTGCGTTTCCTCCGCGGTCTCCTCCGCGATAGCCACCGCCACGGCGCTCGTCGCGATCGCTGCGCTCCGGCGCAGGCAGTGCAGCGCGAACCGAAAGCGAGATTTTGCCTGCATCATCAATGGAGAGTACTTTTACCTTCACCTGATCTCCCACGGAAAAGTGATCGTTAATGTCCTTAACAAAACCGTTTGCTACTTGGGAAATGTGGACCAGCCCCTGCTCGGTTTCGCTGACTGCTACGAACATCCCAAACGGTTTAATCGCTGTCACTTTTCCCTCGATGATGCTTCCCACTTGTACTGCCATTCAGTTTGCACTCCTTTTATCATTTCCCAAAAATGTAAGAGAACCTCTACCAGAAGCCTCATTTCATAAGTATAACAGAGAAATTCAAATACTGAAAAGCCTAATCTTTTGCCGAAGCACACCGGCCGGCAGAGGTGAAAAACGATGGAAAAAGATGCAGGGAAGGACACCTGGGTGCGTGTCCGATCCCCCTGTATTAGGATGGATGAGCTGCTCATCTTTTATCACGCCGTTTTTGTCCGGGCCACGCCCGCGCAAGCACGATCAGCAGCAGCATCGTGCACGCGCCGCTGGCATCCAGCACCACGTCAGCCACCTGTCCCGTCCTGTCGGGGGTAAAGGTTTGATGCCACTCGTCCAGCACTGCCACCGCCAGCGCCAAAAATGCGCTCCACGGCAGTGCGACCGCAAACGGTGCGAAGCGGCGCAGCACGCGGTACCCGGTCAGGGCGAGCAGGGCAAATGTGGCAAAATGGGTTCCTTTGCGGAGGAAAAATTCAATAAACCCGTCAATGCCGCTTGCCTCTACGCTGATCTCCTGTTTTCCGTAGCGAAACGACACGTCCTTCAGACGTTCGCCCACCGCTTGTTCGTCAATGAAGCGGGAAATGGTTCCGCGCATGTCTTGTTTGTAGTAAGGCTGGGACGACGAAACGTACAAGCCGGCCAATATGGCGACCAGCAGCAGCACGTCCAACAGCCGCATGAATGTCTTCACGCTCTTCTTCCTTTCGCGGGAATGTTCCGCTTTCATTGTACCAGGAATCCGCCCGTCGCACGCCCGCAAAATGTCACGAATGGGCGTCGCGCGCCGTCACCGGCAGCGGTTGAAAATCCTCCTCGGTCAGCTCGTGCCTGTCCCGTACGGGGACGGCCTCCTCCCCCTTTGCCACCTGCTCTTTTTCCTGCCGTTGTCGCATGCGCGCATCCCGGCGGCGGACCTGTTCATTTTCCCACCAGGCATGCAGCCGGCTGCGCAGTTCCGTCAGTGACAATCCGGCGCGATTGGCCAACCTCTGCTCAGTGGCGTGCTGCATCGCCGGCACAAGGACGAGAACGGCATAGGCGGCCAGGAGCAGACCCGTCAACAGCGCGACAGCAAACGAGGCGTGAAGGGCGGCGCCTTCCATCCACCCGGCAGCCAGCGGCAGACAGGCGGCAGCCGTCGCCGCCAAAACGCACACCAGCGGCCGGATCGCCCGGACTGTCCCGACACGAATCCCTTTGAGGATGGAGGGAGCGGCGTCCGCGCGGAACAATTCGTCCAGATGGATCAACGCCTGCTGTGTCATCACGGCACAGACGGCAGCGATGCCGTACACGCCCATCAGGTTGAGCGGCCGATCCAGCCAGAGCAGCCCGACCGTCACCCCTCCGGCCAAAACGGGCAGCAGCGCGAGCGCCACCATCCCGTGCCGCATCCGCCGGTAAAGAAGCAGACTGCACAGAAGCACTGCGGCCGCCGCCACGGCTACTGCCAGCAACCGTCCGGCCGTATCCTTTTTGTTTGCTTCCGCTTCTTCCAGCTTGTCCCATTCGCTTGCATTGAGGATCTCGTATCCTTCCGGAATCGTGAATATCTCCTTCAAGTTGTCAGGGATCACATATGACAAGCTCCTGATTCGATCTTGCATGGAAACGGCACTGCTCAATTTGATTACGTACATGCCGTCCACGCGGCGATAGACGGGCGGTTCATCGACAATTGTCCATTCCGTCAGGTCACCCAGACGGACGGCTCCCTGCGGCGTGCGAATCAGGATCTGTTTCACCTGGTCGGGATGCTCCATCCACTTGTCGGGAAAGCGGGCGGTTACCGGTACCGCCCCGTTGTCTCCGTACAGGGTTCCGGCCTGCTGCTTTCCAAGATAGGTGGCCAACTGCCGCTTGATCTCCTCCTCCGTCACGCGGTAGCGGACGAGCATCTCCGGTCTGGGGCGAATGGCGATATACGTCCCCGTATCGCCTTCGCCGAGGCGCTCGTCGGTGATGATCTCCCGCCCGTCTTTGTCCGTCCACCGCAGCTCCTGCAGGTAGGCGACCGTCTGGGAGGCGATCTCCCGGACTGTGTGCAGGGACGGCCCTTTTACATAAAATTCCAACCTCGTCTTCTGGTCCTCTGAAAGCACGACGGCAAACGGATCGGTGCCGGGGATCTCCCGAAGTCGTTTGTCCAGCTCTTTTTCCAGTTCCGTCGGCGTCCGGGTCCAGCGGCTCTTGTCAATCAGTTTCAGATGAAAGGTAAGCCGCTCCCGACTGGCTGTCGTGTACAGGTCGCGCACTTCTTCCAGTCCGGAAAGACGCTCTTCCGCCACCCGGGCGGCTTGAATCGCCTCATCCAGCGTGCTGCCCTTGACCATCTCCAGCGACAGCGTCTTCTCCTGTCCGTCGATATCCCCGTACGGTTCGGTCAGGACAAAGGCGTCCAACAGCACGACGGCCAACAGCGAGAGGGCCACGGTAATCCCGTACGGCAGAAAGCCCTGGTTGACAGAGCGCTCCCACCGGTTCTTCAGGAAGCGGCCCACCCTGCCGCCCAGCAGGCTGCCCGCCAAATGCTTCCGCTCTGCGGCCGGTCCAGCGGCAGCGCCGACCGTCAGCCATTGAGCGGCCTGCACCGGCACGATAAACCCGTACACCAGAAGCATGGTCAACGTCCCCAGCGTAAGAACCGGCAGTGCGTCATATAAAAGAGGCAGGTCGGCTGCTTTGACAAAGTCGGTCACCATCAGCACGCACCAGCCGGCGGCACAGACGACGACAGCCAGCAGCAGCGTCTTCAGCAGAGACCATGCCTCGCGCAGGCCGAGCACCGGCGACAGCTGCCCCGCTCCGGCCAGCCGATGGATCAACGCCGCTGCCGCCCCGACGTACAGCAGAGCAAAGACGGCTGTCGGGCCGAGCGAGGTCAACGTCAGCGGCACACCAATCAGCCACATGCCGCCCAACAGCGCTCCCAGCGACAGACATGCCGCGTACAGCATCAGCAGGGCGGCCATCGCACTGCGGAGCCACACGCCAAGCATCACTGCCGCCCCCAACCCGGCCACGGCCACAAGCCAGCCGATGTCGCGCAGCGCCGCCGTCAACGCCTGTGAACGGTCTTCCACCAGATCCAGCGTGTACCTGTCCGCTGCCTGTTCGTTCCACTCAGCCACGGCCTGCGCCACTTTGGCCCGGATGGCAGGAACCTGGGCCGCTTCCGTCGCGAAGACGCTGATCCCCACCGCCGGTTCGCCGCGATAGAGTGTCACCTCTTCCCCTCTGCTCCCCCGCAAATCGCGCACCTCGGCCAGTTCTTTCAGCGGCACGTATCCCTTCTCCGTGGCGATCATCTTTTGGGCCAGCTCCTGTGGGCCTGACAGTTGGCCCTTCCACTGGAAAGCGGTCCGCTCACCGCCGGTTCCGACAGCGCCCACCTGCTCGTCCGCGCCGACGCCGCGCAGCTGTCCCAGCACATCCCCCGGCGTCAGGCCGTAGGTTAGCAGCATGGAGGGGCGAAACACCAGCTCCACCTCTTCCCGGACGCTGTGGTCCTCCACCTCCACGCGGGCTACGCCCGGGATGGAGGCCAGTTTGTCATGCACCGCGTAGCGGGCCGCGTCGGCCAGTGCCTGCACGTCCGCACCGTGCAGCAGATAACGGCCGATCTGATTGTCGGCCAGGTTGGCCTGGCTGAGACGCCATCCGCTTATCGGCAACCGCGCTGTCGTCTCTTGCAGTTTCTGCTCCAATCGGCCTTTGTAGGAGCTGGGCGGCCGTCCCGCCGTCTTGACTGTGAGCGTCGCCCCTCCCGATCGGGATTCGGCGCTGATGTGCACCCCGGCGTCCAGTTCGCGGACTGCATTCTCCACGGGACGGGTCACAGACTCGTCCACGGCTTCCGCCGACATGCCGGGAGCCTCCAGGGCAATGACGTACTCCGGCAGGGGGCGGTCGGGAAACAGCGCGACATCCATCCTGGAAAGGGCGCCGACAGTCAGCAGGCAGCAGACGAGCGCCAGCAGCCCGGCCAGCGCCGGCAATGTCGAAGTATAAGTGCGTTTACTCATCGGCCACTTTCACCACCTCACCGTCCGCCACATAGGAGAGTCCGGAACTGACGATCATATCGCCCGGCTTCAGCCCTTCCAGGACTTCATAATGAGGGCCGTACACATTGCCCACCTTGACGGGTGTTTTCCTGACCGTGTTCTCCTCGATCACCATGACGTAGTGGGATTCTTCGGAGATGCCGACACTGCTCGCGGGCACCAGCACTCCCCCGCTCGGCTTCACCTGATAGCGGCAGGTGACGGTCATACCCCCTTTCCAGACGTGCTCCCGGCCGTTGATTGTCACCTCTACCGGATACGTGCCGGTTCCGGCGTCGATCACCGGCGCCACGAAACTAACTGTCCCCTCCGTCTCCGTACCGTCCGGCGCTTTTACCGTCACCGTTTTGCCCACGGCAAAATTGCTGATTTGCTCACCGGTCACCTGCAGCTTGACCAGCCAGCCTGAGGTGTCCACCAGGCGCATCACCTCGCTGCCCGGCCCCGTCTGCTCCGACTCCGCCTGCGATATCGACGCCACCACGCCCGAAAACGGCGCCTTCAACACGGCGTCCGCCGCCTCTTGCCGGGCCCGCTCCAACTGTACTCTGGCCTGCTGCACTTCGGCGTTGGCCTCTTCCACGTCCAGCTTGTCCGCTCCCTTCAGCAGATTGTCGTAGCGGATCTGCTTCTCCTCCAGGTCCAGTTTCGCCTGTCGCTCGCGGAGAGCCAGGCTGTCCAGCTCCTCTTTGGAAATGGCGCCGTTGGCGTAAAGCAGCTTTCCGCGCGCGTGCTCTTCCGCCGCCTGGGCAGCCGTCTGCCTGGCCTTTTCAAGCTGTATCTTCTGCGCCTCCACCTCGTGCTGCTCCGGCCCCTGCAACGCCTTTGCCCGACGAATGGCGGCACTGGCCACCTGCCCCTGGGCCGCGTTCACCTCCTGCTGCCACACGGACGTGTCGAGTGTGGCCAATGTCTCTCCCTGCTTGACCACACTGCCCTTTTTTACAAAAATATTGGCAATCCGGCCCGATCGGCCAAACGAAAGCGGCAGTTCCTTGAGCGGGGCCACCACACCGGCGATCTCCTGGGTCATGCCGTCATGCTGTTCGACCGTGTAGGCTTTCACCGTCTTCACCTTGATCACGCTTTCTTCTTGCAGGCGCTTCAGGTTTTCCACGCTTTTCTCCAGTTTTTCGCACCCGGCAATCAGCAGGGCAGCGAGGGAAAGCCCGATCCATTTCTTCATTCCATCAACCCCTACCCCGGACTCGATATGTCGAAACATGAAACATAAACAGAAAATGGGACAATTAGTACAAAATAATTTTACCGAAAGGATTCTACTTGCGCCACTTTTCTGTCGATTTTTACGATTCTTTACTTTACGTCTGCCACCGCGCCTTGTCCTCTTGGGCAAACAGGCGGAATTCCCCCCCTTCTTTTCAGCCGATCGCCACTTCTGGTAAGATGGAGGTAGCCCGATTTTGTCAGCGCTTTCACGCGTCGCTTTTTCTCAATATTTCGAATGGTGGGAGTGAGCTTCATGGCAAAGATCTACTCGTCCTATGCGGAAATCGTGCAAGACATCCACGACGGTGCCACCTTGCTGGTCGGCGGTTTCGGTCTGGTGGGCATCCCGGAGAACCTGATCATCGCACTTCGCGACAAGGGCGTGAAGGACCTCACCGTCGTCTCCAACAACTGCGGCGTCGACGACTGGGGGCTTGGTCTTCTGCTCAAGGAAAAGCAGATTAAGAAAATGATCTCGTCCTACGTGGGGGAAAACAAGGAGTTTGAGCGGCAGTTCCTCTCAGGAGAACTGGAAGTGGAACTGACGCCGCAGGGGACGCTGGCTGAACGTCTCCGGGCCGGCGGGGCCGGCATTCCCGCATTCTACACACCTGCCGGCGTCGGCACCCCGATCGCCGAGGGAAGGGAAACCCGCGTGTTCAACGGCAAGGAGTACCTGCTGGAACACGCCATCACCGGCGACTTCGCCCTGATCAAGGCATGGAAGGCGGATAAGATGGGCAACCTCGTCTACCGCAAGACGGCCCGCAACTTCAATCCGATGATGGCCGCCGCCGGGAGAATCACCATCGTCGAAGTGGAAGAAATCGTCGAAACAGGTGAGCTGGACCCCGATCAGATTCACACCCCCAGCATCTACGTGCAGCGTTTGATCCAGGCTCCGTCGTTTGAAAAACGGATCGAACGACGCACGGTGCGGCAGTAATTCCAGCAAAAGGAGGATGCAGTGATGGCTCTTACGCGTGAACAGATTGCGATGCGCGCCGCCCAGGAAATCGAGGACGGCTTTTATGTGAACCTGGGGATCGGCATGCCCACCCTCGTCGCCAACTACATTCCGGAGGGCAAAACAGTCGTGCTCCAGTCGGAGAACGGCCTGCTCGGCATCGGTCCCTATCCGACGGAAGACGAAATCGACCCCGACCTGATTAACGCCGGCAAGGAGACGGTCACCGCCATACCCGGCGCCGCCTACTTTTCCAGCGCGGAGTCGTTTGCGATGATCCGCGGCGGCCACATTGACCTGGCCATCCTCGGCGCGATGGAAGTCTCTGCCGCAGGCGACCTGGCCAACTGGATGATCCCCGGCAAAATGGTCAAGGGCATGGGCGGCGCGATGGACCTGGTCCACGGTGCAAAGCGGATCGTCGTCATCATGGAGCACGTCAACAAACACGGTGATCCGAAAATTTTGAACGAATGCGCCCTGCCGCTGACCGGCAAACGGGTGGTGAACCGGATCATCACCGACCGCGCCGTGCTGGACGTCACCCCGGACGGCCTGGTGCTGAAAGAGGTGGCGGAAGGCTACACGCCGGAAGACATTCAGGCGTGCACGCAGCCAAAACTCAACGTCTCCCCCGACTTGAAAACAATCACGCCATGAAGAAAACACCCGTGTGAAAACAAACCGGCCTCGTCCCTTCTCAAAG